>JBJENW010000057.1:0-21775 GCA_051880395.1 Lachnospiraceae bacterium | reverse complement strand
TTTTGAACCAGCCGCCCCTGTGCGCATCCCCCGCCGAATCCCGGAAACTGTGTATAGAAAGCGAAAGGTTGAGATGCTGTTGAGAGTATATTTTTTCATGTTATTTTAATGGAAAGATGCTAGTTTAAGTAATTGACAAATACGGAGGAATATTTTACCATGAAGAAGGCACTTGTGATAGAATAAAGGGAGGATTTTTAGATGAAAAGAAGAAATTGGACAATGAGAGCGATCGCGTTTGGTATGAGTTCGGTGATGGTTTGTACGACACCGGTATTGGCACAGGATCTGACAGCCGGCGGTAGTGTTTTTACTGCGGAGCAGCAGACAACAAATAGCGATTTTCAGATCGTAAATGGTGTACTGATCGAATATAAGGGAAATGATATGAGCGTAGTGATTCCGCAGGAAGTGACGAGCATCGGGGACGGTGCGTTTGATGGCTGCACGAATTTGATCAGTGTGACGATTCCGGATAGTGTGACAAGTATCGGATTGTCTGCATTTAATGGTTGTGACAGACTGACGAGTGTGGTGATCCCGGATAGTGTACAGAATATTGGAGACGGTGCGTTCTGTGGCTGTGGCAGTCTGCTCAATGTGACACTGCCAAAGAATTTGGAAACGATCGGGGATGAGACATTTGAAGGATGTGGAACGCTGTTACATATCAATTTACCGGAAACGGTAAAAATCATCGGCACAGATGCGTTTTATAGTTGCAGCAGTCTGCAGGATATTACGCTTCCAGACAGCGTGATCAGTATCGGGAATACTGCATTTTCAAACTGTGAAAATCTGAAAAAGGCTTATATTCCTGCAAGTGTACAATCGATCGGTGCAGATGCTTTTTCCGGATGTGATCAGCTTCTTTTGCGCGGAGTGGAAGGCTCTAAGGCAGAGTCTTACGCAAAGGAGAATGCAATTTCGTTTACAACGAAATCCATGGATGAAAAAGAAAATCAGAAGATCAGTTATACAAAGTCTTATACAAAGACATACGGTGTATCCGGCAGTTTTTATGTCAATGTGAATCAGACATTCGGAGATGGAAAATTGACGTACAAAACATCGAATAAAAAAGTGGCTACAGTGAGTACGGACGGTGAAGTAAAACTGATCGGAAGCGGAATTGCCTATATCACTGCAAGTGCAGCCGCAAATACAAATTATAACGCAAAGAGCGTCAAGATCAAATTAGTCGTAAATCCGAACAAGCCTGCATTGAAAGTAAAAAGAGTAAAGGCACAAAAAGTGACCGCAAGCTGGAAAGCTTTGAAAAAAATAAGTGGATATCAGTTGCAGTACAGCACGGACAAGAAATTTAAAAAGGGTGTAAAAACAGTGAAGATCAGCAGCAAAAAGAAAGTATGGTCTTCTCCAAGCCTGAAAGTGAATAAAACATATTATGTAAGAATGCGTGCATATACAGCGACAAAAGATGGATCGAAGAAAGTGACACTGACCAGCAAATGGAGCAGCGTAAAATCCACTGGAAAGATTAAATAAAGAAGAATCCATATGGAAAAAGAAAACAGTCGGGAAAAAACCTCGGCTGTTTTTTCCTTTCAAAGGTTGCAGATTCCCTTATTTTTTTTTATAATAGCAAAAGACAATGGATTTACACAAAAAGGAGCAGAATACATGGCAAAAAAAGAGGATAAGATTATATATAAAGAGAAAAAGCGCGTGTTATTTTTGGGACTGCCGTTTACATTTACAACTTATACACTGACAGAAGAGATGTTGACAGTGGATGAAGGGTTCTTTGATACAGAAGAAAATGACTGTTATCTGTATAAGGTACAAGATGTGAAATTACAGCGGTCTTTATTGGAGCGGTTGTTCGGACTTGGAACGATCATCTGCTATACCGGGGATAATACGGATGCGACGATTTATCTGACCCATATCCGTCATGCAAAAGAAATCAAAAATTATATTCTCGATGCATCGGAAAAGGAGCGTGTAAAGAAGCGGACGCTGAATACACAAAATATCGGGATGCAATTAGAAGAGGAGTAAGTTTTATGAAAAAAACGATCATCTGGGATTTGGACGGAACATTGCTAAATACTGTGGAGGATTTAGCAGATGCGGTCAATTTTGTTGAGCAGAAATATGGAAATCCAAAAAAAACAGAAGAAGAGATCAAGTCTTTTCTGGGATACGGATACGAAAAACTGATCGAGGATGCAACCCCGCAGGGAAAAGAAAACCCGGATTTTGCGGCAATTTTTTCCGAATTTCAGACCTACTATACACAGCACTGTAATGTAAAAACAGATTTGTATGCGGGCATGAAAAATGTGATTTTGGCATTGAAAGAAGCAGGATTTTGTCAGGCGGTCGTGACGAATAAAAATCAGATCGCAGCCAAAGAACTGGCAGAGGTGTATTTCCCGCAGATTCCGGTTGTCGTAGGACAGCAGGATGGAATGCGAAAGAAACCGGCGCCGGATATGGTGGAGGCAGCACTTGAAAAACTTTGCAGCTCAAAAGAGGATGCCGTTTATATCGGGGATTCGGAAGTCGATGTGCAGACCGCAGGAAACAGCGGCCTTACCGGAATCGCTGTCACCTGGGGCTTTCGCAGCAAAGAGGAGCTGATCAAAGCGGGGGCGAAGACGCTGGTCCACACACCAGAAGAACTGCTTGCACATCTGACGACACAGTCATTGTAGGATCTTTTCGAAGATCAGACCGGCACCCATCCAAAATGGGGTGTAATCCAGACGGATGAGACCGTTGACATTTGTGGGTGCTCCACTGTAATCCCACGGACAGAGATTGTGTCGTCGAAGAAAGCTGCCGCTAATATATTCACCTGCGAAAATGGCGATGGAGTAAAAAAATCCACGCAAAAGAGCAGGTTTGTTTTGAATCAGCGGATAGAGCGGTTTGAAGAGAGCAGCAGCCGCATAAATCGGAAACATCCACAGGGATGTGCGTCCGGTCAGTTTCCGGTCGTGGTGCAAAAGGTTCCCAAACGAGGTGAACAGAATTTCCATGCACCAGCCTGCTAATCCGCATTTTAAGAAATCTTTTTTCATGAAAGTAGTATGTGCAGTTTTGTTTTTTACTATACGGCTGTGAACTGAAAACGACGTGTGAACAGTAACCAATGAAGCAGCCGGGCACAAAAACGTTCGTACAATTTTGACAGTCCCCTGATTTTATCTTATAATGGGAGAAATGATGGAATTTCAGTTTGGACATAATTATACATCATATGGAGGAAGTAATATGACAGTAAAAGCATTGTTAGAAGGCTTGGAATATGAGTGTCTGCAGGGAAGTCTGGATCTTGAGATCAAGAATCTGACAGCGGATTCCCGAAAAGTGACAGAGCAGACACTTTTTATTTGTATCAAAGGAACGGTGACGGACGGTCACTCGTTCGCAAAAGAGGTAGTAGAAAAAGGAGCGGTGGCGCTTTTAGTGGAAGATGATGTGGAAGTACCACAGGATGTGACGGTGATTCGGACAAAAGACACGCGTCTGGCACAGGCAGTTGTGGCAGCTGCATATTTCGGTCATCCGGCAGAAAAGTTAAAAACGATCGGTGTGACCGGCACAAAAGGAAAGACAACAACAACGTATATGATCAAAGATATTTTGGAGAGTGCCGGGTATAAAGTCGGTCTGATCGGTACGATCGAAGCCATCATCGGGGAGAAGCACATTCCGTCGAGTAATACGACACCAGAGTCATTTCAGGTGCAGAGCTATTTTCGAGAGATGGTCGATGCAGGGTGTGACTGCTGTGTAATGGAGGTTTCTTCACAGGGACTGATGATGCACCGGACGGCCGGCTTTACCTTTGACATCGGTATTTTTACAAATATCGAACCGGATCATATCGGCCCGAACGAACATGCATCGTTTGAGGAATATATGGAATGTAAAGGGAAACTGTTTCAGCAGTGCAAACTTGGCATTGTAAACTGCGACGATCTGCATTACAAAGATGTGTTAAAAGGGCATACCTGTGAAGTGGAGACATTCGGGTTTGACGAAAATGCGGATATGCACGCCGCAAATGTAAAATTGGTACATGAGCCGGGATATCTCGGTGTGAAATATGATGTAAAAGGCCTGGTCAATGCACCGATCGAGATCGACGTGCCTGGAAAATTCAGCGTGTATAATTCCTTGACGGCGATTGCAGTGTGCCATCACTTTAACGTTCAGACAGCAGATATTCAAAATGCCTTGAAAAAAGCGAAAGTCAAGGGAAGGATTGAGATGGTAAAGGTATCGGATGAATTTTCTTTGATGATCGATTATGCACATAATGCGATGAGTTTAGAAAGCCTGCTCACTACGTTGAAACAGTATGAGCCGAAACGTCTGGTCTGCCTGTTCGGATGTGGTGGAAACCGATCGAAACTGCGTCGTTACGAGATGGGCGAAGTATCCGGAAAGCTGGCGGATCTTACGATCATCACATCGGATAATCCGCGTTTTGAGGAACCGCAGGATATTATTGATGATATCAAAATCGGTATCGGAAAGACGGATGGAGAATATGTTGAAATCGCAGACCGCAAAGAAGCCATTCGCTATGCGATCACGCATGGACAGCCGGGCGATGTGATCGTGCTTGCAGGAAAAGGGCACGAGGATTATCAGGAGATCAAAGGAGTCAAATATCCGATGGATGAGCGTGTGCTGATTCAGGAAATTTTACAGGAAGAGGGAATGTAATGGCGTTTTATGCCAATGTGATCGTAGATATCTCAAATGAAAAAGTAGATCGTTATTTTCAATATCGGATTCCGGATGAACTGTGCGCTCAGATTCGACCGGGCGTACAGGTTTCTGTGCCGTTCGGGAGAAGACAGATGTCAGGAATCGTCATAGAGATCACTGATCAGGCACAGATCGAGGAAAGCCGAATTCGTGAGATTACGGGCGTGCAGCCAAACAGTGTGGCAATCGAGCAACAGTTGGTGGAACTGGCGGTTTGGATTCGCCGTAATTACGGAGCAACGCTGAACCATGCATTAAAAACGGTTCTTCCGGTGAAACAAAAACAGAAACAGAAACAAAAGCGTTTTGTGCATCTTGCCTGTTCCACAGAGATCGCAAAGTCGGAATTGACCCAATTTCAGCGAAAGAATCAAAAAGCGCGGGTGCGGCTTTTGGAGGCTTTATTAGAAAAAAATCCGTTGGAGTATACACAAGTGACCGGAGAATTGAAAGTAACGGCAGCAGCGCTGCGTCCACTGCTAGAGCAGGGGCTGATTCGTATCACAAGTGTGGAAACGTATCGAAATCCGGTCAGACAGATTGGGCAGAATGCGTATCACCTGGTTTTAAATGAGCAGCAGCAGACTGTAGTGGATGCGGTAGCCGCGCATTTGAATGACAACGGAAAAAAGCCGTGGCTTTTAAAAGGTGTGACTGGAAGCGGAAAGACGGAAGTATATATGGAATTGATCGCCCGCGTTTTAGAGCAGAAAAAGCAGGCGATCGTTCTGATACCGGAAATAGCCCTGACGTATCAGACGGTGCGGCGTTTTACTGGTCGCTTCGGTGATCAGGTGTCGATCTTAAATTCAAGGATGTCTCCGGGGGAGCGCTATGATCAGTTTCTGCGGGCAGAAAATGGAGATATTTCGATCATGATCGGTCCAAGGTCTGCACTTTTCACACCGTTTTCAAATTTAGGCATTATCATTATAGATGAAGAGCATGAGACGTCGTATAAAAGTGAAACGCTGCCGCGCTATCACGCCAGAGAGGTGGCGATTGAGCGGGCAAGGCAGACTGGTGCTGCGATTTTGTTAGGCTCTGCGACACCATCGGTGGAAAGTTGCTATAAGGCGATGCGGGGCGACTATCAACTTCTCACTATGAACGAGCGGGTGCAGAAACGACCGATGCCGATGTGTGAGATCGTGGATCTGAGGAGGGAGCTGCAAGATGGAAATCGTTCGATTTTAAGCCGCACCCTGCAGGAAAAAATGCAGCAGAGACTGGAAAATCACGAACAGATCATGCTGTTTTTAAATCGACGGGGAATGGCGGGCTTTATCTCCTGCCGCTCGTGCGGGGAGGTCATAAAATGTCCGCACTGTGATGTGTCGTTGAGTCAGCATGGAACAAGCCGTTTAGTCTGCCACTACTGCGGCTATGAGCGACCGATGCCGAAGGTTTGTCCTTCCTGCGGTTCGCCATATATCGGTGGGTTTAAGGCGGGCACCCAGAAAATTCAGCTTCTGGTGCAGAAACGGTTTCCGAATGCAAAAATTTTGCGTATGGATACGGATACGACGCGAACAAAAGACAGTTATGAGAAAATTTTGTCTGCATTTGCCAATCATGAGGCGGATATTCTCATTGGAACGCAGATGATCGTGAAAGGACATGATTTTTTTGACGTAACGTTAGTCGGAATCCTAGCAGCAGATATGTCTTTGCACAGCAGTGATTATCATGGTCCGGAGCGGACATTTCAGCTTCTGACACAGGCGGCTGGTCGCGCCGGGCGAGGAGAAAAACCGGGAGAGGTTGTGATTCAGACGTATCAGCCAGAGCATTACAGTATCGTGGCGGCAAGTCGACAAGACTATGAAAGTTTTTATAAGCAGGAGATCATTTATCGGAATATGCTGCAGGTGCCGCCGCTGTTTCATATGCTGTCCATCTTATCGGCATCGAAGGATGAAGAGAAAGCACAGAAGGCAGCAGAGATTTTAAAACTTGCAGTCGAACAGAAAAATGTAGCGGGACTGCAGGTATTAGGTCCGGCGTCGGCGGCGATTGGAAAAGTAAATGATATTTATAAAAAAGTGGTATATCTAAAACATGCCGAGTATGATACACTGGTAGCATGCAAAGAGTCGATCGAACAGTTTTATAAAGACAGAACAGAATTTAAAGAAGTCAGTATACAATTTGATTTTGATCCGATGAATGGATTTTAAGGAGGAAAAGAAATGGCATTAAGAGAGATCAGAGAATTTGGAGATCCGGTATTAAATAAAGTCTGCCGGGAAGTAAAAGAAGTGACACCACGCATAAGTGAATTAATTGACGATATGTTGGAGACAATGTATGAGGCAAATGGTGTCGGACTTGCTGCACCGCAGGTTGGCATTTTAAAACGAATCGTTGTCATTGATGTCGGAGAGGGACCGATCGTTTTGATCAATCCGGAAATTTTAGAGACAAGCGGCAGTCAGACCGGAGAAGAAGGATGTCTGAGCTATCCGGGAAAATCCGGACAGGTGACAAGACCGAATGTCGTAAAGGTACGGGCACAGGACGAGGAGTTAAAGACATTTGAAATGGAAGGGGAAGGTCTTTTGGCACGGGCATTCTGTCATGAGATCGACCATTTAGACGGACATCTCTATACAGAAAAGGTAGAGGGAACCGTACACGACGTCAGTGCAGAATAGGAGAAGGACTATGCGGATTATATTTATGGGAACCCCGGATTTTTCGGTTGGGACACTGGAAGCGTTGATCGAGGCAGGGCATGAGGTTGTTCTTGCAGTGACGCAGCCGGATAAGCCGAAAGGACGCGGAAAAGCGATGCAGTTTTCACCGGTGAAAGAGGCCGCACTTGCACATGGTATTGAAGTTTATCAGCCACAACGTGTGAGAAGACCGGAGTGTATCGAGTATCTGAGACAGTATCAGCCGGATCTGATCGTGGTCGTGGCGTTCGGACAGATTTTGCCGAAAGAAATTTTAGAAATGCCACGTTATTGCTGTTTGAATGTGCATGCGTCATTGCTGCCAAAATATCGCGGGGCGGCACCGATTCAGTGGGCCGTGTTAAACGGTGATAAAGAGACCGGAGTGACGACCATGCGTATGGACGAGGGAATCGATACCGGTGATATCATAAAAACAAAAAAGGTTTCTCTTTCAGAGGAAGAAACAGGAGGCAGTCTGTTTGAAAAATTGACGGGGGTCGGAGCAGAACTTGCCGTTGAGACGATCGAAGCGATCGAAACAGGGAAAGCGGTTTATACTCCGCAGGATCACGAGAAAGCGACGCATACATCCATGATCCGAAAAGAACAGGGAAAAATCAACTGGAACAGACCGGCAGTGGAAATCGAGCGACTGATTCGCGGTATGAATCCATGGCCGAGTGCGTATACGTCGTTAAATGAAAAATTATTTAAAATCTGGGCGGCAAAGGCTCTCCCGGATGAGACAACCAATGCGGAGCCTGGTACGGTATGTAAAGTGACAAAACATGATGTGTTTGTACAGACTGGAGAAGGAATCCTACAACTATTAGAAGTACAGGCACAGGGGAAAAAGCGTATGAGCGCAGATGCATTTCTGCGTGGCGGAGCAATTAAGGAAGATACGAAATTCGTATAACAGAATGGTTGTTTGAAAGGAGGAAACAGAATGTATCCGTTTTATGCATGGTGGGATCCTACCTATATTCTGGTGATCATCGGTGCGTTGATCTGTGCACTTGCATCTGCACGCGTAAACAGAACGTTTGCAAAATACAGTCGGGTGCGCAGTATGAGTGGTATGACCGGCGCACAGGCGGCACAGCGCATTTTAAATATGGCGGGCATTTACGATGTGCAGATTCAGCATATTTCCGGAAATCTGACGGATCATTATAGTCCGTCTGAGAAAATATTGCGATTATCGGACAGCGTATATGGCTCGAACTCGGTGGCAGCACTTGGAGTGGCAGCGCATGAATGCGGGCATGCGATCCAGCATCAAAAGCACTATGTGCCGCTTTCGATTCGAACGGGGCTTGTTCCGGTGACGAATCTAGCATCGACGTTGTCCTGGCCGTTGATCTTGATCGGACTGATCTTGGGGCATGGATCCGTCCTGATCCATATCGGAATTTTACTTTTTTCGTTCGCCGTACTGTTTCAGCTTGTGACGCTTCCGGTGGAATTTAATGCATCCGGCAGAGCACTCATCATGCTGGAGAGTGCCGGAATTCTCGGAAATGACGAGATCAAAAAAACGAGAAAAGTATTAAAAGCGGCGGCGCTAACGTATGTGGCAGGAGCTGCCTCTACGATTTTGCAGCTGCTTCGTTTAGTGTTATTATTTGGAGGAAGAGACGATGACTGATACCGTGAATACGCGGGAACTGATTCTTTCTATACTCCTGCAGGTAGACAGCCGACAGGAGTATAGTCACATCGCGATTCGTGAGGTGTTAGAGAAGTATCAGTACCTGCCAAAGCAGGAAAGAAAATTTATTACCCGCGTCAGTGAAGGGACCATCGAAAATCAAATACAAATCGATTATATTCTGAACCAATTTTCAAAAGTGAAAGTAAAGAAAATGAAGCCGGTGATCCGGGCGATTCTCAGAAGTGGCGTTTATCAGCTAAAGTTTATGAATTCTGTTCCGGCATCGGCCGCGTGCAATGAGGCCGTGAAGCTGGCAGAAAAAAAGGGATTTCGAAATCTGAAAGGTTTTGTAAATGGGGTACTGCGCAGCATTAGTCGGAATTTAGAACAAATAGAATATCCCGATGAGAAAAAAGAACCTGTAAAAGCGTTATCTGTCGCATATTCGATGCCGGAGTGGATAATTTTACAATGGCAAAAAGCGTATGGAGAAGCACAGACGAAAGCAATATTAGAGGCGTTTCAAACAGAAAGGCCGACAACAATTCGTGTGAATACTCTGCGCATCGGACCGCAGGAGTTAAAAAGCCGACTGGAAAAACAAGGATTGAACGTAAAAGAGGATTCGGAATTCAATACTTGTCTTTACCTGTCCGGATATGATACACTGACACAGATTCCGGAATTTGAAGAAGGACTTTTTTCCGTACAGGATAAAAGCTCGATGCAGGTGGCTCAAATCGCCGATCCCAATCCGGGAGATTACTGCATTGATGTGTGTGCGGCACCTGGCGGAAAAAGTATGCATGTCGCAGAAAAATTAAATCAGACAGGAATGGTAGATGCCCGCGATCTGACAGAGTACAAAGTGGAACTGATCGAAGAAAATATGCAGCGTTGTCAGATAGAACATATGACAGCAAAAGTGTGGGACGCTCGTATTTTGGATACGGACTGTGTGGAAAAAGCCGATCTGGTGCTGGCGGATCTTCCGTGTTCCGGTTTAGGAGTTCTTGGAAGAAAAACAGATATCCGCTATCGAATGAGCGAAGAGCAGGAAAAAGAGCTGGCAGCGCTTCAGAGGGAAATTCTAAATACCGTATGGCAGTATGTGAAATTGGGCGGTACGCTGTTATACAGTACCTGTACGATCGATCGGATGGAAAATGAAGACAATGTAGAATGGTTTTTGCAGACACATCCGGAATTTACCTTAGAAAAAATGCAGCAGATATTGCCGGATTCTGCTGGAAATGATGGATTTTTTATCGCAAAGATGAAAAGGAACAGCAAAGCAGAATAGAAATAGGTGAGCAAGGATGGGAAAAACAGACATAAAATCGTATAATTTAGAGGAATTAACAGAATACATGGTTTCGTTGGGAGAAAAAGCGTTTCGTGCAAAACAGTTGTATCAATGGATACATGAAAAACAAGTAACGGATTTTTCACAGATGACAAATCTTTCTGCGAAATTGATCGAAAAACTGAAAGAACAGGCGACACTTTCCGTGTTGAAAAAAGTAGATGTGCAGATTTCGAAGATTGACGGTACGCGAAAATACCTGTTTGCGTTAGAGGATGGAAATGTCATCGAAAGCGTTTTGATGCGGTATCATCATGGAAACAGTGTCTGCATTTCTTCACAGGTGGGATGCCGGATGGGGTGCAAATTCTGTGCATCGACCTTAGATGGCGTGGTGCGAAGTCTTACTCCGGCAGAAATGTTAGAGCAGATTTACCGGATCGGGCAGGACATTGGGGAGAGAATCTCGAATGTGGTTGTAATGGGAAGCGGTGAGCCGCTGGATAACTATGCGTCACTGTTGAAATTTATTGAACTTTTGACAGATGAACATGGTCTGAACATCAGTCAGCGGAATCTGACGGTTTCTACCTGTGGACTGGTGCCAAAAATTTATGATCTGGCAGAAAAAAAACTGCAGATTACGCTCGCACTTTCCCTGCATGCGTCGAGCCAGAAAAAAAGAGAAGAACTGATGCCGATTGCGAGAAAATACGAAATTCATGATGTAGTAGAGGCATGTCGCCAGTATTTTGAAAAAACAGGACGGCGTGTGACATTTGAATATAGTCTTGTGAGCGGAGTCAATGACACACCGCAGGATGCAGCAGAATTGAAGGAACTTCTACGCGGTATGAATTGTCATATCAATCTCATCCCGGTAAATCCGATCAAAGAGCGAGATTTTGTGCAGCCGGATGACCATGCGATCGCAAATTTTAAAAATAGACTTGAAAAATATGGAATAAATGTTACCATTAGAAGGGAAATGGGCAGAGATATTGATGGTGCCTGTGGACAATTGCGTAAGAGATACATAGAAAGGCAGGTGCAGAAATGAAAACTTTTTCGATTACGGATGTAGGCATGGATCGGAAACTGAATGAGGATACGATGTTTACATCTGAAAATCCGGTTGGAAATCTGCCAAACCTTTTTATTGTGGCAGATGGAATGGGTGGTCACAAAGCAGGTGAGATCGCATCAACGTATGCGGTGCAGGTGGTTGTAGATACGATCAAAAGCATTCCATATGAGACAGAACCGATCCGCATTTTCGAGCAGGCGATTCAGCAGGCAAACGAAAAAGTGTGGGAAGAGGCGAATACAGATGAAGAAAAAGCCGGAATGGGAACGACGATTGTGGCGACAACGATCATAGGAAATCGGATGTATGTGGCAAACGTCGGAGATTCCAGATTGTATATTGTTGGGAATACGATCAAACAGATTACACATGACCATTCGCTTGTAGAAGAAATGGTCCGGTTGGGGGAAGTAGATAAAGAGGAGGCAAAGGACCATCCGGATAAAAATGTCATTACACGAGCCATTGGTGTGGCAAAAGAGCTGGTAATTGATTTTTTTGAAGTGGAACTTGTGCCCGGGGAGTATGTACTAATGTGCTCGGACGGATTGACAAATATGGTAGAAGATGAGGAAATCCGAACGATTATCTTAGGCCAACGGGACACCGCAGAAATCGCGGAAAAACTAATCGAAACAGCAAATAAAAATGGTGGAAAGGATAATGTGACAGTGGTGATCATAGAACCATTTTCAGACGAGGTGAGAGCATGTTAGCAGAAGGAACATACATTGCAGACAGATATGAATTGATCGAGGATATCGGACATGGTGGAATGTCGGATGTGTTTAAGGCCATCGATCATAAACTAGAACGCTATGTGGCAATCAAAATTTTAAAGCGTGAATTTGTAGATGATATGAATTTTGTGACGAAATTTCGGACGGAAGCACAGGCGGCAGCCAGTTTGGAACATCCGAATATCGTTAATATCTATGATGTTGGAAGTGAAAACGGTCTGCACTATATTGTAATGGAATATGTGCAGGGGATTACTTTAAAAAAATATATTGCAAAGAAAGGCAGGCTGTCCTTTAAAGAGGCTGTCAGCATTGCCATTCAGGTGGGCCGAGGCATTGAGGCAGCGCACAATAAGCATATCGTGCATCAGGATATTAAGCCTCAAAATATAATTATTTCAAATGAAGGAAAAGTAAAAGTAACAGATTTTGGAATTGCCCGTGCTGCCACGAGTAATACGATCAATGCCGATGTGATGGGGTCGGTGCATTATACTTCACCGGAGCAGGCGAGAAATGGATATGTCGATGGAAGAAGTGACATCTATTCTCTCGGTATTGTGATGTATGAGATGGTGACTGGCCGCGTACCGTTTGACGGAGATACGACAGTGGCGGTAGCGATTCAGCATCTGCAGGATGAGATGGTGATACCAAGTACTTATGCACCAGAGCTGCCGATCAGCATGGAAAAGATCATTTTAAAATGTACGCAGAAAAGTCCGGATCGCAGATATCAGACAATGACAGAGCTGATCAATGATCTGCGGCAGTCGCTTTTGACGCCGGATGCAGATTTCGTTGTGATGATCCCATTGAACAATCAGGAAAAAACGCGTGTGATTACTGAGGATGAAGTGAATGAGATCAATCAACAGGCAAATCAAAAACGATATCAGGATTTGAATGCACAAAATCATCCGCAAAAACGGGATTTGAAAAAGAGCGAGAAAGATGAGTTAGAAGAGGATTTAGAGGCAAACGGCATCTTGAATCCGAAAATGGAGAAAGCCGTTACTGTGATGGGTGTGATCGCAGCTGTGATCATTGCTGGAATCATCATCTATATCATAGGAGGGGCACTTGGTATTTTTAAATTTGGTTCCGGTAAGAGTAAAGAAGATTCCAATGCTCCGGTGGTGGAAGAGGACGTATCAAAGAAGGAAGATGAGGAAGAACAGGTAGAAATGATCGATCTGACTGGAAAGACGATCGAGGAGGCAGAAGAAGCACTGCGTGGAGCTGGATATACAAAGATGCGGATTAAGTTGATGGGGATGAAAGAGTCAGATGATTTTGAAGAAAATCAGATCATGCAGCAGAATCCGAAAGAAGGCGAAAAAGTAGACAAAGACACAAAAATCCAAGTGACGCTTTGTGGTGGACCAAATCTGGTTGAGATACCGAGCGGTCTGGAGGGAAAAACGCAGTCAGATGTAGTGGCTGCGCTTGAAAGTGTCGGGCTGAAAGCAGCAGTGGAGTCGAATTATAATGATACAGTGCCGGAAGGCTGTGTGATTTCTGTTTCACCGGCAGGTGGTGAAAAGATGAGCAAAGGCAGCAGTGTGACAGTAATTGTAAGTCTTGGAGTACAGCCGCTTGAAGTTCCGAATGTAACCGGAAAGAGTGAGGAAGAAGCCCGTCAGGAAATTCAGAATGCAGGATTTAATGTTGGAAATGTTTCTACCGCTTATAGCGATAGTATACCTGCAGGAAAAGTGATTTCCTGTGATCCGTCAGGAACGGTTCCGAAAGGTACGACGATCAATCTGATCATCAGTAATGGACCGGAAAAACATTCTTATAAGATTGACAGGTCTGTATCATCGCCGGATGACGGACATAACTATCTGACAGCATCAGCAGTGCTGAAGGACAGCAATGGAAAAGTGCTTTTAAGTAAAGATGGTATAGATATCAGTTCTAGTGGTTCTGTGCATGTCAGTGCCAATGGAATTGAAGGGGCAAGCAGTGGTACGATTCAGGTGACATGGCATTATAAAGATGTAGAGATTGTCTATGATGATGAAGGAAAAGGAACAGAGCAGGTAAAAGAAGGGGATACTTCTACTACAGAAAATGTCACATTTACTGAGGAATAAGCAATGAAAGGCAGAATCATAAAAGGGATTGCCGGTTTCTATTATGTGCATACAAAAGAAGCTGGCGTCTATGAATGCAAGGCAAAAGGGATATTTCGAAATCAAAAGAAAAAGCCGCTTGTCGGGGATGAAGTGGAAATCGACATTCTCGATGAGACAAAGAAAACAGGAAATATCACAAATCTTTTGCCAAGAAAAAGTGAACTGATCCGGCCGGCAGTGGCAAATGTGGATCAGGCGGTCGTAATCTTTGCAGCGGACAAACCGGCGCCGAATACGAATCTGTTGGATCGTTTTTTACTGTTGATGCACTGTAGTTCAGTTCCGGTTGTGATCTGTTTTAACAAAGAGGATCTGGTGACAGAGGAAAAAAAACAGGAATTACAAAATATTTATGAATCGGCAGGATACTCGGTGATTTTTACGAGTGCGGCAAAAAAGCAGGGGATCGAATCTGTTTTGGAATGTCTGCAAGGCAAGACCAGTACGGTCGCAGGACCTTCCGGCGTAGGAAAATCATCTCTGATCAATCTGATTCAGCCATCCGTGGAGATGGAAACGGGACAGATCAGTGAGAAGATCGAGCGCGGAAAACATACAACACGTCATTCACAGTTGATCTATATTCAGCAGGATACGTATATTATGGATACGCCGGGATTTAGCTCGATTTATCTGCCACAGATAGAAAAAGAAGAACTATGGACACATTTTCCTGAGTTTGCACCTTTCGAGCCGCAGTGCAGGTTTCTCGGCTGCAGTCATATCAGTGAACCGGATTGTGGCGTGAAGCAGGCACTTGCAGAAGGAAAGATCAGTCAGAGCCGTTACGATAATTATGCGGCGTTTTACGAAGAAATCAAAGAAAGAAAGAAGTATTAGGAGGAACGGTTATGAATTATTTAGCACCGTCAATTTTATCCGCAGATTTTTCAAAATTAGGAGAACAGGTGGTTCAGTTAAAGGAGGCAGGCGCGCAGTATGTGCATATCGATGTGATGGATGGCGCGTTTGTGCCGAATATTTCCTTTGGCGCACCGATCATTTCATCCATCCGGTCATGTACGGACTGTGTGTTTGATGTGCATCTGATGGTGGAGGAGCCGGTTCGGTATCTGGATGATTTTGTGAAGGCGGGGGCAGATATCATTACCGTACATGCAGAAGCCTGTAAGCATTTGGATTACACTGTATCGGCGATCAAAAAGGCAGGCGTACGCGTCGGGGTGGCATTGAATCCGGCAACGCCGCTTTCCGTGTTGGATTATATTTTGCCACAGCTTGATATGGTACTTCTTATGACGGTAAATCCGGGTGCAGGCGGACAGGCATATATCCCATATTGTACACAGAAGATTCGCGAATTGAAATATCTGATTACGAAACGAGAGCTTTTGGTCGATATAGAAGTAGACGGCGGAATAAAGCAGAATAATGTTTCAGAAGTTCTTGAGGCTGGGGCGAATGTCATCGTAGCAGGCAGTGCAGTTTTTTCCGGGGACATCAAGGAAAATGTGACCGGTTTTTTACAAAAAATGTAGAACGATTTTTCAACGACTTTTTGCGCCGGATATGCAGGCGTAGAAAGTCGTTGCCTGCATTATGAGAGTATATGTTCTCGCAAAATCAGGCACAAAGAGATTCCGAGAGAACATTGTATGAAAAAAGGAGGAGATGGATATGAAAATATTGATCGTAACAGGGGGAAATGTGCAGGAAAGCTTTGCACGTACGTATCAGATGGAAGAGGGATTTGATTACACGATTGCAGTAGATTCTGGAATCCGTTATTTTTATCATCAGGATATGGAACCGGATCTGATGATCGGTGATTTTGATTCGGCAGATCCGAAAATGTATCAGTATTTTCAGATCAAGGGCGTTGCAGAGGAACAGTTTTTGCCTGAAAAAGATGCGACCGATACGGAGCTCGCAATCGAAAAGGCATTGGCAATGGATGTAGATGAAATACATATCTTAGGCGCGACAGGAAGCAGAATCGATCATGTGCTCGGCAGTATTCGGGTGCTCGGATTGGCGCTTGAAAAAAATGTGCCGTGCTTTCTTGTGGACCAGAATAACCGGATTCGTCTGGTAAAGGGGAAAAATGTTCTGAAAAAAAAGGAACAGTACGGAACCTATGTTTCGATCTTACCATTTACCACATCTTTAAAAGGTCTTACGCTGAAAGGATTTAAATATCCACTTGATGACGCGGTTATGGAAGGGTATCATGCACTGGGAGTCAGTAATGAAATCGAGGAGGATGAGGCTGTGATTTCTATCAAAGAAGGGGTTGCGATCGTGGTGGAATCTAGTGATCAAATGTAATACAAAATTTTTGAAAAATCTTTCGTTAGGGCATCTGCTTTTGTGGCAGATGCTTTTTTGATTTGACACAAATTTTACGCAATCTATATGTTACGCTGATAGTTTCTTTTCATTCAAAATAGTACGATAAAATTGTATGTTTTCTCGGAGTCTCACAAAATCAGGAACAAAAAGACTCTGAGAGAACATTGTTAGAAAGGGAGGAAAGGATGTATGAAAAAATCGCTGATAGCGATCGCAACCGTTTTTGTGCTCACAGTTTCGATGATTTTCGGAGGCTGTGGCACAAAGACAGAGAATGGGAAAACGCAAACTACAGGCAAAGCGGACATGAAAGTAAACGTCAAAGGAGAGACACTGCGGATTCTTTCGGGTTCGGAGAATCAGGAACTTACGGATGTCATAGAACAATGTGAAAAAGAAACCGGCGTAAAAATCGAGATGACATACAAGGGGTCGGTGGACATTATGCATGAGCTGGAAGCGGGGGCAGAATCGTATGATGCGGTCTGGCCGGCATCTAGTCTATGGATCTCTCTTGGAGATAAAAAACATCTGGTGAAAGAGAATGAATCCATTTCCACATCCCCTGTGGTGTTTGGAATTCGCGAATCGATCGCAAAAAATCTGCATTTAACAGACCGAAAGATATCGGTGAAAGAAATTCTGAAGGATATCGAACAAAAGAAGCTGACTTTCTGCATGACAAGTGCGACGCAGTCAAATTCCGGGACAAGTGCTTACATTGGATTTTTATATGCATTGTTGGGAAAAAGTGAGGGGCTGACGGAAGAGGATCTGGATAAAGCGGATTTAAAAGAAAAAATATCCAGTCTTCTTTCCGGGATCGATCGAAGCTCGGGAAGTTCAGACTGGCTCAAAGAAATGTTTCTCTCCGGTGATTTTGACGCTATGGTAAATTATGAAAGTCTGATCATAGACGCGAATGAACAGTTGACAGCGCAGGGAAAGGAGCCACTTTATGTGGTATATCCGTATGATGGATTAAGCCTTGCGGATTCTCCACTCGGATATGTCGATCATGGAGAAAAAAAGAAACAGGAAGCTTTTCGGGTGGTGCAGGACTATCTTTTATCAAAAGAGGTGCAAAGTGAAATCGAAAAAACAGGAAGAAGAACCGAACTTACAGGCGTGTCAAAGGAGAATGAAAGTGTATTTAAGCAGGAGTGGGGCATTGATACAAAACGGATCTTATCCCCGATCACGATGCCTTCAGAAAAAGTGCTGAAAAAAGCGCTGGACCTTTATCAGACAAATTTTCGAAAACCGTCATTAAACGTCTACTGTCTGGATTATTCCGGCAGCATGGAGGGAGAAGGAAATCAGCAGCTCGTGGAAGCCATGGGACAGATTCTGGTGCAGAAAAACGCCGAAAAAAATTTACTGCAGGCGAGCGAGGGCGAAGTGAATATCATCATCACGTTTAATTCTGATGTCATGGACATTTCCGTTGCAAAAAGTGCAGAGGATGCAGAACTAGAGAGTTTGTACGAAGGATTTAAACAGGAACAGCCAATCGGCGGAACGGATATGTATCTGGCACTGCAAAAAGGGCTGGAGTTGATCGCAGATTCTTATGATGTATCGAACTATACGCCGGCGCTGATTCTGATGACGGATGGAGAGTCGGATGAAATGAACAAAAAAGCGTTTGAACAGTTATACAAAGAACGAAAGCTGGACATTCCTGTGTTTTCCATCATGTTCGGGGAGGCGGATTCCACGCAGCTTGAGGAACTCGCAAAACTTACCAATGCCCGCGTATTTGATGGAAGAGAGGATCTGGTTACGGCATTTCGAAGTGTGAAAGGATATAATTGATTTTGAAAAAAGAAAAATTAACAGAAGCAGCCACAAGTGCAGCAGCAGGTGCGCTGGCAGGAATTGTTTTTTTAATACTTTTGTTTCTGCTGCATTGGAACTTTCTAATAGATGCCTTGTTATCCGTCGGGCTGTTTGCGGCGTTTTACTTTCTTCTGAAACCCCAGGATAACATGGTCTTTGTGGAAAAGCTGCCGGATGCACAGGAATTGAAAAAATGTTTGGAAGAAGGAAGAAAAAATTATCAAAAAATTCGGGAGTGTGAAGAAAAAATAAAAGATTCTGAGGTAAAAGAGGAGGTTAAAAAGCTGAATCAGATTGCCGGAAATATCTTACATTTTTTGGAGGAACATCCCAAAAAAATCCGTCTTGCAAGACAGTTTATTGATTACTATCAGAATACGGCGTCCTCTCTGCTGGAAAAATATATCTCGCTGCAGGATACCAGTTTGAAAACAGAGGAAGTCGTACGTCTGAAAGATGATACCGCGCGTGCAATGAAAACACTACAGGTCGTGTTCGAAAATCAGTTTCAGAAATTGTTACGCAATGAAATGATAGATATGGACGCAGAGCTCAAACTGTTAGAGCAGACGATAAAAATGGAGAATGAGCATATATGAAATCAAAGATCATAGGAATTTTGCTCCTGCTTGCGGTAATTCTGGCCGGAGGCGGGTATTATATGTACCAAAATCAGACAGCGGTCACGACGTTAACCGGATATCTCGGAGGAGAAAAGATTGGACTGTTTGAAGATGAAGAGGTACAAAAAATTTTAAAAAAAGAGTATCATATTGAGTTTCAATACCAGAGAGCGGGATCGCTGGATATGGTGACGGCAGATCAAAAAGGAAGAGATTATCTGTTCCCGTCGAGTCAGACCGCGCTGGAGGATTATGAAGATACTGGGAAAAAACCGGTCGCAGATGAAATTTTGTTTAATACGCCGATCGTGTTGTATACGCATAAAATGGTTGCGAATGCATTTATCGATGCAGGAATCGTAAGTAAAAAGGATGAGGTGTATTATGCGGATATGCAGGAGATGACAAAGCTGATCTTAAGCGGAAAGTCTTGGAGTGATATTGGTCTGTCAGAGTTATACGGCAGCATTTCCATCGATACTACAGATCCGGTAAGATCAAATTCGGGAAATATGTTTGCGGCACTTCTTGCGAATGTCTTAAATGGCGGACAGACACTGAAAGAGGAAACTATCGATGACGTTTTGCCAAAGCTGCAGGAAATTTTCTCAAAACTCGGATATATGGAGACAACCTCCTCGGACTTGTTTGAACAGTTTTTGCGCACAGGGGTTGGTGCAAAACCAGTGATTGTCGGCTATGAGAATCAGTTGATGGAGTATGCGGCAGAAAATCCCGAAGACTACAAGGAGAGAAAAGATGATATTGTCATGATCTATCCGTCACCTACGGTGTGGTCTACGCACATTTACATCGCATTAGATGATAGCGCAAAACAGGGAATTGCGGCACTTTCGGATGAGAAAATACAGAAGCTTGCATGGGAAAAACACGGATTTCGTACCGGAGATTTTACCATCGGTTCAGATAAAAAAGCGGTGGAGGTATCAGGTGTTGCCAAGGAGCTTACATCCGTAAGCAATATGCCAAAATATGATGTCATGAAAAAAATAATAGAAGCATTACAATAACAAATGTACGTGTGGAGTCTCCTTGGGCTTGATGTTGAGAGACTCTGAAAGTACATACAAACAAAAAGGAGAGAACAGATGGCAGAGATTAGTTTAGCGGCACTGTCAAGTGCAAAAAATCAGAAAGACGGTCTGGAAACGGCGATCGTTGACACGGTACAAGAGACGACAATGGTTTTTGATAAAGAAGAGAGACAGCGAATCGATGAGATAAAAAAATCCATTGATTTTCTCGATACACAGAGTACGATTCAGTATGGAATCGGGGCACAGAGACAGCTGACGGAGTACACGGATTCAATCTTGTCTACCGTTAAATCAAAGGATGGGGGAGAAGTGGGAGATCTTCTCTCAGAACTTGCGATTGAGATCAAAAGCCTGGACCCTTCGGTCGCAATGCAGGAAAAGGTCATAGGTAAAATTCCGATTCTGAAAAATGCTGTACACGGTATTAAAAAATTCAAAGAGCGTTATACAAAAGCAGAAGTGCAGATCGATCGCATCGAAGCGGCTCTGGAAAAAGCCCGTATGGATATGCTCAAAGATATCAATATGTTTGATATTATGTATCAGGAAAATTTAAAGTGTTTCAAAGAGCTGGAGATGTATATTCAGGCAGGAAAAGAGCGAATTCAGGAAATCAGAGAAGAGACGATCCCATCTCTGCAGGCAGAGGCTGCTGCCAGCCAAAATCCGATGGATGCCCAACTTGTGAACGATTTTCAGAACACGGTGGATCAGTTTGAGAAAAAGATATATGACCTCGAACTGAGCCGGACGATTTCCATTCAGTCAGCACCACAGATCAAGCTGATTCAAAATAATGATCGTGTGCTTGTGGACAAGATCCAGACCGCGATACTGAATACGATACCAATCTGGAAGAGCCAGTTTGTGATCGCATTGGGGCTTTCTAATCAGCAGCGAGTGCTGAAAATGCAGCAGGAGATCAATGAGACGACCAATGCGATGCTGACAAAAAACGCAGAGCTATTGAAAACATCGACGATCGAGACGGCAAAAAGATCCAATGAGGGAATCGTTGATGTAGAAACACTTGCAAGGGTCAACAACAACTTGATCTCCACGATCGAAGAAACAATTCAGATTCAACAGCAGGGGCGTCAGAAACGCCAGGCAGCGGAAGAAGAACTGGTACGCATTGAGACACAACTCAAAAATAAGCTGATCGAAATTCATAGCTAGAGCACTACGCTTTATATGAGCGTAAGTTTTTGCGAGCTCTACTTTATTGGCCTCCCACTACATTTTCGCGGCCATCACTTTTTGGGTATTTTGACGAAAAATATCTCAACCGTGGGGAATTTCCTACGCGGACGTTTCCGGGATCCGGCAGGAGGCAAGGTGCGGGGGGCTGAAACAAAAGTGGCTAGACAGAAATGAAGTCGAGTTTTGGATGGGCGGATCTGTGATGCTTTATTTTTGCTGTTTTTCGAAGGTCGGACAGTCTGCACGGATGTGTACGCCAGAGCAAGACTCAAAAGCGGATTCTTTCTCTGGCGTACACATCCGCACAGCCAGTCCGCCGAACGAAAGACAGCAAAGGCATCACAAATCCGCCCATCCAAACTCACT
>JBJENW010000056.1:0-3780 GCA_051880395.1 Lachnospiraceae bacterium | reverse complement strand
CGGGCGAACAGGACGTGCCGGTTGTCCAACCTCCAAAAAACAGCAAAAATAAAGCATCGCAGAACTGCCCGTCGAAACTTCCTTCATTTCTGTCTAGCCACTCTGTAAGATGCCGCCCCATGGTCTGCGCCTGCCCGAATCCCGCAAACGTCCCCATAGGAACCTCTCCCACCTGAGATCTGTTTCACATCTTGTCTTTTTGTGTCGAAAACGGTATAATGGATGAATCTGGAAAGGAAGCAGGAAAGGACAGCAGCAGAGGGAGGCAGATATGAGAAAGAACCGTTTTTTTGCATTTATGTTATCCGCCATTCTGGCGATCATCACATTACCCATATCGAAAATACAGGCAGCAGAAGAAACCGTCGATGTGATCTTGACACTTTCGCAACCGTCGATGCTTCAAACGTATATCGAGGAAAATTCTCAAAATAAAGCGTTTTCTGATTGGTGCAGGACGCAGAAGGAAGCGAAAGAGAGCATCACAGAACAGATAGAAAAAGTAGAGGCACAGATACAGGAAATCTGTGAAAAAGACGGAGTAAAAGACGAGCTGGAAATTCAGGCAGTCTACAATACGGTCTGCAGTGCGATCGCACTTACCGTGCCGAAACAGGAGCTGGAAAAGTTGGAGACTGTGCCGGGGGTAAAAGCGGTCATGCGCAGTGAAAAATATGCGCAGATTGCCGCGTACACAGGAAACGAGTCGGATGAAGCACGAGATGCAGCCGTGGAAGATGCGACAAGTGCCGTGGAGACAGAAGCAGGATTTCAGACCGGACAAGGGCAGACGATCGCAATTTTGGATACCGGTGTAGAAGCGTCCCATGAAGCATTTCAAACAGTTCCACAGGGGGCAAAATATGACGCACAGGCGATGAATACACTTTTAGAGCAGGAGGATCTGATCTGTGTGCAACAGTATCGCAATACGTTGACGGCAAAAGAGGGCGGTGGAGAAGACAGCGTTTATAAAAGCGAAAAGATTCCATTTTCTTATGACTATGCAGATAATACGACCGGTGATGAACCAAAGGATTCCCATGGCACGCAGATGGCAGGCATCGCGGCAGGATGCGGTGCAGATTATGCAGGAGTGGCGGAGGATGCACAGATTCTTTCCATGCAGATCTACAATGAAAAGAATGAGACATCGGATATCTGCCTGCTCTCGGCGCTGCAGGATGCGGTCAGTCTGGATGCGGATGTGATCTGTATCAATGCCGGAGCGGTCGGTGGTTACAGTACAGACAGCGATACGCTTTTACAGGAAGTTTATGAAACAATGGAAAGTGCCGGAATCACAGTGATCGCGGATGCAGGTGAGACGACACAAGCCGCAGATTCATCGGTATCTGTCATGCAGATTGACACAGGAGAGATTGGAAAAAACGCATCGAATCAGTCTGTGCTTGCGGTCGCATCGCAAAAACAGGGGGGAGCGATCTCTGCGTTTTCGGCAGAAGGGACGGATGAAGAGTTACATTTAAAACCGGACCTGACAGCAGTCGGTGAACGAGTAAAAGCGCCGACGATCACAGAGGATAGGTGCACTTACCAGACGGTCAGCGGAACAGCTTTTGCAGCAGCCCAGACAGCCGGAGCGGCCGCGGTACTGAAATCCGCTCTGTGTGCAAAAAAGACAGGTGCGAATGCAGAGACAGTCGTATGGAGCGCAAAAGAGAAACAGGAATTAGAAACGGAAACCAGGGCGCGCCTGTTGTCGAGCGCACAGCCAATCGAAAGCGGGACACCGGGAATTTATACTTCGGTGCGCTGCCAGGGGGCCGGTGCCTTAAATCTTTCGGATGCTGTTTCGCAGACAACTTATCTGACGGTGTCTGGAAATACAGCACCAAAAGTGTCGTTGGGAGCGCGGACGGATGGCATCTATACATTTTCTGCGGTTATCCACAATATGGCCGCAAAAGCACAGACCTATCAACTTTCTGCAACTGTGCAGGCACAAAAAGCAGTGGAAAATAAAAAAGGAGAGCTTGTGCAGACGCAGGAACAGGAAAATTTATTAGAAGATGCAGCTTATGTGGCATTTTCCGGAGCCGGAGTGAAAAATGGGGCGGTGACCGTTCCGGCCCAGGGCAGTCGGACTGTGAAAGTGACGGTACAGTTAGAACTTGATTCCGAGCGGATTGCGAGCATGCAGGATCTCTGGCGGGCAGGCTTTTTTATAGAGGGATACTTTTTTGCACAGGCAACTGGTGCAAAGAGCGTCAGTGTGCCGTACCTTGGTTTCCACGGCGATTTAAATTTTGCACCGCTGTTTGATGGAGAGGAAGATTGCAAGGTATTTGATGGAAATGCATTGCGCGTGAGCGCAGATGATCAGGTGCGCTATGGAACCAATCTGTTTCAAGCGTTGATCGAGCCAAAAATTGTGCAGAGCGCTACAACTGTACTTGATCATACCACAAAAAAAGAAATGCCGATTCTACTCTCGCGTCTGTCGACGAATCAGGCAGCCACCTGTATCTATCCGCATACCTGCCTTTTGCGTGGGGCACAATCGTTGACCTATCAGCTGAAAAACGCTTCCGGAAAAGTGGAACAGACGTATACAGTAAAACAGATTCCAAGAACATTTTTAGACGAGACGACCAAAAAAGCGGTCTCCGTAGAAGAACGCCTTGGGAGCTATGGAAGCTATTATTTCAACTGTGCAGACGCAGACAATGCATCTTTAAAAGACGGCACCTATACGCTGTCCATCATCGGAAAACCTGCAGGAATACCAAAAGATCAGGTGAAAGAACACAAGCTGACCTATGCGGTGATACTCGACCACACAAAACCGACCGTGACAGCGGCGCAGACATATCTGTATGAAAAAAATAGTCAGTTGTACCTGCATGTCGCGGCATCGGATAACCAGATCCTTTCTGGAATGCAGTTGTGTGCGACAAATACAGAAGGAGAAAAAAACGTCTTACTTTCCTGTGCATGGTCAGAAAAAACAGTGAATGAAAATGCAATCTTACTCGGAAACAAAACCGATATTTTACAAAACGCTGCGTCAGGCACGATGCAGCTGACTGTGTATGATGGCGCATTAAATACCACTACCACTTCTGTTGCAGTACAGGAAGAAGGCACAGAGAGCGAAGATACGCCCCTTGCGACCACGACCGCGAAACTAAAAAAAGAGAAGACAGGAACCCTTAGTCTTTCATGGAAAAAAGTAAAAAATGCAGACGGATATCTCGTATACCGCGGCACAGCAAAAAATGGGACGTACAAAAAGATCGCAAAAACAAAGAAACTGACATACACGGACACGTCGAATCTGACCTATGGAAAAAAATATTATTATCGTGTTCGACCGTACAAAATAAGTGGCACGAAAACGACATACGGGGATTACAGCAGTGCCGTCTGCGCCACTTGTACGATTCTGCGCAAGCCGGAAGTTTACTGGTCAAGCGTGGATAAAACGCATCTCTTTTTCTGCTGGAACCGCATTTCAGGAGCCAAAGGATATGAACTATATCGCAGTAGTAAGATAAACGGAACTTATAAGCGGGTGCGGGTTCTGAAAAACGCAAAGATCGTAAATTCGACTGAGAAGGTAAAAAGCGATACGCTCTACTATTACAAACTGCGCGCCGTAACCACAGAAAACGGACAGACAAAAAAGAGCCAGTTTTCCGATATACAGACCTGCATAGCCGGCGAAATCGAAGGATAACAGAAAATATCTCAACTGGGGGGATTCCTACACGGACGTTTCCGGAATTCGGCTGGGCCAGAACACAGGGGGCGGCT
>JBJENW010000055.1:0-3795 GCA_051880395.1 Lachnospiraceae bacterium | reverse complement strand
GCCAGCCATGTTCAGTGAGTTTTGTTTCGAATGGACAGAATTACCTGAGTGTCCAACCCATTGCGGCGCAGGGATAAAGCTGTAAACTTTTACTGATGAACAAAGTAGCCCGTTGGGCATAAGACAACATGGAGCAAACCTTGGCTAAGGTAACCAGAATTCAGGCCGGAAGATACGCAGTCGATGATGGGCGTTGCATTATAAAAAATAACTCTGGGTGGCTTATTGTCGATGCTAATGGCGCTCATGATTTTGGACCTGTCCCCACATTAGCAGCAGCTAAGGAATATGTTGAGTCTGGTACTGTTCCGCTAAGGCAGCACAATTTTTCTACATCTCATGGTCGAAGACAAAGTAAAAAAGAATTTAATGCGTATTTGGCATCTGAAGCTAAAAATGGCAATCCAATGCCAGCCATTCTTTGGATAATTGTCCTTTGCATCATCTGCGGCATTGTAGTTGCAGTTCGAGGTTATTAATCTTGGACAGAAAATGCTGTATGTCCAGTCAGCCGGAGAATTATACTAGCGACCATGATCATCACAGGAAGAACGCGTAACAGATGGCAACTGAGTGGGTAGATGTGGCTGATAATGCCGTTAAAATTGGGCTGGGTGCATTAATCACCATTGTTGGTGGCTGGATTACACTGAAATTAACACACTGCCACGAAATAAGAAAAGATGCAATAGCTCAGCGACTGCGGGATATAGATAAAAAAACTGACCGCTATATAGATTTTCTTTCTTCATCGCAAACGCTAATGCAGAAATATCTTTATGAATCATGTGATCCAGGTAGCGAGGACTACACCAATTATATGCGGTTGCATAATATTGTAAGCCTGACATCCTCCCCTGAATTGCGAATCTATGCTTTTGATACTCAGTCCAAAGTATCGCAATTTATCCTGCTCAGAAAGCCCAACGAACCAGAGGTTATTGATTCCTGTCGCAATGCCGCGAGAAACGCCGTTTCTGTGCTTCAGGGGGCAGTGAGTGCTGAATTGCTTCAGGATAAAGCAGCACTTCAGGACAAACAACATGCATGGTGGGCTTTCTGGCGAAAATAAAGCAGAACAGTGGAGGAAGAGCCATTTATCCAAGTAGCGAAAGACAGTTAAAGCCTTGGGAAAAAATGTCGATAATCCGAGCAATATTCTATCGTAGGAAGAAAAATGGAAATAGTATCATTTAAAGTTTCTCAGTATAGGTCTATTTCAGGGGAGATATCCTCTGATAACTTTAATGGATTAACCATTGTTGGGCAAAACAACAGTGGTAAAACAAACCTATTAAAAGCTATGAGGGTTTTTTTTGAAGGAAAATTTAATCCTGACTTATATGACTATGAAAAAGATAAGCCACATGGTGTTAAGCAAGGACAAACTAGTTTTGCTGTAAGATTTACTTTTTCTGAAAGTGAGCTAGATGATGTCTCTGAGGATTTGAGCCAAGACGATGATGATGACGATGATGACTCGATTATTGAACTTGGTGTTTTAGGGGAGCAAGAAGAACCTAGTAATTCTATTTCATTTGATGATGGCAGCTCTAAACAACAAGAATCAAAACCAACTCAATCAAGAGGCAGAAAGCTAAGTTTGAGAGATAGATATTTGCAGCTGTTTAACATGATTGATGACTCCAGGTTAAATTCACCTCAAAACGAAGTGACCGTACATCTGACAATATCTAATAAAAACAATTACTTTTACACTGTCTTTAAAGGTTACAAGAGGAAACCTGAAGTAACTTCCTCCATGTATACATCTGTTGAAAGAAGGTTCATAGAAAAAATACTTTCTAGTTTTGAGTGTGTGTATATACCATCGTCAAAAAGTATTGATGATATATATCATAATCTATTAGTTCCATATGTTAGGAGTGAAGTAGCTTCAGCCATGAAAACATCGGTTCAAGTGATTCATGATAAACT
Source organism: Lachnospiraceae bacterium (assembly GCA_051880395.1). Lineage (GTDB taxonomy): Bacteria > Bacillota > Clostridia > Lachnospirales > Lachnospiraceae > JBJENW01. The sequence continues at coordinate 1,857 of JBJENW010000055.1, read as the reverse complement.
GTTGGAAGTGTCTGAAAAGATAACAAATGAAATGATTCTAAGCGGTATAGATGACTGTAGCTTTATGATTAAAGCTCCGCCATCTCTTGATGAGTTATTTGGTCGCTTTGAGGTTTCAATAAAAGATACTATTGAGAATGTGATATCGAGTAAAGGTATGGGGCTACAATGCTTATCTTTATTTTCTTCATTTAAATCTATTTCAGAGAGAAAACTTACTCTAGGTAAGAAAACGATTTGGATGGTTGAGGAGCCTGAGTCTTTCTTGCATCCCTCATTAGGCCGGTCATGTAATCACATTTTCAAATCACTGATGGATGTTGCTTATGTTCTTATTACAACTCATTCCTTATCATTTGTCAGTGATGAGCCAAGTAAGATCATTGAGTTATATAAAGATGACGCCGGTGTTACAAAAGATAAAAAGCATGAAAAAAGATTTAATGCAGTTGCAAGCATAAGAGAAAATCTTGGGGTCAGATTTTCTGATTTCTTTAACATATCAAGTAGTGCAGTTTTCGTTGAAGGTATCACCGACAAACAATATATAGAATCAATATTGAAATTGACATCTGAAGATGATGAGTTTAAGAACAGATGGCCTTTTCTGAGGAGTGCTAAAGTTGATGAGTTTGGTGGAGTCAGTCAACTTGGGGGATTCTTGAAAGGGTGCTACGAGTTTATTTCTAAAGATGTCCCCGTAATATCTGTTTTTGACGGTGATGAAGCTGGGGTCAAAGAAAGAACCAGATTACAAAGCTACTTTGGTAAAAAACAAATTAGATTTGAGTCAAATAAAGACTATATTTCTGTAAGAAGTGGTTTTGCTATTGAAGGCCTCTTCCCTGACGATTTCATTTCTGACGCAATGGAAACCCATCCGTCGTGGTTTATCGGAGGAAAATCTGTTGATGCCGATGATGTAATTGAACCATTCAAAGTGCAAGATAATAAAAAAACTAACTTATTAAATTTCTTCCTGGAAAAATGTCGTGTTCAACCTATATGCGGTTGGATTTCTCGGTGGGAAAAGGTGTTTAACGTCATAGACTCAGCCTTGCGAGATAAAAGTGAATCCATCACAAACAAAAAACGAACCGAAGATACTTCCGGTAACACTTCAGATCATCAAGCTGCATAATCGATTGTGTGCACCAAGGTTGCACATACACCTGATTAATCAAGAGTGAGACCATAACAAGCCTATATCAGATAACAGCCCTCTTCATAAGAGGGCTGTCTTTTTCGCGGGCATCGTACTTGGGTTCCACTTGGAAAATGGAAAACATCCTACGCTAAGAGCGTTTTTTAAACAACCGGCTTGTTGGTTTTTACGAGATACTGTGCAGTTGAAGGAACAAGATAAAGGAATTAAAGACCCTTTAGTACCATACTTTCATGAAATTTTCCCATATTTTCTTTTAGATCGTGCAACAGCGAAAAGACGTAGGAATTGGCTTGATTAGCCGCAATACTATTTCTGGACAGAATGGCGAGGAATTAAACGAGAGACGTAAAAAAGGCCGCTTACGCGACCTCAGCCTTTTGCGGTTTTGGCTTGGTGATATACCACGATAGACAACCGACAATAAAACTCATGAACATTCCAGTAAAACGATCATCAATGCCTGGAAACAGGCAACCGACAAACATCGCAACAGGGAAAGGAAGAAGTAAACAGCGCCCCAAAATGCTCATAAAATCCATAAATCCTCCTTTGTTAAAGGGCAGGAAGCGGTGCACTTCCTGCCCTTAGTTACGTTTCCGCAGTCATCAGTCGATGAACTGACGGATCAGTTCCAGAACTGCAATCAGCGCGTTTGCAACGGCGACCACAGCCCTGAGAACGATGATTAA
>JBJENW010000054.1:0-22570 GCA_051880395.1 Lachnospiraceae bacterium | reverse complement strand
ACTCTGTCAGATGCCACCCGTGTTCTGTGCCTGCCCGAATCCCGGAAACGTCCGTCTAGGAATCCCCCGGCTGAGATCTGTTTCGCCCAACCACCCCCAAAAAGTGGTGGAGTCGATACCGTTTCGTGAGACCAACAAAGTAGTGGTCGCAACACTTACACTCATATAAGGAGTAATTCGTAAATAATTTGATAACCTTGCATAAGAAAATGGCATCCTTCGCTAAAAAAGCGAAAGATGCCATTTTTTATTTTGCTGCTGTTTTTACTTTATAGAGATTGGAAAGACTTCCATAAATCGTGCCAGAAGATGTCGTTTTATACGCTCTGACCTTGAAATAATACGTTTTCTTTTTCTTCAGACCAGAAACCGTAAGTTTCGTCGATTTCGTTGTTTTATATTTCTTAAACTTTCCTGTCTTTGATGTGCTGTAATATACCTGATATCCGCTTGCACCGCTGACCGATTTCCAGGATAATTTTAACTGATTCTTCTTAATGGAAGACGCCTTTACTCCAACTGTTTTTGCCGGTTTCACCTTAACGATAATGGACTTTTTCACAGATCCAATCTGAAAGTTCAGTTTTCCGACTCCCGGTTTCACTGCCTGCACTTTGACTTGATTGGAACCCTTGTTTGTGATTTTTATCACGCTTTGGCTCTGGCTTACTGTCATTTTTTCATTTTGGGCTGATTCCGGATATATCTTCCACTTGATCGTCGCAGTTTTCTTTGCATCCAGTGTCAAAGATTTTACTGAAAGCTGTATACTTTCCACTTTTGGAGACTCCGGTGCTACAACTGTAACCGTGCATTTCTGTGTCACTCCACTTCCGTCCTGTGCGCAAGCCCATATTTCTGTTGTTCCAGCTTTTTGTGCACTCACAACTCCCTGCTCATCTATTGTCGCAATGGATGGATCTGTTGATACCCAGGTAAGTCCTGGATTCGAAGCATTTTCCGGAAGAACCGTCGCATGAATCTGCTGCTTATTGCCCATTTCAATCGTCACTGGGTTTTCTTGAATATTGATACTAGTTACCAGCTGCGGCTTTTGTATCTCTCCTGTTTCTTTTTCTTCCACTTCTAAACTGCATACTGCAGATACTTCTGTACCTTTTACTTTTGCTTTGATCGTTGTTTTTCCCGGTCGAAGTGCAAGAACCGTTCCGTTTGATGCCACCTGCGCGATTGTTTCATCTTCTACACTCCATTCGATCTCCTTTGTAGTCGCATCTATCGGGAAAATCACATACACCAATGTTCCGATCTCACCTGTTTTCAATTTTAACGATTCCGGTTCCAATAACAGACTTTCTGCCAAAATCGGCTGATCGATCACATTCTTCTCTTTTACGGTTACGACGCAGACCGCTTTGACTGTTTTTCCATTTTTTGTGATACTTGCCGTCACAATTGCGGTTCCTTCTTTCTTTGCGACCAGCAATCCGTCTTTTACAAACAAGACATCCGGCTCATCACTCTCCCACTGAATGTCTGTTTTCTCTGCATTTTCCAGTTTCGGTTCCAGCGTCTCGCTGTCATTTACCTCTAAAGTCAGACTGGATTTCATCGAAATAGAAACCTTCTGCTCTTCCTCTTCCTGCTCATCAGAGACCGTCACAATGGCGATTGCTTTTTTTCCATTGGATGTGATTGCAGAGATCATAGCATCTCCCTGTGCCACTGCATGAATCGTTCCGTCCTGATCCACAGTGACAGCCTCTTCATTGTCACTTGTCCACTGCAAGGACTTGTCCGATGCATTTTCCGGCAAAATTTCTGCTTCCAGTTTTTTTGTTTCTCCCGGTTTTACCGTAATCTGATTTTCCGTGATCTTTACAGAATCTACCTCAACCGTACTAGGCGGTTCTACATTCCCTGTATTTCCTGATGAACCATGCTCTGTTGACGGTTTCTCATCCTCTGACGGTGCTTCTTCACTTGGCGAATCTTCTTGTGATGGGATATCGATCCAGGATGGTGTTTCCTCCTTTGATGGTTCTTCCTCTTTTGATGGCTCCTCCTGCGATGGAGTTTCCTCCCACGACGGTGTATCCTCTTTTGATGGCTCTTCTTCACGGGATGGTTCTTCCTGCGTTTCTTTCTTTACTGTCACCTGACATTCTGCTGTTTTATTTCCATCTTTTGTGATCACTTTCACTGTTGTGGTTCCGTCTTTTTTCGCTATAACCTTTCCATCATCTGTAACATTGACGATCGTATCATCCTCAACTTGAAAACGAACCGATTTGTCGGTCGCATCCTCTGGTGTCACGGTTACTTCCAAATATCTGGTTTCCCCTTCTTCCAACTCCATTGTCTCCGGTTTCACACGGACACCTGTCACTGCGATTTTCTCCGGTTCTTTTTCTTTTACCGTTACGGTACACTCGGCTCTTTTCCCATCTGCTTCTGCAGAAATCTTCACGGTTCCGGCTTTTTTTGCCGTTACCACGCCGTCTTTTACACTTGCGATCGCATCATCTTCGCTTGACCACATAATTGTGGAATCTGTGGCATTTTCTGGTGTCACAATTGCTTTGATCGTTTGCGTTTCGCCTTCCGTCAAAGTCAGATGATCCGGTTCTACTTTTACAGATTCCACCTTGATTTCTTCCGGCTTTGACGGTTCACAGGACGGCTCTTCAGAAGGCTGATAACTTCCATCCGGAGCATAAAATATCTTAATTTCTTTCGGTGCATCGGAATCTGAACTTTTTACGATCTTCTGATGTCCGTCATTCTCATTTTTCAGATATAAAGCCGCAGCCGCCCCTGTCATGGCTGCATTATAATCGATGGCTACCTCGTTTGAATAATAATCTGCAGAAGAATCGTCATAAGTACCATTTTCATCAATAATTCCTCCCGCCAATGCACCAACCAACACATGTGCCTGCTCTTTATACTGATTTCCATCTTGCGGAAACGCTCCATTATATCCAGAAGCGCCACGGTGATGCGGATATTTTGTAGAATTTCCATTATATCCTACCACATAACACTGTTTGGTTGAACTGTTCCCGAGCAAAAATTTCATCTGGCTCTGTGCCCACGAAGTATAGCTATCCGATTTCTGATACTTATCATAAAGCAGACCTTCTAACTGCATATTGCAATTATAACGGGCAGATCCCCACATACACAACCATTTGTACCCATTATCCACGTCCTTACAGCTTCCGATATTACTGGTAAGATTCATCGAAACCGCACTCCAGTCTCCGCTGCCGTAAGCCTTTGCGTAAGCGCCTACATCATCCCATGCCGGCCAGCCATACACATTTAGATTTCCTTCGTATTTTTTGTATTCACTCTGATAAACCGAATCTCCGGTTGCCTTATACAACCACGCTGCTGCCAGGCAATAGTCATCCGCCCATCCGGATGAAGCATAAAAATTTCCACCCTGAGATCCTTGCTGTTTCTTTTCATTTTTCATTGCCATGGCAAACAATTTTTTTGCCGTATCCAAGTACGTTTCATTCCCAAAGTTTATGTAATGCAATGCGAGTGCTGCCGCGGCCTCACTCACCTGATCCGTTGCCGGTGTCGATGCATCTGCAAAATAAGCCGGACGGTTGATATTTTCATCCTCCGGACTCACCCATAGATTATGGCTCGCACCATCTCCAACCTGATAACAGAATGCTTCTGCATTTCCATTGCCATCTAATACGGTACAACGGGTAAAGTAATCACAAAAGTGATCCAAAATCTTTTTAAAATGCTCGGACTGTCCGGTTTTCAGATATGCATCTTTGTATTCATAATATCCCATACCTAAAACCGTCGCAGAATATCCTTGCGGAAGACCAAATTTATCATGATCTCCGGCATCATGAAATCCACCGGATACATCCACAGTTTTTCCGTTATATGTCACTGTTTTATCACACAAATGACAATTTCTGCGCCAATTTACGGAGCAATCATTTTCTAATTCTCCGCACATATTTGCATCATAAAAATACAACGAATACTGCAATAATTTTGCATAATTATATTCAATATCTGTATTCATGTTCTGGCTATTGTCAGAAGAACCGCCAGATGTGTTTCCCGAACCACCGGTTGAATTTCCACCGTTTCCGAATACATCCGCAAATGCATTCTGCGAACTGCTACCTTCCACATAATAGACAACTGCTCTAGATGGATCAATATCCTGCGAACCACTGTAATTGATCTTATAATCATCCTGTGACACATTTCCATACGTTCCACCTGCAGAAATTACGCCCGCACCGGTATTTGACGGTCCGACGATCAATGAATCCCCTGTTGAAACTTCTTTGTACTTTGCCCAGGAAGACCAGTCGGAAATATTGTTCACACTTACCGGTATCACAACCACCCAGTCCCCGATCGATTTGTTTGACCGGTTATTGATCTGCAGCGTATACTCATGATACGCACCCGATACATTTCCCTGCTTAAATTCTGCTGTTACATCACTTGACGTGACTCCGATCTTCGCCGGGTCCGTCTCCTTGGCATAGACGCTCGTAGGGGGAATCGTGATGGAACTGACTACCATCGCAGCTACAAGCACCCATGTCAAAACTCGTTTCCATCGTCTTGTTTTCTCTGGATACATATGAACTCCTTTCTCTCCTGTCCCTCATTTCGAAAACGTTTTTCCCCTCCATTCCTTCTATAGTATCTTACCTGCTTTTCCCAAAAGAAACAAGAGTTTTTTATGTAAACATTTATTTTTCTTTTGTTTCCTATGCGGACGTTTCCGACATTTGGCGGGATGGTGGAGCAAATCACGACATTACTTCCCACCACTTTTCAAAAATTCTGACGAAAAATATCTCAACCGATCGGTTCCAATAAACAGTTTCCGGCATTTGACTGGGAGAGAACACAGGGGCGGCTGGTTCAAAAGTGGCTTTGGCGGAAATGATAGTGAGCTCGGACGGGTGGGATTGTGATGCCTTTGTTGTTTTTCGTTCGGCGGACTGGCTGTGCAAAATTGTGCGTGCAAGAAAGAATCCGTTTTTTGATTCTTACTTGCACGTACAATTTTGTGCAGACTGTCCGACATTCGAAAAACAGCAAAAATAAAGCATCCCAATCCCACCCGTCCGAACTCGACTTCATTTCTGCCTAGCCACTTTTGAACCAGCCGCCCCTGTGTTCTCTCCCAGTCGGATGTCGGAAACGTCCGCATAGGAATCTTACACGATTGAGATATTTTTCGACAAATCAGAAGTTGGAAAAATACTTCCGACAGCTAAAATTCCTGCTGCAAGGTCTTCGCGATAATCCGGATCATTCGGATCGAGACTGTTGATGACACATCCAAAACTGTTTTTGTGTCCGGTGCAATGAATGTACTTGTGATCGCCAAGATACATGGCGATATGCCCTTTGAAATAAATCAGATCCCCTTTTTGCATCTGCTCCAATAAGATCGCATGTACCGGATAGTCCTCTCGTATTTCGGCATCACGATAAATAAGTATTCCATTTAGCTGATAGCTCATAAATGTCAGTCCGGAGCAATCCACGCCTGCCGCTGATTTTCCTCCCCAGCGATACTGTACGCCCAGATACTGTTTTGCTGTAGTTACAAGCCGCGCGCGAAATGCCTCTTCCGCATCGGGATTTGGAATCTTCTGATTTTGAAAATACGACTCTTTTTGTGCTGCATACAGATAGCCATCGTTATCCCGCCGCCTTTCCAGCGCCACGCAGGGAAGATATCCGTTCGTTCCGTCGGCTGTCTCTACATAGTAGTACCCGTTTTCTGTCTCCATAAGAACCCGCACAAAACTGCCTCTGCTCAATGTCAACCGAATTCTTCCCTGCACACGCGGCTCGGCCAGCACATCCACAAATGCCCGCTGCACAACATAGACCGATGCATCCGCATCTCTGTCTTGTAACGCCGTTTTCTCTACTGTACAAAACGCATCCGCGCAAAGATACCCATCGTATCCATAATGAGTCCATACCTTTTGGTATACCACACCATCGCATTCTTTCATTTCATCTGTAACCGCTACTGCCCATCCCATCAACAGTTCATCCGAAACTTCCGTCAGATCTTCCGTATAAAGATATGCCTGCGGCACAGTTAGAATCCCATAGTTTTCCTTTTCTTTCATCTGTTTCTCCTCTGTCACATTGCTTTGTAAAAATCAAATACTTTTCTGGAAAGCCGTCCGATCAGCCGTTCTGCGAGTCGCTCATTTTCCGGTGCCGGGGCAAATTCCGATACGAACACACCGAGAAAATATTCCCGATCCCGCACCCGGATGATTCCGGCATCGTGCACAATATCATCGAGTCCGCCCGTCTTATGCGCGCAATACGGTCCCTCATACAGATACCGGCAAAGACTGTCAAAATCCCGATTTTTCGATAAAATTTCCATTCCGATCTTTGCATAACGGTCCGTTTTTTCCTGTTCCCTCAGCAGACACATGCAGTGATAAAAATCCATCGGAGAAATGTAATTGTTTCTTCCCGCCTCCACTGCCTCATGATCAAGCATCAAACGCTCGGCTTTTGTTTTTGTCAATCCGATCTTCTGAAAGTAATCATTCAACGCATCAAATCCCAGGTCGGACATCAGCACATTCGATGCCGTATTATCGCTATTTATGATCATCCATGTGATCAGTTCCAAAAAAGAGGCGGTCCGTTCGCCATCCTCAAACACTTTGGAATCCTCCAGAATCTGCTCCTGTCTTACGTTCAGGCGATCTCCCAGTTCTATCACACCTTCCCGCATTTTTTCAAACAACGCAACCATGACCGGAACCTTGATCATACTTGCCGAGACGACCTGCTCCTCCTTTGCCTGTTCGATTGAAAGAGCCGGGTTTGAAAAATCCTGAAAATAATACGCAACTTTTCCTGGAAAAGCATCTGCTTCTTTTTTAAAATAAGTTTCCAACTCTCTGATTTCCATGAGACCTCCCGATCATTTCATGTATGCGCAGAACCTCTTCGTACTCGATTTTTTGAGATTCCAGTCATACCTGTATTTTAGAAAAGCTGTCGCAGCAGAACCCTGCCCGCGACAGCTCTCTAATTTTCTATTATACGCCCGTTCTATTTCTGATGTACATATCCAAAATAATAGTTTCCGCAGTAATCTACTAAACCATCGTATTTCGTATCATCAAATAAGAAACCGCTCTTTGCATGATACAACGGAATGACCGGCGTATCATCTGCAAGAATCTTTTCACATTCCGCATAATCCTTCCACTGTGTTTCCACATCTGTTTCTGCGGTTGCTTTCGAATAAGCAGCATCGTAATCCGCATTGCTGTATCCGGAATCTGAGGAACCGGTTGTCATTGTAGAAAGCATATTGGAAATATCTGGATAATCCATGTACCAGCCATAGTATGCGATATCATAATCCTGATCCCCTCTCTGAGCATAAAAACCATCTACCGTTTCCACTTTCACCGTATCGATTCCCAATACTTCTTTCCAATCACTTGCGATTCCCTCTGCAATTTCCTTTCTATCGTCATCACTGACAATGTAGGTGAGTGCTGGGAAATCTTTTCCACCTTCATAACCGGCTTCTGCAAGAAGTTTCTTTGCCTCCTCACAACTTCCCTCGTAATCATCCGATTTAAACCATGGTTCCACCGTCGTGTTAAATTCGGTTCCATCGTCATTTGTCAAACCAGAAGGTGTATAGGTATCTGCCAGTTCATCATCCAGGTTCCGAATCTTAATGAGACGTTCTCTGTCAATTGCAAGCGACAACGCTTTTCTTACTTTGGCATCTTTTAATACCTCCGGTCCTTTTTCGCCTACATTAAACATCGCACAGCAGGTATTATAACCCGGAACAAAATGAAGACCTTTGTCTTTTAACCGCTCTGCTTCTTCAGAAGGATAAGCATTCGAATACATAATGTCTCCACTCTCATAGGACGCTAACATGGTGGAAGGATCCGTCATCAATTCCCAGGAAACCTGACTTGTGGTAATTGCTTTCGCATCATAATAGTCCTCTCGTTTTTTCATGACCATTTCCTGCTGATGTTTCCATTCTGCCACTTCATACGCACCATTGTAGACACTCTTGTCCGGATCTGTTGCATAAGATTCCCCGTATTTTTCCACATAATCTTTTCGAACCGGATATGCAGAAGGGAATGCCAGAATATTTGGGAGATAGGAACATGCATAGGCCAGTTTCAACTCCAGTGTCTGATCATCCACTGCCTTTGCATCACTGACCATATCCATCAGGCTGCTGTAATCACTGGCGCAATCTTTTAAATATTGCCATCCATAAATAAAATCGTCTGCCTTTACTGCCTGTCCGTCAGACCATTTGATGTCATCCCGAAGGGTAAAGGTATACGTCAGACCGTCCTCGCTGACTTTTACATCCGATGCCTGTCCGAGTACCACTTTTCCATCTGCGTCGAGCTTATACAATCCCTCATAGATATGTCTGCAGGCGGATAATCCTTCCAGCGTACCGGCTGTACCGGTATTGATATCCATGGAATCCTCTGAACCGCCACAGACAGCGATCTCCTCGCCTGTCGTTTCTTCTTTTGCTTCGGTCTTTTCCGATGCCGCCGGCTGACTGACCGTCGGATCATCCGAACCACCACAGCCTGTTACCATTGTGGCACACATGACCACACACATCATTGCACTTAAAATTTTTTTCTTCATGCTTGCTCCTCCTTGTCTTCTCACCGATAAAATTCGGCTGTTTTTTTATCTATAAATCATACTGATTTAAAGGCTATTTTTTCATTTTCGGATCCAGTGCATCCCGCAGTCCGTCTCCAAATAAATTAAAACATAAAATAATCAGACTGATGATAATGGCCGGAAAGATCAGTCGATACGGGGTAGAGTTAATACTGTCGATCGCCTCCGATGTCAAAGATCCAAGGCTTGCCATCGGAGCGGAAACACCGATTCCAAGAAAGCTTAAAAAGGCTTCTGTAAAGATTGCCGAAGGAATCTGCAACATCACCGTGGCAACCAGCTGCCCGATACAATTCGGGATCAAATGTTCCTTGATCAGATGTCGTTTTCCAGCTCCAAGCGCGCTTGCTGCTGTCACATACTCCATTTCTTTCAATTGCAATACCTGTCCACGGACGATTCGCGCCATTCCGACCCAGTACAGACATCCGTATACAATAAAAATTGCTAACAGTCCGGAGCCGATCTTTTGCAGCGGATGAAAAAATGACACATTCGCCACAAGATTTTCCAGCGGTTCGTCAATGACAAGCTTGATCACAACGATCAAAAGAATTTCCGGCACGGAATAAATAATATCCACAAGACGCATCATCACCGTATCTACTTTTCCACCGATCAGACCGGAAACTGCCCCGTAGATCGAGCCGATGATCAAAACGATCACCGCTGATACGACACCGACCGATAAGGAGATTCTTGTCCCGATCATGCAACGGACCAAAAGATCCCGGCCCAGCCGGTCAGTTCCAAAAGGGTGTTTCAGACACGGGGCGAGCGCCTCATCCCCATGCACCTGTTGATCATAAGTATACGGAGAGATCATCGGACCGACCACTGCAAACAGCACCAGCAAAAGAATCCCAAATAACGCTGCCATTGCAATTTTATTTTCTTTTAATCGAAGAAAACTGGCTTTCCAAAAACCGATCTCCTCCGTCAGGACCGCATTCTCTTGAAAATAATCCGCCTCCAGCGGTTCAAAATCTCCAGGTTCTGTTTTTATCTGCATATGAAATAAATTATCCAATTTTCCATCACCCGCTTTCTAATCTACTTTGATTCTCGGATCCACGATCTGATATAAAATATCGCAGACAAGATTCATCAAAATGATCAGTGCCGCATAAAAGATTGTCGTTCCCATGATAATGGTATAATCCCGCGCGCTGATCGCACTTACAAAATACCGGCCGAGTCCCGGCACGTTAAACACACTCTCCGCCACAAATCCACCGGTTAAGATGGAGGCAGTCAGCGGTCCCAGATAGGTAATGATCGGAATCAGGGAATTTTTCAATGCATGTACAAAGATCACCGTCAGATTCCCCATTCCTTTTGCACGTTCCGTACGAAGATAATCCTGATTGAGGACTTCAAGAATACTAGCCCTCGTCAAACGACTCAGATAGCAGGTCGGATACAATGCAAGCGTAATGATCGGCATGATACTTCCACCGGGCTTATCATAAGAAGTTGGCAGAATATGTAGTTTTACTGCAAAAAACATCATCAAAACAGCAGCTACCACATACCCCGGAACAGAGATTCCTATCGCAGACACTACACGAATCGCACCGTCACAAGGTTTATCTTTCCACAATCCTGCAATACAGCCAATAGGAACTCCCACGCAGATTGCAACAATCAATGCACGTATACCAAGTTTCATTGACACCAGAAAGGATTCTGTCACGATTGCCGTAACCGAACGGCCTTTCTGTAAAACATAGCTGTTTCCAAGATCTCCCTGCAATAATGCCTCTAAATATTTGATATACTGTATATAGACCGGTTGATCCAAACCATATTTCGCCCTTAAAAGCGCTCTTGATTCGGCACTTGCTTTCTCGGACATAAACGGATCCCCCGGAACCAGATTCATCAGAAAGAACGTGATCGTTACGATCACAAACAGACTGAACACGGCAAGTAATACCCGCTTCAAAATCTTTTGAAATAATTCCATAAAATGTCACCTCATTTTTCTATCCTTGTTTTCCGTGAAAACATGCCACAAAATGTCCCTCTGATCGTTCCTCTAACTGTGGAAATTTCTCCTCACAAGATTTTGCCGCATATGGACAGCGGGCACGAAATGGACAGCCAGATGGCGGATTCATCGGAGATGGAATCTCTCCTTGCAGTTTCACACGCTTTCGTTTCGCGCTTTCGTCAGGATCTGCGATCGGAACCGCCGAAAGCAGCATCTGCGTATATGGGTGCAACGGGTGCTCACACAATTCTTCGCTCGGTGCAAGTTCCATCAGATGGCCCAGATAAAACACCCCGATCCGGTCACTGATATGCTTGACCACCGCCAGGTCATGGGCGATAAACAGATACGTCAACTGCTGCTCTTTTTGCAATTTTTCCAGCATATTGATCACCTGCGCCTGAATGGATACATCAAGAGCGGAAACCGGTTCGTCGCAGACGATAAACTCCGGTGAGACCGCCAGTGCTCTGGCAATTCCGATTCTCTGCCTCTGCCCGCCGGAAAATTCATGCGGATAGCGATTATAGAATTTTTCATTTAAGCCGACCGTCTGCATCAGTTGTAATACTTTTTCTCTTCGCTCCGTTTTATTTTGATACAGATGATGGATGTCAAGCGCTTCTCCGATCAGATCCGCCACAGTTTTTCTTGGATCCAGTGATGCATATGGATCCTGAAACACGATCTGCATTTTTTTCCGATAGTCTTTCATATTCTCAGCCGTGATCTTTTCCCCATGAAAATAAATTTCACCGGATGTAGGTTTTTCAATCTGCAAAATACAGCGTCCCAGTGTCGTCTTTCCACAGCCGCTCTCCCCCACTATTCCGAGTGTCTCGCCTTTTTTTATGGAAAAACTGACATCATCGACCGCTTTAACATATGCTTTTTTAAAAAATCCCTGTTTTACTTCAAAATATTTCTTGAGATTTTTTACTTCTAACAGTACTTCCTCTTCCATCTACCTACTCACCTGCTTTCTGCTGTTCTTGCGCAAGCATCTCATCCCGATAATAACGAAAACAGGCCACTTCGTGTCCTTCTTTCACTGGAAACTGCGGCGGTCTGTGCTTTGCGCAGATTTTCATCGCATACTGACATCGATGTGCAAACGGACACTCCGCGCCCAGCAGCTGCATATCCGGAGGATTTCCTTCAATCGGAAGAAGCTTGCTGTCCCTGGACTGATCGATTTTTGGAACCGACTTTAATAATCCCTCCGTGTATGGATGACGGTAATCATAGAAAATATCCCGTTTATCTGCCGCTTCTACTACTTCTCCTGCATACATAACAAGAATTCGGTCACAGATATCTGAGACCACGCCTAGATCGTGTGTGATAAATATGACAGACATATTTAATTTTTCTTTTAATTCCTTCAGTGTATCAATGATCTGTGCCTGAATCGTCACATCGAGTGCGGTCGTCGGCTCATCCGCGATCAAAAGTTTCGGATTACAGGAAAGTGCCATCGCGATCATCGCTCTCTGGCGCATTCCGCCGGAAAATTCATGCGGATACTGCCTCAACCGTTTCTCCGGCTGATTGATGCCGACCATCTCAAGCAGTTCGATCATTCGTTTTTTTCGCTGCTGTTTCTCCAGATCGGTATGTTTTTTTAACGCTTCTTCCAACTGATACCCGATCGTAAATAACGGGTCTAACGACGTCATCGGATCCTGAAAGATCATACTGATCTCATTTCCACGCACTTTTTGAATTTCTTTTTCTGACATGGCAAGCAGATTTTTTCCTTCAAACCAGATCTCTCCGCCTGTGATCTTTCCGCTCCCTGGGAGCAGCTGCAAAATACAGTTTGTCGAGACAGATTTTCCGCTTCCGGATTCCCCGACGATTCCAAGCACTTCTCCCTGTCTGAGTGTATAATTGATCCCGCGGATGACAGGCACTTCTGTCTTTCCATTCAAAAAAGAAACTTCCAAATTTTTCACTTCTAATAATGGTTTTTCTTCCATATGCTTCCTGACTTTCTTCGGTTATTTTTAAGAAAATGCTACGGGAACTCCTGTGATTCCGATTCCCGGATCTTGTGTCATTCGGATGACGGATTCTTCATAAAGTGGTCCACCCGTATACGGGTCAATGCTGCACAGGGACGGTCCGTCTAAATCCACTGTGGTGATCACACTTTTTGCTGCCGCAAGGTGCGCCGCCGCGCTGACTGCGATCTTACTCTCTAACATACAGCCGACCATACATTCTTTTTGATAAACCTCTGCAATCTGACAGATTTTCAACGCTTCATGAATCCCACCTGTTTTCATCAGCTTGATATTGACCATATCCGCTGCCTGCATTTCGAATAATCGAATCGCATCCATCGGTGAAAAAACACTCTCATCAGCCAAAATCGTCGTGGCGGTATGGCTTGTTACAAACCGCATTCCCTCGAAATCCCTTGCCGCTACCGGCTGTTCGACAAGCGCAATCCCCAAATCCAGGTCCTCCATTTTCTGAATGATAGAGACCGCCTGTTTCGGTGTCCAGCCCTGATTTGCATCCACGCGAATCTTCACATCCGGCCCCACAGCCGCTCGAATTTCCCGGATCCGCTCCAAATCTTTTTGTGTCTCTTTTCCAACTTTGATCTTTAAGATTGAAAATCCACGGTCGATGGCTTTTTGACTGTCCTCCACCATCTGCGAAACCGAATTGACACTGATGGTAAGATCCGTTTCCAGTTCTTTTTTTGAGCCGCCTAAAATCTGATACAATGGACGGTTTAGAGACTTTGCATACAGATCATACACCGCCATATCTACCGCCGCTTTTGCAGATGTATTATGTATCATGCTTTTCTGAATCATTTCCAGGATCACATCCAGATTTTCTACTTCCATGCCGATGATTGACGGTGCGATAAACGCACGAATCGCCGTCTCGATCGAACCCAGCGTATCTCCGGTGATCACAGCCGTCGGAGGTGCCTCGCCATACCCTTTCTCCCCCGTATCCGTCTCCACACATACGATCAAATCTTCGACCTGTTCCACCGTGCGGAGTGCAGTCTTAAATGGTGTGACTAACGGTATTTGGATCATTCCTGTTTTGATTGCTGTAATTTTCAACTCGAATCCCCTTTTCTGCACATGCCTGCATCTTATTTGTATTTTGCTCCAAAAAGTTTACAAATAAAAAAGACGTGTAGATGATTTTCGTATCTACACGCCTTTGTGCTTTTCTTTATAATAAAACGTATTATATCATGCATATTTCCATCTGACAAGTAAAAATTTACAACTATTCCACATACGAAAACTATCTCAACCCTAGTGGTTCCATACGGACGTTTCGCAACACGACAGGCATCTTGGCCAAAAACACGGCTCCTGCTCCGGTGAGCTATGTGCTAAGAGTGCCTAATACTCTCAGGATTGCCTTCGAGTATAAGGCACTCTAAGCACAGGATCTCACCTGCGCTCGCCGAAACGTTTTTTGCCAAGATGCCTGTCGTGTTGCGAAACTGGATACTGGAAACGAGAGGTTGAGATATTTTTCTCTCCGGAAGGTAATTGCTAACCCAATATTTTTTCAAAAACCTAAGATATCGTTCATTGAAATAAAAATGCAATATTCTGTTGATATCAATGCATAGTTTCGCCCCACGAGGGTCTGCCCTCCGAAAAAAACAATTTGGTGGGTACAAGTAAGATCCAGTCCTTAGAGCGCCTTAGGCTCGAAGGCTCTTCCTGAGAGACTTAGGCGCTCTTAGGACTTAGCTTGCTTGTACAGGAACCATGCTTTTTTCGGAGGGCAGACCCTCGTGGGGCGAAACGTCCGTAAAGGAAATTCTACTGCCGGATACCGAAAACGTCCGTACATAGAATCCGCTACGGTTGAAACACCTATTTCAGCAAATCTTCCAGTATCTGTTCTTTTGTTAAGCGATTTTTGTGCAGTACTTTTTCGACATCGTAGCGGTCCAAAAATTCTTTTTTCAAACCGTAGTTTCTGACTTTCATATCTGATGCGCCATAAAATCTGGCGATCTTTTCTCCAAAGCCACCATCGAGTACGCCGTCTTCGAGTGTGATCACCACGTCGTGATCTGCCTTCAATTCTTCTAACATCTTTTCATCGATTCCAGTGATATAGACCGGATCGATCAACGTTGGCTGTATGCCGGTCTGCTCAGCGAAGGCATCTGCCACCGCTCTTCCGAGCGGAAAGAATGTTCCCAATGCAAGAATTGCAACCTTTGTTCCTTTTTGTTTGATCTCGTATTTATTTAATCTGCCATAGTCTTTTTTCACGCTCTCACCGGATGAGATCACGTCTGCTCCCGGCACACGGATGGCTACCGGATACTGTTTCTGCGTGGTGCTCCAGTCGAGCATAGCCAGATATTCTTCCTTTGTCGTGGGTGCTAAATATACTAGATTCGGAATATTCGAGATCATCGGAATATCGTAGATTCCAAGATGTGTGACATCGTTCATTCCGTAAACGGAGGCTGTAAATACTAAGATCGTGACCGGATTGTGATTGATACACAAATCCTGCGACAGCTGATCATAGGTTCTCTGCAAAAACGAACTGTAGACTCCGTAAACCGGATTTCCTCCATTTGCAGCAATACCAGATGCAAGCGCAATGGCATGTTCTTCTGCAATTCCTACATCAACAAACTGGTTTCCTGCCAGTTTTCTTTTTTCTTCTGTAAATCCAAAAACAGCCGGTGTCCCGGACGTGATTCCCACTAACGTCTTGTCTTTTTTCATTTTTTCCAGCAGAAAATCAGCGGTCATCGTGCCATAGTCTTCTCCTTCCATCGAAAAAGCAGGCGCTCCGGTCTCTTTGTCAAACGGCATACACCAATGCCAGATTTCTTTGTTTTTCTCTGCCGGTGCAAATCCCTTTCCCTTTTGTGTACAGATATGTACAACGATCGGATGATCCGTGTCTTTTACTTTCTGAAACGCTTCGATCAGATCCTGAATCTTATTTCCTTCTTTTACAAAAAGGTAATCGAGTCCCATCGCTTTGAACAGATTGCATTCTGCCGTTCCGTCTGTCTCCCGGAGCAGTTTTAAATTTTGATACAAACCACCATGATTTTCCGCGATCGACATCTGATTGTCATTGACAAGAATGATCAAGTTACTGTTTAATTCCGGTGCAAAATCCAGGCCTTCCAAAGCTTCGCCGCCACTTAACGAACCGTCTCCGATCACAGCAATGATGTTTTCTTTTTCTCCTTTTAAATCCCTTGCTTTTGCCAGACCACAGGCGAGACTGACCGAAGTGGAGGTATGGCCGATGATAAAGTGGTCGTGCGCACTTTCTTGGGGCTCGCTGTAACCGGATACATCATCGTAGTGCTCCTCATATAAAAAGGCATCCTTTCTTCCGGTCAGCATTTTATGGCAATAACTCTGGTGCGAAACGTCAAATACGATTTTATCCTTTGGCGAGTCAAAGACATAGTGCAGCGCAATCGTCGCTTCTACCATACCAAAATTTGGCCCGCAATGTCCTCCATGCTTACTCAGTTTTTCGAGCAATGCCGTCCGCATTTCTCCTGCTAATGTTTCTAACTGTTCCAGATTCATTTCTTTTACATCGGATGGTTGATTGATTTTTTCTAAATACATTTTTCTTCTCCTTCTCCTATTTTCTAAAGTCTTGCAAGAAACTCCTTTGGCGTCAATGCCATCACTCTGCTTTTCACAAAATCTTTTACATTTCTCGTAATAATATACTCTGCATGAACTCGCTCTGCCGTCGCACTTTGCAATGCATCCTCAAAATCTTCCCAATGCATTTCTGCCGCCTTGGTAAGATCCGACCCACTCAAATCTGCAAACTGAAATATGAGTGACATTTTTTTCAAAATTTCTTCTATCTTCTCAACGTCTAATTCTTTTCTCATCACATACACAAGATCCGCAAACGTCAGAGCGGAAATATACCCTTCTGTCTGCGCTGTCTCACACAATTTCCAAATCAACGCAGAGTCCTTATAATGTGGTTCACGTTTTTGTAATACATCCAACAAAATGTTTGCATCAATCAGTAATTTCATACTTCTCTTTCAGTCTCTCCTCCCTCTCTTTTGCCATTTCCTTATCCCCCTTTAAAATTCCGGTAAGGGAATCTGTAAGAAAAGAAATTGTCTCCTCTCTTGGAATAAATCTCCCCACTTCTTTCCCATTCTTTGTTACGATCACTTCTTCTCCATTCATAACCAGATTCAAATACTTTCCAAAATTATTCTGCATCTCCGTTGCTGTTGCTGTTACACCAACCATACATTTCTCTCCTTCCTTTTTCGTATATTAGCTATTTTTATTGTACCATATATTAGCTAATTTTCAATTAAAAATAGACCCTTATACTGTATTTTCTCGATGTAAAAGCACTTTGACAATTGGAACGAAACATGCAAAACCAGCCACTATGTTCGGAGGAGACATTTATGTCAAAATCGTAAAGGTAAAAGTGCAGCCCTCCTCTGTTTTACTTTCCAGCCAAATCTCTCCCCCATGTGCTTCCACAATATACTTACAAATAGACAATCCAAGTCCTGCACCCGGAATCTGCATACTCCTTGACTTCTCCGCCCTGTAAAATTTATCAAAGACAAACGGAATATCCGAAATTCCAATTCCAGGCCCATTATCAGAAACTGAGACCACGATCCACTTCTGGTTCCTGTCATATTCTGCCTGAAACCGCAGCTTTTTTTCCTCTTTCTCCATGTATTTCATGGAATTTTCCACTAAATTATAGATAACCTGCGTAATGCGTCCCGCATCTATGGAAACCATCATTTCCGGAACTCTGTTTTCCGCTTCAAAATGTATCTTTTTTTGATCTGCAATTGTCATGATTTCTTTTATGATCTGATCAAAATACGTTTTTGCATACTGCTCCTTTTTCTTGATCGATAATTCATTGATTTCTGCATTCGTCTGATCTAAAAGCTCTTTCATCATCTTTTCCATAACATCTGCCTTTTTTAAAATGACTTCTGCATACTCCTTTTGCATCTTTTCATCTACCGCAATTCCATCATAAATACCGGAAGCATAGGCCTTTATTGTCGAAAGCGGTGTGCGCAGATCATGGGAAATGCAGGAAATCATCTCTTTTTGCATCCGTTTTAATTCTGCCTCTTTCACCGATTTATGCTTTAATTCATCCCGCATCTGCTCAAATGCATAAACAAATTTATCCGTTGCCGAACCAAGCACCTTCTTTGAATGATTCTTTACAACCGCCAGATCATAATTTCCTTTTACGATCGCATTTGCAGAACGAGAGATTTCTGCCATCGGACGGACGAAATGCCTGTTCAGATACTCTGTCCGATAAATACATAAAACAACAAAAAAACAGGTCATGACAAGAATTGGCGAAAAAATATACAAAAACCGCTCCTGCCTGGTATCACCTGACACCAGATCCCTGTTTAATAAAAAAATTGCAAAACCAACGGTTCTTTTCCTTTTTTCAATTGGAAATGCAACCTTTATTCTATCCTTATTCGTTTTGTAATAACTGCTATCCGTCTGAAGTGCTTCCGTCAGATTCACTTTCTGCCCCACTTCATACCCGCTTCCCTGTTCTTTTTTCACGATTCCGCCAAGATCCAGTAAATAATAATCCACCGCTATTACAGGTTTAAAATCTGTCATTTTTCCTTCTTCAAGCATTGCCCTTTCTTCCGATAGCAGGACGCGCGCCTTATTGTAATAAGTTTCCGGAACACAGTCATCATAGTGTTTCCAAGATAGAAAAATACAAATACTTCCGATAAATAGCAATAATAAATTCCAAAAACGCTGTTTTTTTTGCAATCTCAATTCTCCTGCTCCCTGTCCGTCTGTGCGGTTGATTCCACCGTCATTTTATAGCCAACGCCCCAGATTGTTTTTATATAATCGAGGTGATACTCTTCTAATTTCATCCGGAGTCTTCTTATATAAACTGCCACACTGCTGATATCGCCATATTCATTTGTGCCCCAGACATTTTCATAAATCTGCTCTTTCGAAAAAACCTGATTCAAATGCGTTGCAAAAAAGGAAAGCATTTCGAACTCTTTGGTCGTAAACGGCAGCTGTTCTTTTCCAATATAAACCTCATAAGATGCCGGAAAAAACGTAAGTGCTCCCACCTCCATTTTCTGACCTTCTTCCTTTGCCCTCCCAAATGCGCCATAACGACGCATCTGTGCTTTTACACGAGCAACCAGCTCGATCGGGCTAAACGGTTTTGTCACATAATCATCCGCTCCTGCGCCAAGGGAAATGACCTTATCCATCTCCCCTGCTTTTGCAGACAACATAATGACCGGAATATCCGACACGGCCCGCACTTCTTTTAAAACTTCTACGCCATCCTTTTTCGGAAGCATAATATCCAAGATCATAAGTGCCGGCCCTTTCTCCTGAAACTGCCTTATGCCGTCCTCTCCGTCATAGGAAATCTCCACGGCAAATCCCTCCAGTTTGAGATAGTCACCAAGAATCTTCGCAAGTTCTTTTTCATCTTCCACGATCAGTATTTTCTGTTCTTTCATGTTCCTCTCCATGCGCGCCTTACCAGCCACGTTCTTTTAAAAATTCATACACTAATTTTTCCCGCTCCTGCAGGTTACAGCCGGAATACGAATTCAAACGCAGATCCCCGTCAATTCTTCCATCTGCCAGATATAAAATCCGGTTTCCGCGAAGTGCCGCCTTTAAATCATGCGTCACCATCACAACTGCCTGTCCCTTCTCATGAATCTCTGTCATCAAATCCAGCACATTCTGCCCCTGTGAACTATTTAATGCCCCGGTCGGCTCATCCGCGAAAAGAATCTCCGGCTCATTCATGATCGCCCTGCAGATCGCTGTGCGCTGTCTCTGCCCACCCGACAACTGTGACGGAAACTTTTTCAAATGCTCCTGCAATCCGACTGCCTCTGCCAGCTGCAACGCCCGCTCTTGTTGTTTTTCCTTCGGAATTTTCGATTTGTATGCAGGGCTTAAAATGTTTTCATATACACTTAATTCTGGAATCAGATTGATTGCCTGAAAAACAAAACCGATCTGATTCTTCCTTACCACAGAAAGCTCTTTTTCCTTTAATCCGGTAAGCGTTCGATCCAACAATCTAACCGTACCACCTGTCGCTTCCAGCATCCCGCTCAACAGATACAGCAGTGTCGATTTTCCCGATCCTGAACTTCCCATGATCACTGTAAAATCTTCTTTATATATTTCCAAATCTATGTTTTTAATAACATTATTGATTTCTCCGTCACTTACGTAACTTTTACACAAAAACTCCGTTTTCATTATAACACACTTTTTTCTATTTTCCATCTCGGTTCCTCCTTACTCTGCTACCAACGTTTCTAAATGATTTTTCTTCAACTCGCCGGAAGATAAAATGACACCAAATAAAAACATCAAAAGTACGATTCCATTTCCCAAGATCACAGTTGAAGCATGATAGGTCACCTGATACTCTGCAAACCCAAACATGGACATGGCAAATACCATGACCTTCGGAAAGCTGATCATAAATAAGGGGACTGCAACCGCCATAGACACAAATGCGATCACGAGCACATAAATACAATTCATTTTTATCAAATGCGCTGCAGAATATCCGATGCTCTTGTAAATGCTATAGGTGTGCCTTCCGTTTACATTTTTCAGATAAATAATGTAGACCAGATTTAGCGTCCCAAGTAGCAACGCAAGCAGAATAAACGGTCCAAGTGCTGCTTTTTGCGGCTGCACGATTTCATCAATGATCGAGTCATACAAATCTTCTCTTGGAATTACCTTGACTTTTCCATGATACTCTTCATTGATCTTTTTCAAAAATGCATTCCGGTCGCTGCCTTTTTTCAAATAAACCGAAGCTTCATTACAGACAAACGGGATATCATGTGATGTCAGCAAATTGGAATGGATTCGTACACTTTTTCCCATTCCGTAAAAGCCCTGACAGGTTCCTACGATCAAAAGTGAAACCTTCGAATCTGTGCCGTCACCTAAAAACACATCGATATAATCCCCGATCTCTTTATGCATCTTTTTCGCATAATAATTGCTGATCACAATTTCATTTTTATTCTTTGGATTTCTACCGGAAATCACTGGCATAAAAAGCGGTCCATAGTCCTCATACACCATCGCATTCGCCCCTTGTTCATACGGAATGCAAAGTCCTACCTCCAGATTTCTTTTTACAACAGCTGTCACATTCTTGTCTTTTCTAATCTCTTCTAACACATGCTCATACTCTTTTGTATCTCCGGTATTTTGTATCGTCACATCATGTCGATCAAATCCAAGCCAATAATAATTTTTCGCACGCATATCTCCTACATTATCCAGGCTGACGACTGCCATATTCACTAGAAAAATAGATAAAAAACAGGTCAGAATGATCATTACGGTATTTTTCTTATCCCTTTCTATCATACGAAATGCCATGGCGCTAGGAGAAAATCCAACAAAATTTCTCCTGCTAAACTCTTTCTTCTCTTTCACGACAGGCATCTCACTGCTTCCACTTAAAAGCTCCTGTGGTTTCATTGTCCGTACTTTTTTCAATTCAAAAAGAATTCCCATATATACAAATGCATTGATTCCCACTGCACACAAAAGCCCCTGCACAATACCTCCTGCCGCATCCGCCCTTCCAAGATTTTCAAATGCCGACTGCATGAAAAAATAGGTAAGGATCTTTGACAGCACGATTCCGAAAACCGTTCCGGTCAAAACCAGAAACTGATAAAAACATACATAAATGCCTCGTATCATTCGTTCGTTATAGCCGATTGCCTTATAAACTGCAATTGTTTTTTTATCCTGAATCAGTGCATTCCGTATGATATAGCGTATCATCACAAATGCCACAAAAAAGATCACCACGCTCAACGCAAATAAAATTGCTCCCAGGATATTTTCCGACAAATGTGCATTACTAATCCTTTCTTCTCTCGTATGAAAGTTTGCATCCAACATTCCATCGTGAGACCGTAAATATTCTTCTACCGCATCCTGTCCTTTTTTTCCCTCTTTTAGATATAATGCATAATAAGAATCCGCTTTTAACTCTTTTGGAATCTGCGTAACTAAAATATCCAGACTGTAAGACGAATTCAACGAATATACATCCGCAAAAACTGCTTTTACTTTATAGGAAAATTTTTGTTTTCCATAGCTAACCGTAATCTTGTCACCCACCGAAATATTTTTTTGGTTTGCAAGCGTTGACGGGATCAGACATTCATCCTCTTTTAAATTATCCATGTTTCCGTTTATTCGCCGCACCTTTTTGTAGACCTTCAAATTATGTTCCACCATTCGTATAAACAGGTTGATTTCCTTCCCATTCGCTTTGACTTTTTCTGTGATCAGATGCTGCTTAACTACCGCAACTTCCTTTACACAATCTAATTTTTCTAATTCTTTGTTCCAATCTTTCCCTCTGCCAGCGGATGAAGCCATTGGATACACTCTCACCTCAGGCGCCTCTACCTCTTTTGCCAGATCATGATAGGGCTGATCCAATGATGACAATATCGTCAGCGCACTCGCCATCAAAAGTTCACAGATACAGGTCATCACAAAAATCATCACACTCTGCATTTTTCTCTGCCGAAATTTCTTTGTCCAATTCATACTTCTTCTCCTTTCACTTTTTTATTTTAAATCCGAAATATGAAATAAAAAGAGGAACTTTATGAAAAATTATGAATAAATGAATGCAATAGGGCAATTTCTATTAAGACGAATTCGAACGTGTATGCTATACTACTAGTGTACTGTCTCATTGATATTTAGTCAAATACCGCAGGATATTTGTTCATCT
>JBJENW010000053.1:0-3891 GCA_051880395.1 Lachnospiraceae bacterium | reverse complement strand
GTGGGGAAACTTGCGATGCCTTTCCTGTCTTGCCGTAAGGCGGACCGGCTGTGCGGATGTGTACGCCAGAGAAAGAATCCGATTTTGAATCTTTCTCTGGCGTACACATCCGTGCAGACTGTCCGACATTCGGAAGACAGGAAAAATCAAGCATCGCAAGTTTTCCCGCCCGAACTCGACTTCATTTCTGTCTAGCCACTTCACTGCCAGCAGCCCCTCCCCTTGTGTATCCCCGCCAAATACCGAAAACGTCCGCATAGGAACTCCCCCCAGTTGAGATATTTTTCGTCAAATTCCCCAAAAAGTAGTGGAGCCAATAACGTGGTGGTTTGCTCGAAAAATCAGAAGTTGAAAAGCGAAACTCTTTTTTGTATAATTGAGATATGTATCTTAGGAATATGGAGGACGCAATGAAAAAAGTATTTCGAATCATTTTGAATATTTTTTTGGTATGGGCTGTTTATGCGCTCTTTTGCGGGGTGATACTCCCACTGCATCATAAAACGGTAGAAACACCACAGACGATTGCGCAAACGAATGGTTCTGCCGCCTGTGAGCGTATTTTAAGCATTGACAATAATCAAGACGCACTGCTTTGGCGGCTGCGTATGATGGAAGCCGCTAAAAAACGAATCGTACTGGCTACGTTTGATCTGCGCGATGATCAAAGCGGAAAGGACATCATGGCAGCCCTGTATCATGCAGCCGACCGGGGTGTTCGCGTACAGCTGCTGTTGGACGGGATGAATGCCGATTTACATCTGCAGACCAGCAAGAATTTAAAAGCACTGGCCTCGCATAAAAATGTAGAGATCAAACTTTATAATCCAATCAATCTGCTCTTTCCCGGCGACACGAATTACCGGATGCATGACAAATATGTGATCGTTGATGATTTTGCTTATTTGCTTGGCGGAAGAAATACCGATGATCTGTTTCTCGGAAATTATGTGACGTCCTATAATGAAGACCGGGATATCCTGGTTTATGAAACGCAGCCCGGAAAGGGGAATTCTTACACGCAACTAGAAGATTATTTTCAAAAGATCTGGAATTACTCCTGCTGCAAAACGTATAAAAAGCACTCCGATGATGCAACTTTTTTGAAGAGACACTATAAAGAATTACACAAACGCTATCCGAAAGCATTTACCAAAACAAACTGGCAAACCGCTACCGAAAAAGCAGACCGCATCGATCTGTACACGAATCCGATAGAAGCCGAAAATAAACAACCGCTGCTCTGGGAGCAGATGGTCACTGATATGAAACAGGGCGACCGGATTTTGATTCAAACCCCATATGTCATTTGCAGCAAAAAAATGTATCAGGATCTGCGCGATATTGCTTCGAAAAGTTCCAAAACAGAACTTCTCATTAACGCAGTGGAAAGTGGCAGCAATCCATTTGGCTGTACGGATTATCTGAATCAGAAACAAAACATCCAAAAAACAGGCTGTTTCACGTATGAATACCTTGGTCCGCAGGCGCAGCATACCAAGACGATTCTGATTGATGACAATCTCTGTTATGTGGGTTCCTGCAATGCGGATATGCGAAGCGTTTATCTCGACACGGAACTGATGCTTCGGATTGAAAGTCCAGACTTAAACCAAAATCTGATGTCCCAGATGGAGACATTGAAAAAGAAAAGCCGCCAGGTCGCACCGAACGGAACCATTACCGATGGCGAATTATACCAGCCCATCGAACAGGATGTTA
Source organism: Lachnospiraceae bacterium (assembly GCA_051880395.1). Lineage (GTDB taxonomy): Bacteria > Bacillota > Clostridia > Lachnospirales > Lachnospiraceae > JBJENW01. The sequence continues at coordinate 2,169 of JBJENW010000053.1, read as the reverse complement.
AGAAAAAAATCATTTATGGCATCCTGCGTGTGATCATTGTTCCGCTTCGACATTTGTTATAACCGGGTGGAAAAATAATCTGTATTTTGTTATACTGATCGTATCGATGTGAAACGAACACATGGATTGAAAAATTTTTTAGGGAGGAAATATCTATGCCATTTATTAATTCCAAAATCAGCACTTCACTTTCCAAAGATCAGGAAAAAGAACTGAAAACCAGACTCGGAAAAGCCATCGAAACGATTCCGGGAAAATCGGAAAGCTGGCTGATGGTCGGCTTTGAGCCGGACTACAAACTCTATTTTCGCGGAGACAACTCCGAACCTTTGGCCATGGTCGAAGTCAGTGTATTCGGGCAGGAAAACCCGGACGCATTTTCGAAAATGACCGGTCAGATCTGTGATATTTTCCAGGATGTGCTCGGCATCGCGCCAGATCACGTCTATATAAAATACCAGGCCATCAGCAACTGGGGATGGAACGGATCGAATTTCTAACAAAAGATTACTCAACCGAAGAGGTGTCCCTACACGGACGTTTCCGACCTCCGGCGGAGTGGCGCACAGGGGCGGCTGGGTTTTGAAGTGGCTTGACAGAAATGAAGTCGAGTTCGGATGGACAAATCTGCGATGCTTTATTTTTCCTGTCTTCCGTATGTCGGACAGGCTGCACGGATGTGTCCGCCAGAGCAAGAGTCAAAATCAGATTCTTTCTCTGGCGGACACATCCGCACAGTCTATCCGCCTCACGGCAAGACAGGAAAGGCATCGCAGATTTGCCCATCCGAACTCACTAACATTTCTGTCAAAGCCACTTCAAAACCCAGCCGCCCCTGTGCGCCACTCCGCCGGAGATCGAAAACTGTGTATTGGAACCGATTGGTTGAGAGAACTTTTCGTTTTATCGCTTTATAATATAGACGAAGAGTCACTCAATGAATCATTTTTTAATGTATCGTTTCTGCCCTTGTGAGGCGTAACGTCCGTGTAAGAACACGCACTTCCGATCAGCATTGCTTTTGCATCTGTTCCATGTCCGATGTCTTTTGTCACAGCAATCGGAATCTCTTTTCCTGCGATTTCTTTTACCAGTGTTTCTACGGTCGGTGTACAGTTTTCTGCCTCCATTTCAGTAAAGGTGCCGAGCAGAATTCCTGCGGCTTTTTCGAATGCGCCTAATTGCTGGAGCTGGCAGAGATATGTTTCGATTTTTGGAACAGTTCCGCCACAGCTTTCCAGTAACAGGATTTTATCGCTCAGATCCGGCATGTATCCGGTTCCTGCTAATTTTAAAAAGCAGCGGATATTTCCGCCGACAACGATGCCACGCATCTGTTTTTTCTGAATAAAACGATAGCGAATCTGAAACAACTGATTTTTGCCTTCCAACATATTTTCGAAATCCGAAATCTGTGTTTCTCTGTGTTCATAGAGCAGATTCCGAATCTGATACAAAACCGATGGCTTCCCGGTTTTGGCATAGATGGCATTCAAAACCGTAGTCAGATCACTGTATCCCCAAAACAATTTCTCGCTCTTTGCAATACATTCATAGTCCAGATACGGCAAAATTCCGTTTGCCAGATCGCCGCCTGAAATATCGCAGATCGCTTTGATCTCGTCGTTTTGGTAAAACTGCATCAGCGCCTCTGCACGCTGCCTGGCTGTGCCGCTAAACACCGATTCTTTTTCATAAATGTAATCGCTGAACACTGGCTGCACGCCCATGGAATGCAGCGTCTCTTCTAAACATTTGATCTGCTTTCGATTGGCTTGTTTCTGCCCGTTCGAACAACAGACGATTCCGATTTTGTCCCCTTTTTTGAGCATACCATATCTCCTCTTTCTTTTGCAGGTAAAATTTTATTTTTTCTTAAAAATGATTCCCAGTACGATCAAAACAATTCCAATGACAATTACCGCTATTTCCGGCACACCACCTAATCTTCCACTGCCAAAAACGACAGTCGGACCATCCGCGCCCTCTGTAGAAGATAGTTTGATTTTCATAAGAATCTCTCCTACAATCCCTAACACAGTAGCCAAGACACCAACTAGAATCAAACCGGTTCCCACTTTTTTCATGTGATTGCCTCCCTTCTTTTCAAATGTTCTCTCGGAATCTCTAAACCTTTATTTCTAAGGCTTTCAGATTCCTTTTTTTATA
>JBJENW010000052.1:0-22964 GCA_051880395.1 Lachnospiraceae bacterium | reverse complement strand
AAGAATTAGTGCATAAATATCTGCAATTCCTTCACTCCTTATTTAAGTCAGAAGAGTCAAAATCCTTCCTGGCATTGGCATATATTACAGGAATTTTGCCGATTAAGAAGATTCAGGATGAATCGGCACTGAATAATTTCAGGGAATATACCATGCTGGATTCTTATCCGATCACAGAGTATTATGGATTTACCGAGGAAGAAGTAAGAGAACTTTGTAAGGAATATGATATGGATTTTGAATCAACGAAGGCCTGGTACAATGGATATCTGATAGATGGGAAGCATATGTATAATCCGAATTCTGTGTCTATGGCTATGGATAGACACAAATTTGATTCCTACTGGAAAAATACATCCTCTTTTGCCTCCATTAACACATTTATTACCATGAATTATGCAGGACTAAAAGATGATGTTATGACCATGCTTGCCGGTGGAAAAGTCATGGTTGAGACGGATGCTTTCCAAAATGATCTGTTCGAAATACATTCGAAAGATGATGCATTAACTGCGCTGATCCATTTGGGATATCTTGGATATGATGCAGATAGAAAGAGTGCATATATTCCAAACTACGAGGTTGCAAAATCATTTCAGATGGCGCTAAAGACAGGTGAGTGGAGTGAAATCTCAAGGGCGATATCAAGATGTGATGAATTACTTATGGCAACCATAGATGGAAATGCAGGGAAAGTTGCAGAAATCATTGAACTGGCACACGAAACCTACACGTCGGTCTTAACCTACAATGATGAGAATTCCCTAAGCTGTGTTCTTACCATGGCATACTTTACTGCCCCGGCCTATTATGACATCATCCGAGAGCACCCTGCCGGCAAAGGGTATGCAGACTTTATATTCAAACCAAGAGCCAATGCAGGATGGAGACCGGCGATGGTGGTGGAACTGAAATACAATCAGTCCGCAGATACCGCCATTCGGCAGATCAAGGAAAAGAGATATCAGGGAGCATTGTCAGGATATGGTGATAAGATTCTGTTAGTTGGAATTAATTATGATGCAGAAGGGGAAGATAAGAAGCATCATACCTGCGTGATTGAGGAATGGATGGAATAAATATGTAGCGAATCCGGAAGAAAGGAAAGTTTTTGGGTATTTTGATTATAAATTCTTTCGAGAAAATTATAAGTTGCCGGATTTACCAAGACAGAAGGACGAACAAAACTTCATTATAATTTCTCAAGTCTGATACGGGTAAATATTCGCCATATACACCGGTCTCCCTTCTTAATTCATCTTTGTTATCACTGTATTTTTTATATGCGAAAAAGCTGTAAAATTCAACTTAAAATTTTACAGCTACAAAATTTATGGAGGAATATAAGGAGAATGGAAATGCAAGTACCAGCAGTGGATTGGAGGACCGTTTCTCGAAGAAAATGTCGGAGCAGAGGAAAGCTTTCCTTATAGTAGAAATTCGCATAATATACGAAAATCAGAAGAAAAAGCATAGAGAAATGAAAAGAAAATCGCATTATATTTGACAAAAATCGCGCGAAATAGTATCATGGAATTGTGCCAGAAAATTAATAAGGAGGGATACATATGAAATTTAATCATTTATCCAAAAAAGGACTTGCGATTGCATTGTCCGCCGTATTGGCATGCGGCAGTTTTGGGATTTCGGCGTATGGCAGTGGAGCCAAAGAGACAAAAGAAGGAACCGTCGGGATGCTTTCATCGGGTGATGTAGTAACGGAGCCGAGTGATGAAACAAGTAAGGATCCAGCGCCAAGTACGAAGCCAAGTGTAAAACCAAGCGTGAAGCCGAGTGTAAAACCAAGTGAAGCACCAAGTACGAATCCAAGTGTAGCACCAAGTACGGAGCCAAGCACAGCACCGAGTACGAATCCAAGTGTAGCACCGAGTACGAATCCAAGTGTAGCACCGAGTACGAATCCGAGTGAAGCACCAAGTACGGAGCCAAGCGCAGCACCGAGTGAAAATCCGAGTGTAGCACCGAGTACAGAGCCAAGTGAAGCACCGAGCACAGAGCCGAGCGTAGCACCGAGCACAGAGCCAAGTGAAGCACCGGGCACAGAGCCGAGCGTAGCACCGAGTACAGAGCCAAGCATAGCACCGAGTACAGAGCCAAGTGAAGCACCGAGCACAGAACCAAGTGAAGCTCCAAGTACAGAGGCACCGAGCTCAGATATTAAGACGGAAGTCAAAGATGACGGTACAAAAGTCACCACAGAGACAAAACCGGATGGTTCTACCGTAGTTACAGAGGAAAAACCGGATGGAAGTACTGTTAAGACAGAAACTGCAGCAGATGGTACGACCAACAAGGTAGAGAACAAAGCAGACGGAACAGTCATTAAAACCGAAAAGAAACCGGACGGATCTTATGTAAAGAAAGAGACAAAACCAGACGGTTCAACGATTAAGACTGAGAAAGAAGCAGATGGCTCTTATGTGAAGACCGAGAAAAAAGCAGATGGATCGACAAAGAAGACCGAGAAAGCGGCAGATGGTACTTCAAAAATAACTTCAACAAATACCCAGAAAAACAAAGAAGGTAAAAAAGTTGCAGTGACAGAGGTGACCAAGAAAGATGCCAAAGGAAAAGTGACATCCAAAGAGAAAAAACTTGTCATCCAGAAAGTAGAGAAAAATGTAGACGCAACGGTATCGATCAAAACGGATTCTAAGGGCAAGAAAACATATGCCGCTACTGTAAAGAAAAAGGGAACAACAACAAAATCCGGAACAAAAGGATCCATTTCCGCTGCAGTGACAAAACAGGTACAGGAAGCAGCCGGAGTTAAGAACATTCAGATCAGCCAGGCAGTCACAGACAAGAAAGGCAAGACGGCATACACATTAAAAGCCAATGCGAACGATCTGAAGAAAGGCAAGAAACTGACCATTGTCAAAGTTGATCCGAAGACCGGAAAGAAGACCTTAGTCAATGCGACAACCTATAAGGTAAGCGCAGGCGGAAATATCAGCGCAACCATAAAGGGCAAGGGAACATATCAGTTCTTGAATGCAGATGACACAAAGAAAATGGAAAAGGCAGTTTTGAAGACGGTTGCACCAAAGAAAACAACTACAACGTTGAAGAAAAACAAATCAACGAAACTGGAATTCAGCAAGAAGATGGATATGGGAAATGTCAAGAAGATTACATATAAGTCAGCAGAAACTGGTATTGCAACCGTATCTAAAGATGGTAAGATTAAGGCAAAGAAAGCCGGAAAAGTAAAAGTTCAGGCAACCGTTACCTTGAAGAATGGCAAAAAGAAAACCATAACAATGACCGTAAAGGTGAAGTAGTTTTGAAATAATCTTTTTTCTCTTCTCGAAATAAAGTCTCCGACACAACAGGATATTTGTGTCGGAGATTTTTTTGTTCTGTTCGTAAGTCTGTTTTTCGACACGTTTATAGTTAGAATATCCCATATTGCAAAAAAATGAGTCAGTATTTACACGGATATTGGAACAAAATAGAGTGTATGCGACAAAATGGCATGAGAAAACGATTTTTTTATGTAAAATTCCATTTAGGAGAAAAGAATTGAAATAAATACAAAGAAAATATTGACAATTTTAAATTACGCGAATACAATGTAAACAGATTCGAAATTTGTTGAAAGGAGGAAACAACAAACATCGAATACTAAAATGGGAGAAAGGAATGAAGGAAATGGTAGAATTTAATTCCCAAAAGGGAAAAGAGGGAATGTTTACAGCGAAAAAAATGCTGTCAATGTTCCTGGTAGTATGTATGGTTGTAACTATGTCATTGGGTAATCATGTATTTGCAACTGAGGGAAACGCGTCGGAGGCTGGAGCAGGAAATACGTTATATCTTAGTCCGGATCAAGTAGCAATTAAGGTAGGCGAAAAGGCAACGATAGAGCTAAGTCCAGATCAAACTGTTGACCAAACGAAAGAACAAACAGCTGAGGAGACGACAGATCAAACTGTTGGTCAAGTTACGGTAATTGCAACAAGTGGTAATGCAAATATTGCAACTGTAGAGTCTGGAAATACGACTGTAACAATTACTGGTATAGCTGTAGGTAACACAACTGTAACTATTAAGGCTGGAAAATTAACAGGAACAGTAAATGTAACTGTAACTGCAAAAGATGCGGGTTCAAGTGGAAGCACAAGTAAACCAAGTCAGACAGATGATCAGACAAGCACAAGTAAACCAAGTCAGACAGATGATCAGACAAGCACAGGTGAATCAAGTGAAGTTTCTACACCAAAGGTTTCTACACCAAAGGTTTCTACACCAAAGGTTTCCACACCGGCTGTAAATCCAAGTGGTTCCAATGCATCCACACCAAGCACATCCGTACCAAGCGGATCTGAGGTATCCACACCAAGTACATCTGTACCGAGTGGATCTGAAGTATCAACACCGGCGACCTCCACACCGAGCGACGCTACTAGTGTAGCACCGAGTGAAAACCCAAGTGAGACACCAAGCGTAGAGCCAAGTACAGCACCGAGTGAAGCACCAAGTGAAGTTCCAAGTGTAGAACCAAGTACAGAGCCGAGTACAACACCGAGTGAAGCTCCAAGCACAGAACCGAGCACAACACCGAGTGTAGAACCAAGTACAGAACCGAGTACAACACCGAGTGTAGAACCAAGTACAGCTCCAAGCACAGAGCCAAGCACAAAACCAAGTGAAGCTCCAAGCACAAAACCGAGCACACCGGATAAAGTAACGGTTACAAAACCAGACGGAACCAAAGTTACGACAGAGAAGAAAGCGGATGGAACAACTGTTGTTACAACAAAGAAACCAGACGGAACAAAAATCGTAAAAGAAACCAAGAAAGATGGTTCTGTAAAACAGACCACAACTTCTACAAAGAAGAACGCTTCCGGTAAGAAAGTTGCCGTTACAGAAGTAAAGACAACGGACAAAAAAGGAAACGTAACAAAGGTGAAAACATCTGTAATCAAGAATGCAGAGAAGAATGTAGATGCAACCGTTACTGTGAAGACAAATGCAAAAGGTAAGAAAACCATCACAACTTCTGTGAAGAAAAAAGGAACAACAACAAAATCCGGAACAAAAGGAGTCATTTCTGCTTCTGTAACAAAACAGTTGCAGGCTGCAGCAGGAACAAAGAACATTAAGGTTACACAGACAGTTACCGATAAGAAAGGTAAGACTGCATACACCTTAAATGTAAATGCTACAGACCTTAAGAAAGGTAAGAAACTGACCATCGTGAAAGTTGATCCGAAGACAGGAAAGAAGACCTTAGTCAATGCAACAACTTACAAAGTTGGAAAAGACGGAAGTCTGAGCGCAACTCTGAAAGGAAAGGGTAATTACCAGTTCTTAAATGAGAGCGATACAAAGAAAGTGGAAAAAGCAGTCTTAAAGACCGTTGCACCACAGAAAACAACCACAACGTTGAAGAAGAACAAATCAACGAAATTGGCATTCAACAAGAAGATGGATATGGGAAATGTTAAGAAGATTACATATAAGTCAACAGCAACTGGTATTGCAACCGTATCCAAAGATGGTAAGATCAAGGCAAAGAAAGCCGGAAAAGTAAAAGTTCAGGCAACCGTTACCTTGAAGAATGGCAAGAAGAAAACTGTAACAATGACCGTAAAGGTTAAATAGTATTAGAGTGATCTTTTTTCTCTTCTCAAAATAGAATCTTCGGCACAGGCAATTGCTTGTGCCGGAGATTTTTGTTTTTACAAGTATTCTATACCCCTTGCATTTTTATTATGGTTTCATTAAAATAGTTTACATAAGGACAAATTTTAGGAGGGAAAGCAACCATGAAGAAAAAGAGCATCTTTCAGAAACTGGCCGTAGGCTTAAGCATCACGCTGGTTTCTGGCAGTGTTGTACCGGGATTGCCGTTTCAGATATCGGTATCTGCAGGAGAAAAAACAGAGACAGCCTATCAGACGATCGTGCGCAGCCAGAACGGAAATTTTTCCAATCTGCAGAATCCGAAACAGCCGGAACAGATGGAAACCTGGAGTGGCAGCTATCTGCAGTTTGGTGCATACGCGCAGGAAGCAGACGGCACAAAAAAGCCGATTCGCTGGCGCCTTCTGGATACAGCATCCGACAGCGATGGCGATGGAACAAAAGACAGCTACCTGGTGTTATCCGACCAGATTCTGGATCGTGTGCCGTTTAACGAAACGACGGAGCAGAAAAATGAGTGGCAGGATAGCCATGTGCAAAAATGGCTGAACGAAACGTTTCGAAAAACGTTTTCCACACAGGAGCAGGCGGCTGTTGCCGAGACGACAAAACCAGAAGGGGCAGCCGTGGAGTATCTGAATAGTCCACCGCTTACAGGCGAATCTTTTTTTCTTCTGAGTGCCGAGGAAGCACAGAAACCGGAATATGGCTTTTGGAATTCACAAGGGACGGCAAAGGCGAACACCAGTCACGCATTAAAAGTGACTGAGTATGCCAAAAAGCAGGGCGTGGCAGAAACAGACGGATACGGTGACTGGTGGCTGCGTTCGAAAAGCGAAGAGGGAACGCCTCTGGCAGGAATCGTAGACCACGAGGGCTGGCTGTTTGATGATACAGTTACAGATGATGCGGTGGGCGTTGCGCCGGTTTGCAATTTAAAGACCGAAAGTATCGCTTTTTTACTGGCAGACGAAGTAAAAAAAGGCGCGTTCCAAGCCATGAAAACAGAGGAAAAAGAACCGGATATCTGGGATGTGACATTACAGGCATCTGACCAGAATCTGCAGGCAAAAGCAGAGACAGAGGATGGAACGATCACATCAAAAGATGCAAAAAAAGGAATTTCGATTTCCCATAAAGCAGCAAGATCCGTACTTCCACAGGCAACGCAGATTTCCGCGATGCTGCTTGATACGGACGGGAACATATTGTATTACGGTAAGATTGCAGAAGACTGTCAGGCAGAGACAACCGCATGGTCCATTCCGGAAGAATTGTCAGAGGGAACGTATCAGTTGTATGTATTTGCAGAACAGATCGCGGAAGGAAGTGATACCGTCTGTGACCTGGGTGAGCCGATACCTGTGACGGTGACGAAACAGGAGACCCCGCAGGAACCGTCCGAGGAGCCTTCCGTATCGGAAGAACCGACAAACGAAGAATCGACAAATGAACCGACGAATCCGACGGAATCGTCAAAAGCGGAGTCAAGTGAATCATCAGAGGAAGAAACGACACTTCCGCCGTCATCAGGAAGCACCAGCACAGCATCAGAACCGGCGCTTCCAGGTGATACAAGTAAGCCGACGGAGCCGGGAACAAGCAGACCGACGCAGCCGTCAGCATCGAGCAGCTCAGAGAATCCGACAAACCCGACGGTTCCAAGTAAACCGAGCGCATCAACACAACCGACACAGCCGCAAAAGCCGACAATACCGAGTGAGGAAAGCGAGCCGACCGTGCCACAGGAGGGAAGTAATCAAACAGTTACATATCATTTGGTTGTAGAAGACGGAATTGGCAGTGGAATGTATCAGGCGGGAGAAACCGTGACAATTCGGGCAGATGAGGCAAAAAAAGGTTATCAGTTTGCGAAATGGACTGTGTCGGGTGTCACATTAGACGACGCTCTGAGCAGTGAGACAACATTACGGATGCCGGAAAATATGGCGGTGGTGATCGCAAACTACGAGCCGATACGATATAAGATAAGTTATGCATTGGACGGAGGCACCCTCCAAAAACAGAATCCCTCTGTATATACAATAGAAACAGAATCCTTTTTGTTGAATAATCCGACAAAGAGCGGCTATACATTTTTAGGCTGGACATGGGAAGATCAAAAGACACCGCAGAAAACCGTACAGATTCCGAAGGGAAGTACAGGAGATTGCGCATTTACAGCAAACTGGGAAAAGAAAGAGGCAGCGAGTGGATCACAGGAACCAAGTGAGTCACCGTCCACAGCGCCGTCCGAACCATCACAGCAGCCGTCCCAGGAAAAAACATATACGCTGACGTATCAGAAAAATACAACAAAGTCGGTATCAAATTTTGTTTCCGGCAAAAAACAGTACAAAGAAGGAAGTCGTGTGACCATAAGCCAGGCACCAATCTGCAACAGTCTGTTCTTTGACAGTTGGAATACAAAAGCAGACGGCAGCGGCCAGAAGATCACACCGGGCAAAAAGGTGGTCCTCAAAAAGAACGTCACCCTGTACGCACAGTGGAAGAAAAACGTCACCGTATCCGGTCTGAAGTATTGCGTCAACGGAAAGAAGATCGTATCCTGCACTGGAACAAGCGACAAGAAAAAGACAAGCTGCAAAGTTCCGACGGTATTGACCTATGCAGGCATCCGGTATCAAGTGACAGAAATCGCGCCAAAGGCCTTTTATAAAAATAAGAAACTGACGACGGTTTCTATCGGAGATTCGGTAAAAACGATCCGAGCAAACGCTTTTTACCAGTGTACGAGCCTAAAAAAAGTTACAATCGGAACCGGGCTTACCACGATCGAAAGCCAGGCATTCGGCACAAACAAAAAAGGGTGCACGATCGTCATCAAGAGCACCAGACTGAAAACTGTGCGCGGAATTCAGAACAAAGGAACCGAGAAACTGACATTGCAGGTTCCAGCGAAGAAAAAGAACGCGTATAAAAAACTGTTTCAGGCGACATTGAAGAAGAATCACGCGAAATTGTCATAACAAATTTTTGGGGGTACTTTGAAAAAAGTACCCTTGTTCCTTAGCGGGTTTCAGGGACGGACGTTTCCGGGAATTGGAACCGAAAGGTTTGTTATTGTTCATACTTTTTTCTAAACCGGACGATCAGACAGACTTTCTGAGATGAGAATTGGAATCAAAGTGTGAACAGCAATGGGGAGGAAAAAATTCTTCCCTGACTTTGAAAAAAGAGTTGTCACTTATTTGGAAAACTGGTATACTGAAAATATGAACAAATTGTGAAGAAAACAAAAACAGGGCTGAAAAAGCTTATTATCAGAATATTCTGTGAATTACTTTGAAAAACGTGCCCGCAAACCCGCTAAAATCAAGGGTTCCAGAAAGGCAGGGTAGAAAAGAGAGAAGCCCGATGTAGGGCATTGACACATTACCATGATGGAGTGCTGTCACCTTTCTGTCAATGTAGAAAAGAGAGAAGCCCGATGTAGGGCATTGACACATCATTAGTATTGAAAACGGTAAATTGATTGCTGTTAGTAGAAAAGAGAGAAGCCCGATGTAGGGCATTGACACGTGACAAGTATTTCACCGTTACAAATGGCTTGTGTTCAGGTGAAAAAGTACTGCAGACGGAGCATATAATGCGCCGATTTACTACATTTTAGTCATAACATTATTTTGAAATTCCAAAAAAGTATTGGGTTCGCCATTTTCTTCCTAAGCGAAAAATATCTCAACCTACCGTTTCCAATACACAGTTTCCGGAATTCGGCTGGGGGTGCAACGGGGGCGGCTGCTTTCAGAAAGGCTTTGACAGAAATGTGAGTGAGCTTGGGTGGGCGGATTTGCGATGCTCTTTGCTGTTTTTCCGAGAGGCGCACAAACTGTGCGTAGGTGTATGTGTGAGAAAGAGTCTGTTTCTGAGTCTTTCTCACACATACACCTGCGTGCAGTTTGTACGACATTCGGAAAACCGCAAAAATAAAGTATCGCAAATCCACCCACCCAAACTCGACTTCATTTCTGTCTAGCCTTTCTGGAAGCAGCCGCCCCCGTTGCAACTCCCCAGCCGAATTTCGGAAACGTCCGTCCAGAAATCCCCCCGGTTGAGATATTTCTCGCGTCCTGCCCTTTTCAAAGAGTGGTGGGGCCAATATCGTTTCGGGCATCTAATAATAAAAGAAAATCTTACTGAAAAAATCCCAATAAAATGGTATAATAAAAAAGAATCTCACAGACGAGATAGAAACTAGTAAAAATCGGGAAGGAGCGATCAAAAATATGCCAAAAGAGTTCAACACAACCGGTGCCTGTATGAAAAATCTGCATTATATGGTAAATATAGATAATCGATTGAAACAGATAAAAGTACTTGTAGATTCCGGAAAATATTTTACCATAAACAGAGCGAGGCAGTATGGAAAAACGACAACCTTACGTGCATTGTCCCAATATTTGCAAAATCAGTATGATGTGATCTTTATGGATTTTCAGACATTTTCAAGTGCAGATTTTGAGACAGAAAACAGATTTGCCCTTTCTTTTGCAAGTTCTTTTTCCCGATTGTTTCGAAAAAATAGTCCGGCAATGTCAGAAGAACTGAAAACCGTGTTGGAAGAACTTCAGAAGAATGTAAAAGAACGGGATACGTTTTTTACCTTAAAACCATTGTTTGAATCGTTGAGTGATATTTGCAATGCATCAAAAAGACCGATTGTTTTATTGATCGATGAGGTGGACAGTGCTGCAAATAATCAGGTGTTTTTGGATTTTTTGGCGCAGCTGCGTGCGCAGTATCTGATGCGGGATATGCAGGCGACTTTTCAGTCTGTCATTCTGGCGGGGGTATATGATATTAAAAATCTAAAGTTAAAACTGCGTCCGGAGGATGCACATAAATATAACAGCCCTTGGAATATTGCTGCGGATTTTGATATGGATATGAGTTTTTCAAAACAGGAGATTGCCGGTATGTTATTTGAATATGAATCAGATTATCATACGGGAATGGACTTGGAGAAAATAGCGCAGAGACTTTATGATTATACTTCAGGATACCCGTTTCTTGTATCCAGATTGTGTAGGCTTTTAGACGAAGAAGTGTATGGATTGGATGGATTTTCCACGAAAAGTGATGCGTGGACAGAAGACGGATTTCATGAGGCCGTAAAGATGATTCTGAGTGAGAAAAATACATTGTTTGAGTCCTTAAGCGAAAAGCTGAGTCGGTATCCGCAATTGAATCAGATGCTGCAATCATTACTTTTTACAGGAAAAGAGATTGTCTATAATTTTTATGAGCCGTCCATTCAAGTGGCAACGATATTCGGATTTGTGAAAAATCAGAATGGTGTAATGGCGATTGCAAATCGAATTTTTGAGACATGGTTGTATAACTTTTACTTGTCCGAATCAGATATGCAAAATACCGAAATGTATACAGCGTCGTTATCAGATAGAAATCAGTTTATACGAAATGGGCATCTGGATATGCGATTCGTTTTGGAAAAGTTTGTGGAACATTTTCATGATCTGTATGGAGATCAGGATGAAAAATTTATTGAGGAGGAAGGAAGAAAATATTTTCTGTTATATCTGCGGCCGATTATAAATGGAACAGGAAACTACTATATTGAAGCACAGACAAGAGGAAAAAAACGGACGGATGTGATCGTGGATTATGGTGGTAAGCAATATATTATTGAGATGAAGATCTGGCGTGGCGAGGAATATCATACTCAGGGAGAACGGCAGTTGGCAGACTATCTGGATAGCTATCATCAAAATACAGGTTATATGATCAGTTTTAATTTTAATAAAAATAAGACGATCGGTGTTCATGAGAGTGTGGTTGAAAATAAGCGGTTAATTGAGGCAGTGGTTTAGGACAAAAGAAAATCTTACTGAAATATTCCCGATAAAATGGTATAATAAAAACAGAATATGTGTAAAACAGGGGGATGGCATGAAAAAAACATACGACATTATGCACGGGGAAAAACGAGTCGCCCGAATTGACATGCAGGGGAATGTAACGATTTATGAGCCGTCGTTTCTGCCGTATTCGCTGTATTTGGAAGAGACGAATTGCGACACAGACATCGATGACCGGGTCAATAATGTGACAAATTTTTATTACTGGTGCGCCACGAGGGTTCTCACATTGGACCGGAAATATGCAAAGGAGATTTTAAACAGTATTGGAGCGTCGCAGGCGGTGACGGATAAGGACCGTGCGCAGATCGCGCTATCCTATCATTGTTTGTCTTTAACGGATATTTTCTGGGTAAAAGAGAAGGAAGAGAACATTACGTTTCATGAGATCAATCTGTATGAGAATCATCTGAATAACGCATTTGTAGATATTTCCCTGCGAGGAAAACAGATGACGGTGCAAAACAGCGAACTGGCTCAGGACTTAGCGACAGACGGATGTTTTCCAAAGGCATGGATTCGTACAGAGAAAGGCTTTTGTCTGTTAAAGGGCGGCGGGGAGAAAACGGTGGAAAATGAAGTGCTCGCAAGCAAGATCTGCCAGTGTTTTTCCAGCCGCCAGGTGCGGTATCGTGAGGAATGGTTTGAAGGGGAAAAAGTATCGGTCAGTGATATTTTGACAAATTTGGATTATAGTATCGTTTCGAGGGAAGCATTTGAGATACATGCACAGAATCAGGAAATAGATGCGCATTCTTATATTTTAAAATTGGACGGTGAGTCCTACTATCGGATGAATATTCTGGATTATTTAGTGGGGAATACGGACAGGCATTGGGGAAACTGGGGATTTTTGGTGGATAACAAAACAAACCAGCCGGTCTGTCTGCATCCACTGATGGATTTTAATCAGGCGTTTCATGCTTATGATACGATCGATGGGGCGAACTGCCAGACGGTATTTCCACAAAAAAAGAATCAGCGAGAGGCGGCACTTGAGGCGGTCCGTCAGGTCGGACTTGCACAGGAAAAAGAAATCGATTGTGATTGGTTTTTGGGACGCAAAGCGGAGTATGAGATGCTGATGAAACGTCTGGCCATTTTAAAGGAACAGGAGAAGCTCGAATCTGAGTAAAAAGAGGGGGAGAAGACATGTGGGTAGTATTTGCAGCAGGTTCTGCATTTTTCGCCGGAGTGACGTCCATTCTGGCAAAATGCGGGATGAAAGAGATGGATTCGAATGTGGCGACAGCGCTGCGAACGGTGGTCGTTTTAGCATTTTCGTGGCTGATGGTACTTGTGACAAAAGCAGCAGGAGGGCTGTTGGCTTTGGATGGAAAAACGATGTGTTTTCTGGTCTTATCCGGCCTTGCGACCGGCGCATCGTGGCTGTGCTATTTTCGGGCGTTGCAGATTGGAGATGTCAATAAAGTCACACCGATCGATAAGTCGAGTACCGTGCTTACGATGCTGCTCGCCGTGGTGTTTTTACATGAAGAAGTAACGGTATTAAAAGTGATCTGCATGATTCTTATCGGAGCGGGAACACTGCTTATGATTCAAAAAAAAGAAGTGTCAGTGGCAGAGCAAAAAAAACAGGAAAAACCGATCTGGCTTTTTTATGCTTGCGGTTCTGCAGTTTTTGCCGCACTGACATCGATTCTCGGAAAAGTCGGAATGCAGAACATCGACTCGAATCTGGGAACGGCGATTCGAACAGTGGTCGTGCTTTTTATGGCATGGATCATGGTATTTGTGACAAAAAAGCAGCATACGATCTGCGAGATCGACAAAAGAAATTGGCTGTTTCTCATCTTATCCGGCTGTGCGACCGGAGCCTCCTGGCTCTGCTATTACCGGGCACTTCAGACCGGACCGGCAAGCGTTGTCGTCCCGATCGACAAGCTCAGTATCCTGATCACGATCCTGTTTGCCTATCTGGTCTTTCATGAAAAGCTATCCAAACGAGCAGCTCTTGGGCTTTTACTGATCGTGTCAGGAACATTACTATTACTGCTATAAATTACTAGTGCACTGTCTCATTGATATTCAGCCAAATCCCTTGTCTATTTGCCCATCTGACTGCGTTGGATTCACTCAACGATGCCACCGGCATCGCCTCGCTCATCCGCCTTGCATATGAACAAATATCCTGCGGCATTTGGCTAAACATCAATGAGATAGCACATTAGTACACTGAAAATGAATGTGTCAGTACACTAGAACAGATGGAAATTTCAATTTTCAATATTCAATACACAGCTCCGGCACCCGGCAGATTCGCGCTGCCCGGACGTTTGAGGGGCGTATTTAGCGGAGGCGAGATCCAGTTCTTACGGAGACTTAGGCGCGAAGGCAATCCTGAGCTTCTTAGTCGCAGTTAGAACTTAGCTCGCCGGAGTGTTGCCCCTGTCCGGGCAGCGCGAATCTGCCGGGTGCCGGAGCGTCCGGAGATCGAAAAAAGGAGGAAATATGCATACAATTGTTACAATCGATGGTCAGATCCTGCTCTGGATTCAGGAACACCTCCGGTGCAGCGCACTGACCCCGTTTTTTCGTTTTATCACACATTTAGGGGATGCGGGAATCATCTGGATCGTGTTGACAACAATCCTGGTTTTGATTCCAAAGACACGAAAGGTTGGATGGATGTCAGCACTCTCGCTCGTGTTTACCCTGATCGTGGACAATCTGCTGCTAAAAAATATCGTGGCAAGGATTCGTCCGTATGACCGCATCCCGGAAATTCAGATTTTAATTGAAAGACAAAGAGATTTTTCATTTCCGTCGGGACACACAGGCAGTTCGTTTGCGGCGGCGGTCGTGATGGCGCGCAACCTGCCGAAAAGATATGGCGTGCCGGCACTGGTACTGGCGATTTTGATCGCATTTTCTCGTCTGTATGTAGGGGTACATTTTCCAACCGATGTGGCAGGGGGAGCAGTCATCGGAATTTTACTGGCATTGGTCGCAGAAAAACTTTGTAAAATAATCTGGGAGAAAAAACAATAGGAGGAGGCTATGGCACTACAATTTGTTTTGGGAAGTTCCGGCAGTGGAAAGTCGGAATATTTATACGAAAAAGTGATCAAAGACGCGGCAGAACACCCGGAGTTCAACTATCTGTTCGTGGTTCCGGAGCAGTTTACCATGGCAATTCAAAAAGAGCTGGTAAAGCGTCAGCCGAGTCATGCGATTTTAAATATCGATGTTCTGAGCTTTCAGCGTATGGCGTTTCGTGTGTTTGACGAGCTCGGAAAAAATGATGTGGTGATCTTAGAGGAGACCGGAAAAAATCTGGTCTTGCGAAAAATCGCGCAAAAGGAAGAAGAGAATCTGACGGTCTTAAAAGGAAATATCAAAAAACTCGGTTATATCAGTGAGATCAAATCGCTGATCTCCGAGTTGATGCAGTATAACATCGCACCCTCCGATATCGAAAGGATTCTGGAAGGGGTGCAGGACAATGAGCCGTTTGTCAGAAAAATGCGCGACGTGGAGTGTATGTATCAGGGATTTTTGGACTATCTGGAGGGAACGTATATCACGTCGGAGGAAGTGCTCGATCTGTTGGCACAGCTTGCAGACCGATCTCAAATGCTGAAAAACAGTGTGCTCATTCTCGACGGGTTTACCGGATTTACACCGATTCAGAATACGCTTTTAGAGCGGCTGTTTCCAATCTTGCAGGATGTGATCGTAAGCCTGTGCATCGATGAGAAGGAAGATTTTTACAGTGAACCGCGTATGGAAGAGCTGTTTTATATGAGTAAAAAAACAATCCGTCAGCTGCAAAAGATCGCTCAGGAAACCAGAACGGAAATACGAAATCCCGTGGTGTTAGGAGGGGGAGAACAGAAGCGGTTTCGGCAGGCGGATGCGTTATACTTTTTGGAGCAGAACCTGTTTCGACGCAGATTTCGCCAGTATCCCAATCTGACCGAACAGGTACAGCTTATCAGTTTAAAAGACCCGAAAAGCGAGCTGGAATATGTCGCACAAAAAATCAGTCATCTGGTGCGAGAACAAAAGATGCGCTATCGGGATTTTGCTGTGGTGACGGGGGATTTAGAGCAGTATGGAAATTATGCCGAGGAAGTGTTCGAAGGATACGACATTCCGGTCTTTTTGGACAGCAAACAGACGATTTTATTTCATCCTTTGATCGAGTGTATCCGCGCGGTTTTGGAAATCGTGGAACAGGATTTTTCCTATGAAAGTATATTTCGGTATCTGAAAACCGGGCTGTGTGACGTGACTGCCGAGGAGTGCGATGACCTGGAAAATTATGTGCTGGCACTTGGCATCCGTGGGAAAAAACGCTGGTCGCAAAAATGGGTGAAGGTGCCGTATCAGTGGGACGAGAAAGCG
Organism: Lachnospiraceae bacterium; assembly: GCA_051880395.1. Classification (GTDB taxonomy): domain Bacteria; phylum Bacillota; class Clostridia; order Lachnospirales; family Lachnospiraceae; genus JBJENW01. The sequence continues at coordinate 7,014 of JBJENW010000052.1, read as the reverse complement.
GTGGAAAAACCGGAACAGATCCGTGCAGGGATCATGGGATATCTGACACCATTGATCGAAGTGTTTCAGAAAAAAGGCAGTACCGTGCGGGAGTGGACGACGGCGTTGTATCTGTTTTTGAAAGATCATGCGATGGCAAAAAAGATGCAAACGTATTGTCAGGCATTTGAAGAACAGGGCGATCTGGCGCGGGCGAAGCAGTATGAGCAGATTTATGGGATTGTGATGGATCTGTTTGATAAAGTCGTGGACCTTCTGGGGGATGAAATTCTGACGTTGGAAGAGTATAGAGAGATCCTGGATGCGGGATTTGAAGCGGCAAAGGTCGGTGTGATCCCGCCGGGGTATGACCGTGTGACGATCGGAGATATTCAAAGGACACGTCTCGATCAGGTGCAGATGTTATTTTTTATCGGTGTAAACGACGGCATCATTCCGAAAATGGATGACGGCGGCGGAATTTTATCTGAGATGGAGCGGCAGCGTCTGGCCCAAAAGGATATTGAATTGGCACCGTCCGGCAGGGAAAAAGTGTTTATCCAGAAGAATTATTTATATCTGAATCTGACAAAACCGAGCCGTGCGCTGTATGTGACGTATGCGCAGGTGGATGCAGAGGGAAAAGCGAAGCGGCCGTCGTATCTGATCGGGACACTGAAAAAGTTGTTTCCAAAGATTGCAGTGCAGGAAGAATCCGTGGATACACTGCGTGCCGTGGTGACACCAAAGAGCAGTCTGCGCTATTATATCAATGGTCTTCAGAAGAAAGATACGGCAGCACAGGATGCAGCTTTCTGCGCGTTAGATGCGTGGTATCAGTCCCAGGATGCGTGGAGAGAAAAGAGTGCAGAGTTGAAGGATGCGGCGTTTTTTTCGCATCAGAAAGAGAGGCTGACACACAAAACCGCGCAGGCACTGTATGGGCTGGTGCTGGAAAACAGCGTGACACGTTTAGAGCAGTTTGCCTCCTGTGCCTATGCACATTTTCTGACGTATGGGCTGAAACTTTCCGAGCGGCAGTTGTGTGAATTTGCACCGGTGGATATGGGAAATATTTTTCACAGTACGCTGGAATTTTATTCGCAAAAGCTGCAAAAAGGCGGGTATTCCTGGTTTGATATTGACGAGGAGACCAGCCAGAGATTGTTGAAGGAAGCGTTTGAGGAGGCGTTGGCGCTGTATCACGGGGAAGCACTGTATGACAATGCAGAAAACGCCTATATGGCAAACCGTATGAAACGGATTCTCGACCGGACGGTCTGGGCATTGCAAAAGCAGGTGCAAAGCGGAACGTTTGAACCGGAAAATTATGAGGTGTCGTTTGCATTTGCGGAGGATCTCGATACGGTGAATCTGACACTTGGCGAGGAAGAAAAAATGCGTCTGCGTGGGCGCATCGACCGTGTGGATACTGTGGAGATCGAGGGCAGGCTGTATGTAAAGATCATTGATTACAAGTCGGGAAATACGAAATTTGAGCTGGCTTCTCTGTATTATGGTATGCAGTTGCAGCTTTTGGTCTATCTTAATGCGGCGATGGAGCTGATGAAGAAAAAATATCCGGACAAAGAGATTCATCCGGCGGGCATTTTTTATTATCACCTCGATGACCCGCTGGTGGATGAGACAGAGCCGATGACACAGGAGGAGATCTGGCAGGAGTTGTTAAAGGCATTAAAACCGGACGGGATCGTAAACAGCAAGGAAGAAGTGTATCGCGCGATGGATAAGGAACTTAGCGGAGCGTCGAATGTCATCCCGGTCGGTGTGACAAAAAGCGGCGCACTCTCGAAGTCCTCAAAGGTGGTTTCAGAGGAAGAGTTTCAGGCGATGTCCCGTTTTGTGCAGTACAAGATGAAAGAACTAGGCGAGCGCATCGTGCAGGGCGAGGTGGATGCCGATCCGTACTGTCTGAACACAAAGGACAGTTGCAGTTACTGTCCGTATACAGGAATCTGCGGGTTTGACGAGAAACTGCCGGGATTTGAAAAACGAAAACTCGCAGAGATCGCGCCAAACGAGGCAATCATCGAGAAAATGAGAGAAGAGATGGGCGAGATTGCGGTGCAGGAAAAAAAGGAGGAAGACGATGGCGATTCAGTGGAGTAAGGAACAAAGGCAGGTCATTGAGACACGCAGAAAAAATATTTTGGTTTCGGCGGCAGCGGGTTCCGGAAAGACGGCGGTGCTCGTTGAGCGCATCATTCAAAAGATCACAGACCCAAATGCACCGGTGGATATCGACAGTCTTTTAGTCGTGACATTTACCCATGCGGCAGCTTCCGAGATGCGCGAGCGAATTGCAGATGCCATTGAAAAAAAAACGATGGAAGACCCGGAAAATCTCAATCTGCAGCGGCAGCTGACACTGGTACATAATGCACAGATCACCACGATTGACAGTTTTTGTTTGTATGTGATCCGCAATTATTTTCACAAGATCGATCTGGAACCGGGATTTCGTGTGGCGGACGAGGGCGAAATGGCTTTGATGAAAAGTGATGTGTTAGATGCTTTGATGATCCGTCAGTACGAGGAAGCAGACCCGGAATTTCTCGCGTTTTCGGATCTGTATTCTGCGGCGAAAAGTGACAATGCGATCCGGGATATGGTGATGAAACTGTATCAGTATTCGATGAGTTATCCGTGGCCGGATGAGTGGCTGTTACAGGTGGAAAAAAGTTATGATATCCCGGATGCAGACGCGCTGCCGAAGGCAGACTGGATGCAGCATCTGTTGCAGTATCTGCGGGATATGGCAAAGGGTTTTTCTCAGGAAATGCAGCGCTGTCTCACACTCTGTCAGGATGCAGACGGACCGGATATGTATGAGGCGGCAGTGCAAAGCGACGTAGACCAGCTTTTGGTGTTAAGTTCTGCCACAGACTGGTGTTCCTATCGGAGTGCGCTGCAGAGCCTGAACTTTGCAAAACTCGGCGTTTCACGTAAATTTGCCGGCAGTACACAGAAGAAAGACGAGGTCAAAAATACCCGGGATGCTGTGAAAAAAGAGATCACAAAGATCAAAGAGCAGTTCTTTTTTGCCTCTGATGAGGAGATCGTGGAGACGATAAAAAAGACGGCGCCATATCTAAAAGTATTAGTGCGTCTGACACGCGAATTTTCCGAAGCGTTTGCGGCGAAAAAGCGGGAAAAAAATGTCATCGATTTTTCGGATATGGAGCATCTGGCCTTACAGATTCTGGTGGATGAAGAGACAAAAGAGCCGACGGATACCGCAAAGGAGTTTTCCAAACGGTTTGAGGAGATCATGATCGACGAGTACCAGGACAGCAACTATGTACAGGAAACAATTTTGACGGCCATCTCCAGAGAACGGATGGGACAGAATAACCTGTTTATGGTGGGTGATGTGAAACAGAGCATTTACCGGTTCCGTCTTGCCAGACCGGAACTTTTCATGGAAAAATATGAGACGTATGAGACTGACGGCGAAAAGAAGCAGCGCATCGATCTGCACAAAAATTTCCGAAGCCGCAAAGAGATCGTGGAGACGGTAAACGATGTCTTTTTTGACATTATGCAAAAAGATCTCGGAAATGTCGAGTATAACGAGGCGGCGCAGCTAAACTGTGGGGCAACGTTCCCTGAGCGGGAAGATCCGAATCAGTTTCAGACGGAGCTTTTGGTCTGTGATCCGAAGGAGCGGGAGGAAACCGGCGGCAGCGGATTTGAAATGGAAGCGGCGATGACGGCAAAGCGGATTCAGGAGCTGATGCAGACACAGAAAGTGACGGATAAAGAGACGGGAGAGTTGCGGCCTTTGCGTTATAGTGATATCGTGATTCTGTTTCGCAGTTTTACCGGGACGGCGGATATCTATGTGGAGGTTTTGGAGGCGGCAGGGATTCCGGCGCACACCGAATCGCGGACCGGGTACTTTTCTACGATCGAGATTCAAACGGTGCTAAATCTTTTGCGCGTGTTAGATAATCCGAAGCAGGATATCCCACTGACGGCAGTCTTGACCTCGCCACTCGTCGGAATCAGCGAGGAGGAACTGGCAAAGATCAAGGCGGCCTTTTTGAAACTGCCGTTTTGTGAGGCGGTGAAGCGATACGCGCTCTACGGAACCGATGCGTATGAGACATTGACAGAGACAGAGGTCCATACGGAAATGATCGAGGTGCCCCTGCAGGAAAAATTGCGGGCGTTTTGGCGTATGCAAAAGCGGTATCGTCAAAAAGCGGTGTATCTGCCGATCCATCAGCTGATCGAGGAGGTTTTGGCAGAGACCGGGTATGCGGATTATGTGGCCGCTCTGCCGGGCGGGGCACGCAAACGTGCCAATATTCAGATGTTGGTGGAAAAAGCGATCGCGTATGAGGCGACCAGTTACCGTGGACTGTTTCATTTTGTCCGTTATATCGAAAAGCTGCAGAAGTATCAGGTAGATTTCGGCGAGGCAGAGTTAAACGGGGAGGCGGACAACACGGTGCGCATCATGACCATCCACAAGAGTAAAGGTCTGGAATTTCCGGTTGTATTTGTAGGTGCCACGGCAAAGCAGTTCAACAAGCAGGACAGTCGCGCCCGTCTGATCCTGCACCCGGAGCTGGGGGCAGGACTCGATTATGTGGACGGAGAACGGCGGACAAAGAAGCCGACATTATTGAAAAAAGTGCTGGTAAAAGAGACGGAACTGGAAAATCTCGGGGAGGAACTGCGGGTGTTATATGTGGCACTGACAAGAGCAAAGGAGCGGCTGATCATGACGGCGTCCGTGAAAGATGCAGCAGAGAAACTGCAGAGCCTGTGTGAGGAGCGGGAAGAATTGGAACTTCAGAAAAAAAGCAGCTTTTTTGCACGGGTAAAAGCGGCGTCGTATTTTGACTGGCTGGTTCCGGTTTTAGCAGCGAATCAGGTGCGCTATAAGATCCGTCAGGTGACGATGGAAGAATTAAAACAGCAGGAGACCGCACAGGCTGTCCGCCGTGTTTTGAAACGGGAGGAATTTGAACAGCAGGTAAAACAGGTGGATGCTTCTGTATATGCGTCATTAGAAAAGAAATTGTCCTATGTTTATCCGTTTGAAAAAGAGGCGAATGTAAAGACAAAAGTTTCGGTATCCGAGCTAAAGCACAAGGCGATGGAAGAACAGGAAGAAATCGTCACAGAGCAGTGGTTTTCCTATGAAGAAGAAAAGGAGCCCATACCGCGTTTTATGCAGGAGACGGTGGAGGAAAATCAGGGAGCACTGCGCGGAAGTGCCTTTCACCGGGCGATGGAATGTCTGGATTTTGTGGATGTCTATCAGGCGTTATCAGACGAGCGAAGAAACGCCGTGCTTACAGCTGCACCGACCGAAAAACCCGAATTGACTAAGGAAGAGAGACGCCATCTGTATGGGCGTGTGATGCGACAGTTAGAAGAACGGCAGGCAGACGGGCGAATCCCGCAGGAAATGTTTGAGCTCATCCGCGCAGGACAGATCACAGACTTTTTTGCCACACCGCTTGCCATGCGCATGGCAGCCGCAGAAAAACAAAAGACACTCATGCGGGAAAAACCGTTCGTAATGGGAATTGCGGCAAAAGAAGTGCAGCCGGAGTCAGACAGCGAGGAGCTGGTTTTGATCCAGGGTATCATCGACGGATTTTTCGAGGAGAACGGGCAGATCATCGTGATGGATTACAAAACCGATTCCGTGGACGACGGACAGGAGCTGGTGCGCCGCTATCGTGAACAGCTGGCATTGTATGCGCGGGCTTTAGAGCGGATCACAGGGAAGCCTGTAACGGAACGGATCATCTATTCGGCAAAATTAAAACAGGAGATCGTGCTTTAAATATGCACGATGAAATGCAAGAAACAGTTTGGAATCTTTTGGGAAGAAGTAGAGGATAGAACATGAAAGTAATATTAGCAAGCGGTTCACCGCGAAGAAAAGAATTATTAGAGCAGATTGGTGTGACATTTACGATTCAAAAGGCAGAAGGAGAGGAAGTGATCCACAGCACGGTACCGGAAGAAGTCGTGAAAGAACTCTCACAGCAGAAAGCAGAAGAAGTCTATCAAAAAGTCGTGGATGGCACAGAGGATGTATTGGTGCTCGGTGCTGATACGGTTGTGGCATCTGACGGAAACATTTTAGGAAAGCCGCGGGATGAGGCACATGCATTTGAAATGTTAAAATCTCTGCAGGGGCGTACACATCATGTGTATACCGGAGTCACGGCACTCGTATTTTGTGAGGGCGAAAAGAAACAGATCACCTTTGCAGAAGACACACAGGTCACCATGTATCCGATGACAGATGAACAGATTCGGGCATACATCGCAACCGGGGAGCCGATGGACAAGGCGGGCGCCTATGCGATTCAGGGAAAATTTGCCGTATACATTAAGCAGATCTGCGGCGACTATAATAACGTGGTGGGGCTTCCAATCGCGCGGCTTTACCAGAGCTTACTAGAGAAAAATATCCTGCTTGGAAATCAGTAGAAGGCAAAATACTGATTTGTCGAGCAAACCCCCTACGTTACTGACTCCACTACTTTTTGGGGAATTTGACGAAAAATATCTCAACCGGGGGAGGTCCTATGCGGACGTTTCCGACATTCGGCAGGGAGAGAAGACAGGGGGCGGCTGGTTCAAAAGTGGCTAGGCAGAAATGAAGTCGAGTTCGGACGGCTGGGATTGGGATGCTTTATTTTTGCTGTTTTTCGAATGTCGGACAGTCTGCACAAAATTGTATGCGCAAGTAAGAATCAAAAACGGATTCTTTCTTGCACGTACAATTTTGCACAGCCAGTCCGCCGACCGAAAAACAACAAAGGCATCCCAATCCCAGCCATCCGAGCTCACTATCATTTCTGCCAAAGCCACTTTTGAACCAGCCGCCCCCTGTCTTCTCTCCCTGCCGAATGCCGGAAACTGTGTATTGGAACCGATTGGTTGAGACGTTTTTCGTCAAGACTTAAAAAAATGGAAGTCCGTAAAGTAGTGATCTGCTCGACCATATTTCTACTATGATTTTCATTTCGAGTAGAT
>JBJENW010000051.1:0-23249 GCA_051880395.1 Lachnospiraceae bacterium | reverse complement strand
AGTGGAATAATGGAGGAATATTTTTATTCGGACGACGAATCAGAAGTTCTTTCCAGCCCGGCACCGTGGGAGAAGTATAAAGAGCAAATCCGTATATTGAGAGTTGCATCCGGCATCACGAGAATAGGAAGTGAGGCATTTTTTGAGTGTTCAAACTTAGAACAGGTGTATCTTTCGGACAGTGTAACGAGCATCGGGGAAGATGCCTTTTATGATTGCAAAAAGCTAAAGGATATCTCTTTTTTCGACAATCTGATTCGAATCGAGAAAAATGCCTTTTGGGGTTGCAGCAGTCTGGAATCGGTTTATCTGCCGGAGAGTGTCCAAGAGATAGAAGATGGTGTGTTTGCAGAATGCGAACAGTTAAAACAAATTGAGGTAGATACGAAAAATCCGAAATATAAAAGTATAGATGGAAGTCTGTACAGCAAGGGTGGTACGGTGCTTCTGCGCCATTGCGATGCCGTAGAGGTGACGGATTTGGAAGGTGTAAAAAGAATTGGGGTCCATGCATTTTCCGGATGTCCCTCTTTAAAAAAGGTGCTGCTGCCAAAGGAAGTGAGAGACATTGAAAAGTTCGCTTTTTACCATTGTGAGAATCTTGAACGGGTGTATGTGCCGGATGGAATCAAAACAATCGGGGAACGCGCTTTCGGTAAGTGTGAAAAAGCGGGCATTCGTCTTCCGAAAAACTGGACGGATCTGACTGGTTTTGATGTGGATATCATTTTTACAAATCCGGGTTCAAAAACGGAAAAAGAAGCGAAAGAATGGAATTTTCCGGTTTATGAGGAAGCACTGTTTGATGCGACAGAACTGCCGTTGGTTGAACCGGAGCTTTCAGCGAAAAAAACGATCAAAACAACCGCCTGGAAAGGAAAACGGATTGTAAACCACTGGTACGGACCGAATCTGACATATCGCCGTTCCGATAAAAAGGTAGTAGATGCATATGGAGGTACATGGGGACCAGGTGTGGCGGATGTGGAAGTTTCCATTGGAGGAAGCGGGCACTTTGCAAAGAAAACCGTACATGCCTGGGTGGAAGTACGACCGGAGGCACAGAAACTTCAGATAAAAAAACAATCCCCAAAAAACATAGAGGTCAGTTGGGAAAAACAAAAGCAGGTGATGGGATATCAATTGCAGTACAGCACCGATAAAAACTGGAAACGCGGTGTAAAAACAATAAAAATAACGGATCGTGGGGTAACAAAGAAACAATTGAAACAGTTAAAAGCCAAACAGACGTATTATATCCGGGTGCGCTCGTATTGGACGGGAAAAACAGAGAAAAAGAACTGGAAATTATATGGAGACTGGAGCAAAACAAAAACGGTAAAAATGTAGGAATACAAGAAAAAGACAGAAGGAGTGAAGAAGCATGAAACAGATATGGAAACGAATGTCTGTACTTGCATTGAGCATGGTGCTGGCAGCGACACCAGCAGGGGTGTATGCAGACAATGTGCAGAGTATGGATCAGACCGGGGAGGAAACGGTGGATGTGCAGCAGAAGGAAGCAACGCAAAAGAACAAATTCTCCGGGACCTGCGGAAAACGACTGACCTGGGAGCTGAATTCGAAAAACGGCGTTCTAAAAATCAGCGGAACAGGAGCAATGGAAAATTATATTGACGAATCCGAGGATGATGCCAATGACGCACCAATGGGAATGACGAATGCACCATGGAGATCATACAGAACACAGATCAAGCGGGTGGAAGTCTCCAATGGTGTGACACAGATCGGATCCTATGCGTTTATCGGATGTGACAAACTGGAGCTGGTGACAATTCCGGAAAGTGTACGGGGGATTGACTGGCTGGCATTTCTCGATTGCGGAAACATCAATGCGATCACGGTAGATGAAAACAATGCAAAGTTCTGCAGTCAGGATGGAAGCTTATACAACAAAGACAAAACAAAACTGATCCGCGCGGCGGCGACACTGACAGAAGTTCCAAAGGGTGTGATAAATATCGGTGACGGGGCATTTTCCGGTGAAAAAAGCGCACTCGTGTGAATTTGCCAGACGGCGTACAGACAATTGGATATATGGCATTTCATGATTGCAGTGGTTTAAAAGAATTGGTTTTTCCGAACAGTGTACAAGAAATCGGAAAGGAAGCGTTTGCAGGATGTAGGAAATTGAAGAAAGTAATCTTGCCAAGCGGCGTGGAGGCCATTGATATGCAGTTGTTTACCGGCTGTGGAGAACGCAACGAAGTATTGATAGAAAGTGGAAAAAAACAGTATCGAATCTGGAATAAAAGCCTGTATACAGGGGATAAAAAAGAGTTGATCCATGCGTGCATGAAAAAGGAGTTTCACGTTCCAAAGGGTGTGAAAACCATTCAAAAAGATGCGTTTGCAGACTGTGAAGAAATGGATAAACTGATTCTTCCGGCAAGCGTCACAAAGATTGACACGAACGTATTTGCACCTTGCCGCTGTTTGAGTACGATTACCGTGGCAAAAAAGAATCCGGCATATAAAACAGTAAATGGTCTATTGTACACGAAAGATGGAAAAACGCTGGTTCGTTCCGTGTCACTTGCAAAACGTGTGGAGATTCCAAATGGCGTAAAGTGCATTGCAGACAGCGCGTTTACCGGAATTACAAATGTGAATCGTGTCACGATCCCGGCGAGTGTGACATCGGATCTGACGCGTGTGTTTTATAATTGTGACGGCCTAAACAACATCATTGTGGATAAAAAGAACAAGAAGTACAAGAGCATTGACGGAAGTTTATATAGCAAAGATGGAAAGAAACTGATACAGGCGGCCGCAAAGGTTTTCAATATGGTCCTTCCAAAGGCGGTCACTGCTTTTGATGAGCAGGCGTTTTGTAATACACACTTTTTAGAAAGACTGGCGTTTCCGAACATGACATATCCAAAAGAAGAACTCCGTTGTCTGGAACATCTTTCCGTCAGTGGAGTATGGAAAGGTGTGTATTGTAAAAAAGGTTCTACTGTGGAAACCGTGGCAAAAAATCTGGGCATTTCCACAGGAACACTCAGTGACTTTGAAAAAGACTCTCCGGTGAGAGGCGTGCGTGTACTCAATGTGAAGAAAGATCAGATCAAGCTGACTTGGAAGAAGAAATCGAAAGTGACCGGATACGAGATTTCGTATTTTAACGAAACGACAGGGAAGACAAGTGAGATGCGAGTAAAAGGGGCGAACAAACATACCGTTGTTTTGAAAAAGCTGTGTGCAAACACCAAGTATTGGATCACTGTGAAGGCATATACCAGAGAAAAAAATGAGAAGGATGATCGGTATAGTGATGAATCAACTACGTTGAGGGTGAAGACGCTGAAATAAATTTTAATCTATCTATAAAATAGCAGGAATAAGAAATATACAGAGAAATAGGAGGGATTCGGTATGAATACAAAAAAAATAGGAAAAAGAATGTTGGCACTGACAATGAGTGCGGTTATGCTTTGGAGTACACCAGCATTTGCACAGGAGGAAAATGTGGCAGACATCACAAAGGGGATACAGAGTGTGGATCAGACGAGTGATCAGAGTTCCTCGGATTTTGAAATCAAAGATGGCGTTCTTTTATGGTATCGCGGAACAGCAGAAAGCGTTGTGATTCCAGACGGTGTGACAAAAATCGGACAGTATGCGTTTTCGGAAAAGAAAAATGGAAAAAAAGGAAATCCGCATCTTAGACAGGTGACCATTCCGGGGAGCGTGAAATCGCTCGGCAGTAGTTTCTTTCACTGTCAAAACCTGGAAAAAGCGATCATCAAAAACGGTACAGAAAAGATTGGATCAAACTGTTTTCTCGGCTGTAAGAAATTAACGGAAGTGAATATTCCGGAGAGTGTGACCAAAATCGCATCCGATGCATTTTATCCAAATCCGTGGGAAGAGGATATGTATGATTACGAGGCGGACAAACATAGTCGAAACGTATGTATCTACGGAAAGAAAGATTCCTATGCACAAAAATACGCAAAAAAATATAAAATCCCGTTTTCGGACGGAACATGGGTCTGGAAAGCAGAACCGATCATTGAAGAAGAATATTTTGGAAGTGTATGGGTAGGCTGCAAAGAGAAACCGTATCAGATGCAGATTGCAAACTGCGGAGATGCCGAATTGAAATTTCAGATTAAGGATCAAAATCTCGCAGTAGTTAATAAAAAAGGAAAAATTACGGCGAAGAAACCAGGTGTGACAAGTCTTGTGATCACTGCGGAGGAGACAAACATTTACAAAGAGAAACAATTGACGCTTTTGCTTCGGGTTGCGCCGAAAAAACAGACTGCGAAAATAAAAGCGGTGAAAAACGGTTTATCTGTTACCTGGAAAAAAGACAAACATGCGAGCGGGTATCAGCTGCAGTACAGTACCGATAAAAAGTTTAAGAAAGCAAAACAGTCTGTGATGATTGCAAAGAACACTGTCACTTCGAAAACTATTAAAAATATAAAAGTACAAAAGAAATATTATGCAAGGGTGCGTGCTTATCTTACCGTAAAAGTGAATGGAAAAACAGAGAAGATTTATGGAAATTGGAGTAGTGTATAGAATTTGGGCTCTGGCACAAGTAAATTTAGGCTGAAATTTATTGCTTTGGGTTTAAGACCCGATATAATAGATTTTAGATCTTGATAGCTTGAATGGGGCGATGAAGCCGATTGGTTTCATCGCCCTGTTTTTGTTAGAACAATACAAAATCACTGAGGAAAGGCAGGAAACGGTATGAAGAAAAAAATATTTGCATTGGTGATGACAGTTGTATTTTTAATAGGTTGTTTGAGCGGATGTGGCGAAAAAACAAATGAATCAACAGAGACAGCATCGACCGACAAAAAAGAGGAAAGTACAGAGACAGCTTCTGAAGATGTGTCAGAGACATTACAAAGATTAAGAGAAAGCGGAACAATTACGATCGCTGGTTCAGGAACAGCGCTGTTTGGATTTAAGGAATCGGGAACAAATGAGTTAAAGGGAATTTACTGACACTTGTAAAAGATACTTCTCTGATGGCATATATTTCGGTACCGGAATTTCTACAGACCACAAAAGCATATGCATCACAGACATTTTTGACCATAGAGTCTTATACGATTCTTGCACTTGTGTATTTAATGATCTGTTTTGTCCTTTCGATGCTGGTAAAAATTGTAGAAAGAAAACTCAATCGACATAGGAGATAAAAAATAAATTTGTTCAAGGAGGTAAGTGATATGGCTTATGATACATATGGTTTTTTTATGCCAACAAAACTAATATTTTTCAATGGTGCATTTCGTAAGACTGCAGAGGAAGCAAAAAAATTTGGTGACAAAGTGTTGGTGGTGACAGATCAGGTTTTATTAGAAACCGGATTGCTTGAACCGTTGTTTGAAGATATGAAATCCTTGGGTATGGAATATGTAGTCTGGGATAAAGTGGTACCGAATCCGAGAGACAAGGACATCGATGAAGGAGGTGCATTTGCCCGGGAGGCCGAAGCAAAAGTCATCGTTGCGGTTGGAGGCGGCTCTTCTATGGATACGGCAAAAGCAATGGGAGCGATCATGACAAACGGAGGAACGGTCCGTCAGTGGTATGGGGATAAATTAGAAAAAGATATCGCACCGTTGATCTGCGTGCCGACGACATGCGGAACGGGCAGCGAAGTGACGCATGAATCGATCATTAATGATACAGAGCTCATGCAGAAAAAATGTATTTGGGGCGAACATAATTCGGTAAAGATCGCCATTTTGGATCCGCAGTTATTAAAAGGGCTTCCGGCCCATCTGTTAGCATCGACCGGTGTAGATGCATTAACACATGCCGTAGAATCCTATACATGTACCGCAGCTTCTCCGGTTACGGACGCATTAGGAATGAAAGCGATTGCATTGATCGGAAAGAGTCTGGTCAACGCGGTTGAGACAAAATCGGAAGAATCCCTGACAGACATGATGAGTGCCAGTGTGATCGCAGGAATGGCATTCGGAAATTCGAATGTGGCGGCCGTGCATTGTATGGCAGAGGCATTAGGCGGGTTTTATGATATTCCACATGGCGTGGCAAATGCGATGCTACTTCCGTGTGTAAGCCGCTATAATGTTCCGGGAGCGGCGAAAAAATATGCGGAAGTTGCAGAAGCGCTGGGGGTAGATACGACAGGAATGTCAGATGAAGAAGCGGCATATGCAGGGATTGACCATATAGAACAAATGTGCAGACGTTTAAAGATTCCAAAATTCTCAGAAGAAAAAAAGATCGATCCAAAAGATTTCGAATTCCTGGCAGAAGCAGCTGCCATAAAAGGGCCGACCAAAGTAAATCCGGTATTTGTGGATAAAGAAAAGTATATAGAATTGTTTTATAAAGCGTATCAAGAGTAAATAACGATTTCTACGGGAGGTATCTCTACACGGACGTTTTCAGTATCCGGCAGGAGTCAAGGACCGGGGTGGCTGAAACAAAAGTGGCTAGACAGAAATGAAGCCGCCCATCCAAACTCACTATCATTTCTGCCAAAGCCACTTTTGTTCAGCCACCCCGGTCTTTGACTCCTGCCGGATACCGAAAACTGTGTATTGGAGACGGAAGGTTGAGATATTTTCGTCAAATGTGTTGATCACACTTTTCATGCTTTCTTTGCGTTCTATTGCGGAATGCGTTATACTAGAACACAGGAAAAAGAAAAAGGAGTAAGAGACAATGAAATATCCAAAATTTTTACCCCCAAACGGCACGATCGGTTTTGTGGCACCATCATTTGGGTGTAATATCGAACCGTATCATACCGCATTTGATCATGCACAGGAGAAATTCCGTGCGCTGGGACATTCCATAGAGCTGGGACCGAACAGTTATGCGGGATGCGGCATCGGAATCAGTAATACGCCTGAAGTGTGCGGAAAAGAACTGACAGAATATTATTGTAATGATACCAGTGATATCCTGATTTCCTGTGGCGGCGGGGAATTGATGTGTGAGACGATGAGTGAAGTGGATTTTGAAAAGATAAAAACGGCTGAACCGAAGTGGTTTATGGGATATTCAGATAATACGAATATGACGTTTTTATTGGCAACGCTGTGCGATACTGCCTCCATCTACGGACCATGTGCGGCGGCATTTGGTATGGAGCCGTGGCATCAGAGTCTGCAGGATGCATATGATCTGCTAAGTGGAAAAACCCGGACGGTACATGGCTATGACGGCTGGGAAAAGGAATCGTTAAAAGATGAAGAACATCCACTCGTTCCCTATAACATCACAGAGAAACGAGAACTGCATGTGTATCAGCCGGATGGCACCGAGGATACGCAGAAAAAAGTGACACTGAACGGGCGGCTGTTAGGCGGCTGTCTGGACTGCCTCGGAAATCTTGTTGGAACGAAATTTGATGCGGTTTCCGATTTCAAAGAGCGCTATAAAGAGGATGGTGTGCTCTGGTTTTTAGAAAGCTGCGATTTAAATGTGATGGCGATTCGACGCACACTCTGGCAGCTAAAAAATGCCGGATGGTTCGATACGGCAAGCGGATTTTTGATCGGACGACCGCTTTGCTTTGGCGAGGAATTCCTGGGCTTAGACCAGTATCATGCGGTCGTGGATATCCTTTCGGATCTGCATGTACCGATTGTGATGGATACTGATATCGGTCATCTGGCACCGATGATGCCGCTTGTGTGCGGCAGCCTTGCGGATGTAAAAGTGGATGGAAATGAAATCGCAGTAGATATGAAATTTCAATAAATAAGAAAAAACGGGAAGGGGGTGTTTTTGTATGGGAAATTATCTAAACATTGGAAATGCGGGATTTGCTACGATGCGAAAAGGCATGTATGTGGATAAGACAGGAATGATCGCTTTTATCAATCGAACCTTGGGGACCACGGATAAGCTTACCTGTGTGAGCAGACCGCGGCGGTTTGGAAAATCTTTTGCGGCAAAAATGTTATGTGCGTATTATGATAAAAGCTGCGATTCGAAGAATCTTTTTGAAGGATTAGAGATTTCAAAGGATCCTTCTTTTGAAGCACATTTAAATAAATATGATGTGATCTATCTTGATCTGACATGGTTTTTGTCTAATGCAGAGGAGAAAAAGCAGATAGTGGATCGGATGCAGGAGAAAGTGATCATGGAACTGCAAGAAGCGTATCCGGATGTAAAAAAAGAACAGACATTGTCAGAAACGCTGGCTGCGATTCATGAGAAGACAGGGAATACGTTTATCATCATTATTGATGAGTGGGATGCATTGTTTCGGGAGGCGAAAGAGGAGAAAGAGTTGCAGGATGCCTATATTCTTTTTCTGCGTGGATTATTTAAAAACAGTGCGTTGACAGATAAGATCATAGAAGGCGCATACATGACCGGAATTCTTCCAATCAAAAAATATGGAACGCAGTCTGCAATGACGGATTTTCGGGAGTATACGATGCTCGCACCGAAACAGTTGGCGGAATATGTTGGTTTTACGGAAACAGAAGTAAAAACATTGTGTGAGCAGGCAAATATGGACTTTGAGGAAATGAAAAAGTGGTATAATGGATATTCGTTTCGTCGTGTTTCTTCGGTGTATAATCCGAATTCCGTCATGGAAGCGGTGAAAAGTGAAGAATTTGCAAGCTATTGGACACAGACAGAAACCTATCAGTCATTGCAGTTTTATATTGATTTAGATGAGGATGGATTAAAGCAGGCGATTCTTCAGATGTTAGGAGGAGCATCTGTAAAAATTGATTCCGGTACGTTTCAGAATGATATGACAACGATAAAAAGTAAGGATGATGTATTGACGCTGCTGGTACATTTAGGGTATCTTTCGTATGATGCAAAAGAAAAATCGGTTCGGATTCCAAATGAAGAGGTGCAGGAAGAATTTATTCGTGCCGTTTCAAACGGGAAACATACGGAGCTTGCAAAATTGATCCGAGGGTCTGAAGAATTATTGGAAGCAACGTTAAACATGGATGAAGAGGCAGTTGCAGATGCAATCGAAGAAGCACATAAAGCGGGGGCAGCACCGACTTTTTATAATAATGAGCAGGCATTACGCAGTGTGATCCGAATGGCATATATCAGTTGTGTCGATGACTTTTTACGAATCGAGGAACTGCCGTCCGGACATGGTTACGCGGATGTGGTATTTTTCCCGAAAAAAGCGTCTACACTTCCGCTTTTACTGATTGAGTTAAAATGGAACAAGACGGAGGATGGTGCGATTCATCAGATTAAAAATCAGGATTATCCACAGGGAATGAGAGGGTATGGAGGAGAAATGCTTTTAGTGGGAATTAATTATGATTCTAAAAGTAAGAAACATACTTGTAAAATTGAAACGTATAGAAAATAGAAGAAAGGAAGTTACAATATGTTAGTATTAGAAAAACCAGGCGTACAAAACACAGAAGCTGTCATTCGTGCAGCAGTAGAGGAAGCAGAAAAACAAGGAATCAAGTATATTGCAGTAGCGACGACGACGGGAAAAACAGCAGACTATTTTTCAAAGGAAGAGATTGAGAAGTTTCATATTGTATTAGTGACCACTGCATATGGCACAAAAGAGCCGGGGAAAAATCAGATGGACGAATCGACAAGAAAGACGTTACAGGAAAAAGGGTTTACAATACTGTCTGCGACACATGCATTGAGCGGTGTGGAGCGCGCAATCTCAGGAGCAAAAGGCGGAATGTATCCGGCAGAAATTATGGCAAATACGCTTCGTATGCTCGGACAGGGAACGAAAGTGATCGTGGAGATCGCGGCGATGGCAGTCGATGCCGGATGCTTACCGGAGCAGGAGCCGGTCGTCGTACTTGGTGGAAGTTCCCACGGTTCGGATACAGCGGCAGTCCTTCGCGCATCCGGAACCAGTCATATCTTTGATACTAAAATCGACAAGTATATCGCAAAACCAGTGTTAGAATAGGAAAAGAAAGGAAGAAAAAATGGTAGTTACAAAATATTCTTTGATCGGAGCACTTTTACAATATCATCCGGAAACGAAACAGTGTTTAGAGGAAATGGGGATGCACTGTGTCGGCTGTCATCTTTCTCCGAGAGAAACATTAGAACAGGCATGTATGACGCATGGAATTGATGTGGATGTTCTGATCGAAAAATTAGATAAACAGATAAACGGATAGGCCAGAGAAGAAAAAAATACAGGAATTTTATGGAAACCTGGGATGAAAGGACTAGCCAAAAAACTGTAATTTTGTTGTGTTTTACCAATTAAGTTCCCCAAAAAAGGGGAGAAAAAACGGAAAACGCACAAAGTTAAAAAAACTCCCGTTTTTCGGCTAATTTTCTTTTTGCATCATCCGATAAATAGAGTAAGGCAGATAAATGATTAAAAAATAAGGGAATTCAATTTTAGAAAGGAGATGCCGTTATGCGTGTAGAGGCTTATAACCAGATCGCTCAGATTTATAAAACAAAACAGGTAAGTGCGACAAAGAGCGTTTCTGCAGTCGCAAAGAAGGATGAGTTTGTTATGTCACAGACAGGCCGGGATTACCAGATCGCAAAACAGGCACTGGCAGACGCACCGGAAATCCGCAAGGATAAAGTTGCGAAATTGAAGTCTCAGATTGAGTCAGGAGAATATCACGTAGATGCCGGGGATTTTGCAGGTAAGCTTTTAGAGAAGTACAATTCATTACAGTAAAGTGAGGGGTTGGCCGTGGCTAGTTTAATGGATGAATTATTAGACGTGTTGGACAGGGAAAATACCGAGTATGAAGGGCTCGTTTCCCTGTCTAAAAAGAAAAAACAAGTGATCATAGATGCGGATATCAAAGAACTGCAGGAGATTACCGCTCAGGAGGAGGAGATCGCGAACAGAATCGTGAATCTGGAAGGGAAATTTACGCAGGTCATCAAAGATATGGCAGTCGTGTTAAATCGAAAACCAGAGGAACTGACGATCGATGAGATGGTCCGCATTTTACATAAGCAGCCAGTAGAACAGAAACGGCTCAACGACCTGCGTGTTCGATTAAAAACCACGTTGCAGGAAATGAACGACATCAATGCGCAAAATCAATCCCTGATCAATCAGGCACTAGAAATGATCGAGTTTGATCTTACTTTATTTCGCAGTATCCGGCAGGCGCCAGAGACAGCAAATTACGACAAGAAGGCATATAATACAGGCGAGCTGTTAGCCAATAGTGGCTTTGATGCGCGACAGTAAAGGAAACCATATAGAAAAAAGGGGAGGGTTATCCTATGGCAAATGGAATGGGAAGCCTGTATGTAGCTGCATCCGGTCTGCAGAATAATCAGCACGCACTGAATACCACAGCGAACAATCTTGCAAATGTGGATACACCTG
The DNA here is from genome assembly GCA_051880395.1 of Lachnospiraceae bacterium. Taxonomy (GTDB): domain Bacteria; phylum Bacillota; class Clostridia; order Lachnospirales; family Lachnospiraceae; genus JBJENW01. Next base: position 11,920 of record JBJENW010000051.1, on the reverse strand, counting down.
GGTATGTCAGACAGCAGGTGCTTTTTGCGGACCGCAATTATACAACGATCAATACGACTACAGCGATCAGTAATCAGCAGGTAGGACTCGGTGTGACCATTGCCGATGTGGTGCACACGAGAGATATTTTTTTGGATAAATATTATCGGTCTGAATCGGGAAGACAGGCCTTTTATCAGGCATGTTCCGAGGCGACAAGTGAAATTGAAACTTGTTTTCAGGAATTAGAGGGAGAGACTTTTCAGGAGGCTCTCATCGGAAATGGAAACAGTCTTCAGGATGGACGGGATGGCAGTTTATGGGCTGCGATCGAGGAACTTGCAAAAGATCCATCCAGTGAAGTAAAACAAAGTCTGGTCATTCAAAAGGCGTCTCTCGTCTTAGAACGTGGAAAGGCGATCTATACTGGTCTGCAGGAATATCAGCAGAGACTCAACGACAAAATTTCCAAAGACATTGATGAAATCAACAAAATAGGCAGACAGATCAAAGAGTATAATCAGCGCATCCAGGCAATCGAGGCAGGCGGAATCGAGACAGCGATGACACTGCGGGATGAGAGGGATCAGTTATTAGACCGGTTGAGTGCGCTTGCAAATATCAGCTATAAAGAAGACGCAAAAGGAGCCGTAACGGTAAAATTGGAGGGACAGGAATTTGTCACCGACGCCAATGTTTACAGTATCGGAAAACAGGTAGATGAGATTACGGGATTTATTACACCGTATTGGGAACATTTATCCAATGTACAGCGCAAAGACTATGCGTATGTCTTTAATTATTCGACTGATATTTCGACGGAATTGAATACGGATGTAGGAGAACTGAAAGCACTCATATTGGCGCGCGGCGACCGCTGGGCGGATTATCGTGACGTGGAAGGTGTCAGCGCAGATAAGTATAATAATTCGACCTGGGATCATGTGGCAACCGGAATGTCCAGCGTCATGTCTGCGCAGGCGGCACTGGATCAGTTGATGCATCATGTGATGACTTCGATCAATGATGTTTTTTGTCCGAATAAGACGATCACAACGGATAATGGTCAGACACTTCAGGTCTGGGATGAAGAAAATGCAGCAACGGGTTCCGACGGAGAACCGCATGAATTATTTTCCCGTTATGGAGAGGAACGTTATCGAAAACAGACCCTTACCGTAAACGGTGAAACAAAAACCTATTATGTGTATCAGGAGGAAAGCCCGAATCCGGAAAACTGGAATGACAAAACGGGAATGTACTCGTTAGCGAACTGTCATGTAAAAGAGGAATTATTTAAAAATGCCAGTCTGCTCCCGTATGAGATGAAAAATCAGATCGGTTATGATCTCGGAAAAAAACTGGCGATGGTATTTACGGATGAGAACCTGACCTTAAGTCCGAATGCCACGACACCGTGTTCTGTAAAAGGCTATTATGTTGCAATGACCGGTGCGATCGCGACAGATGGAAGTGTCTATCAGTCGGTAGCAAGTGGTCTGCAGGATACTGTGTCTTCGATTTCGAACCAGAGACAGGGTGTCATCGGTGTTTCGTCTGATGAAGAGCTGACAAATATGATCAAATATCAGAATGCGTTTAACGCGGCAAGCCGATATATGAATGTAGTAAGTGAGATGTTAGAACATCTGATTGAAAAATTAGGATAGGGGGGAGATATATGCCATCACAATTTTTTGGACTTACCATTGCAGGCTCCGGATTAAATACAGCACAGGCAGCACTGCATACGACAGCGAATAACATTTCGAATGTACATACAGAAGGTTATTCCAAGCAGCAGGCAATGACACAGGCAGCAGAGGCAATTCGCGTCACTGCAAAATACGGTACCATGGGTGCTGGTGTACAGACGACGGCGATCAAGCAGCTGCGGGATGAATTTTACGATAAAAAATATTGGGAAAACAGCTGCAAAGAGGGATTATATGAGCGGCGGCTGTATTATACAAAACAGATCGACAGTCTGTTTCAGGATGACGATGCGATCACCGGTTTTTCTTCCCTTTTGAATAAGACGTTTAATGCGATCACAACATTACAGGGAAAACCGGATGATACGGATGTCCGCACGACGGTTGTCAGTTCGTCACAGGATCTGTGCAACTATTTTAACAGTATGAGTCAGACACTGACCGATCTGCAGGTCAGCTGTAATCAGGAAATTGATAACCTGGTCACAAATATAAATTCCATCGCACAGAAGATCTCGATTTTGAATAAGCAGATCAATGTCGTGGAATTGACCGGCGGCTATGCGAATGAGCTTCGGGATCAGCGGGCACTGTTGATCGATGAGCTCTCCGCGATCGTTCCGACAACGGCAGTGGAAACGCAGGTGGTCAATTCGCAGAACCCGGACGATCCGACCGGCGCGACAAATTTTCAGGTGAAGATCAACGGACAGGTGCTTGTCGATACATTTGAGTATCGAACCTTGCAGTGCGTTTCGCGGAAAGAAAAAGTAAATCAGTCGGATGTGGATGGGTTATATGATATTACCTGGTCGGATACTGGAAATAAATTTAACGTCACAGCAAATAGCTGTATCGGAAGTTTAAAAGCACTGTTTGATGTGCGCGACGGAAATAATAATGAAAATTTCCGTGGCGTGGTATCAAAAGCGACAAGTACCTATATCGATATTTCCAACCCGTCGCAGAGTACCATTGATCAGATGACGATGAGTGAGAGGGGACTTTTGACGGTCGATAATACGAAGTATGCCTATGATGGATTTGATGTCAAAACCGATGAAAACGGCAACATTTCGACCTATCGTTTTTACCTGAAAAATCCGATCACACAGTCGGAGGCAAGTGGGATGGTCGCAAAGGATGCCAGCCTCGGAGAGGGCATCAGCTTTATGGGAATTCCGTATTATATGGCACAGATGAATTCGTTTGTGCGTTCGTATTGTAAGGAATTTAACGATATTCAAAAGCAGCAGACCTATGATGCGCAGGGGCATCCGATTAATATAATGGATGACAGTTATGGCGTGGACGGCTATGGAAATAAGGCAGGGAATTTCTTTGACGCAAAGGATGTGACCGGACTGCGGGAGAGCTATGAGTTTACGGAGTATACAAAAAAGTCAACGGATAATCTGGCAGATACGGCGGATGACACTACATTTGCAAACAAAGATACATATTATAAATTGACAGCATCCAATCTGCAGGTGCGAAAGGAACTGTTAAAGGATGCCAACCTGATGGCAACTGAAACCCGGGAAGAATATATCAATGGTGTCGCAGATCATTCCACAGTGGTAAACGAGCTTTTGACCTTAAAGAGTGACCGGACCATTTTCCGTGGAAATTCTGCGGACGGATTTTTGAAATGTATGATCTCGGATGTATCGGTTTCCACGCAGGAGTCAGAAATTTTTTACAACAATTATAACAATATTTCAAACACGATCACAAATCAGAGAATGTCGGTATCGGGCGTCGATGAGGATGAGGAAGCGTTGGATCTGATCAAATTTCAAAATGCGTACAATCTGGCCTCCCGTATGATCCAGACACTGACAGAAATTTACGACCGCCTGATCTTGCAGACAGGCGTATAACATAGGAGGGGTATCATGCGTGTTACAAATTCAATGATAAACCGAAACAATATTTACAATATCAACAACAATAAAACTGCGGTGGACCGGATGAACACCCAGATGTCGACGCAGAAGAAAATTTCGCGTCCGTCGGAGGATCCGGTCATTGCGATCCGTTCGCTCAGATTGCGGACCACGTTAAGTGAGATCAATCAGTTTTATGAAAAAAATATTCCGGATGCAGAGTCATGGCTGGATGTCACAGAGGGGGCACTTTACAATATCGTGACTCTTTTAGGTGATGTCAACAAGCAGTGCAACTATGGTGCAAATGGTTCTCTGACACAGGATAACCGAAATGATATCTTAAAAAATCTGAAGGGGATCAAGAGTCAGATTTATGCGGAGATGAACACCGATGAGGCGGGACGCAGCGTGTTCGGCGGGTATAAGACGAATAAGACGGTGACATTGATCAAAGATGAGCCGGATATGGAATATTCGATCACGGAAAAATTTACGTTTGAGGATATCAACGAGAAAAAATATTACGGCAATAAGATCGAGGTGCCGACTGGGGATATTGCGAATTCGACACCGCCGACGGCAGATGCAAACACACCTGATATGCCTTTTGAGACGACAAATTATCGGGTTCGGCTGGCATATGATCAGACGGAGAAAGGGCAGAATACGTTGACCGGATTTAAGTATACAGGTCTGATCACAGATGGAAACGGAAAAAAACCGGGGGAAGCGGGCTATACAGAAACACAGGGAACATATACATATCCAAGCAATCATCAAGGTACACCGGCACCTGTAAACTGGCATGTGGGAACCATCAGTTATGCCGAATGGCAGAAAAACGGATTTGATCTGAAAGACGATGCAGGCGTAGAGTCCGATATTCTTTACATTCCGGATACCGGTGAGATTATTTTTAGCGATAGTATGAAAAGCGCACTGGAAAGCGGAAAATCTTCTTTTGAAGTAACATACGACAAAAAAGGCTTTTCAAAAGAAGATGTTCGCCCGGAAATGTATTTCGACTGTACAGACAAAAAGGAAAACATCACCTATACAAAAGAGCGCCAGGAAATTGAATATACCATCGCCTTCAACCAGAATCTGACGATCAACACGCAACCGGAGGATGTCATCACGGCTGACGTCGGACGGGATATCGAGGAGTTGGAGGAGGCAGTGCAGGCGGCCATCAATGCACACGATAAGGTGGATGCAATCAAACAGAAAATGTCAGAGGAACGCTATTCGGATTCTGCCTCACAGGAAAAACTGACACAATGGCTTGAGGCTGCGCAGAAAGAATGCGATTACGCAGATGACAATATGAAAAACCTGTTCAGCAAAAACATCGGAAATTTTGAACGTCACCAGCAGAAAGCAATCTTAGCAAGAACAGATGTCGGTTCGAAAGGTGATCGTCTTTCCTTGACGAAGAACCGGATGTTAAGCCAGCAGGAGACGTTTGAAGAACTGAAATCCAAAAATGAAGATCGTGAAATCTCGGATATCGTGTTGGATTATACATCCGCCTATTACGCATATCAGGCCTCTTTACAGGCAGCAGGCAAGGCGAATTCTACTTCTCTTTTGGATTATATCTAGTTATAGCGCGCGAAACGAAGAAAAGACTAGGAATCTTAGAATAAAAATGGTAAAATAAAACTTAGGAGACCCGAATGTGATTCGGATGCGAACCGGAGAAAGGAGTGCAGGAAGTGGTTTTTCCTGCGGGGGCATATGACAACAATCGAAACAAGACTCTTTGGAACAATAAGTGTAGAAGATGATAAAATTATTACATTTGAAGACGGAATCATTGGATTTCCGGATTTGAAACACTTTACCCTGATTCACGATGCGGAGAAAGAAGATGGATCTATCATGTGGCTGCAGTCCTGTGAGGAACCGGCCATGGCACTTACCGTAGTGGATCCAACCATTTTAGCACCGGATTATCAGCCGGAGGTATCGGAGGAGGCATTAAAGCCGCTCGGAGATCTGACGCCGTTTAACACATTTGTGTTGACAACATTGACAGTGCCACACGACATTACGCAGATGAGTATGAATCAAAAAGCACCGTTGATCATTAATTCAGATACAAATAAGGCCTGTCAGATTATTTTAGATGGAGACTATGAAGTAAAACATAAAATTTATGATCGACTAAAGGAAAAGAAAGCGCAGACGATCAGTCAGTAAAATATTGTTTTCAAGGATGGAAAATTAGGAAACAGCAGGAAAGCGGGGACAGCAGACATGTTAGCATTGACAAGAAAAAAGGGAGAATCCCTGATGATCAATAACAATATTGAGATTACCATTTTAGAGATACGCGGGGATCAGATCAAAATCGGTATTACGGCGCCGAAAGAAGTACCGGTTTACCGCAAAGAAGTTTACCTGCAGATTCAGGAAGAAAATAAAGTAGCGTTAAACAATGAAAGCATGGAAGCTTTAAAGGAGCTGCTGAAATAGTGAAAAATCCTGTCGCCTTGCGAAATACCCTTCTTATATTTATGATAGATAAAAAGGCGGCAGGTTTTTTAATAAAAACTTGTGTATTGAAAAAAAGCATGGTATGGTATTAGAGGCAGGTGCGGTGACAGATTCGTTCTTACACCAAACCGGTGAAAAACTTCTCATTCACAAGGTACGTCCTGAGGAACAAGAAACAAAACAACCATAAATCGTATGAGGCAGCAGTGTGTGGAGAACTGGCTGTGTATTTGGAAACCTTGTGTACAGAGCGTACATACGGTTTCTTTTTTGTTTTGGGAAAGGAAAATATATGGAAACAAGAGTAGCGATGATTGCGATCGTGGTGGAAGATCCCGCGCATATCGATAAATTGAACGATCTTTTGCATGAATACCGGGAGTGGATCATTGGCCGGATGGGCGTGCCGTATCCGAAGCGGAATCTTTCCCTGATCAGTGTGGCGATGGATGCGCCGCAGGATAAAATCAGTGCCCTGTCGGGAAAAATCGGTCGAATCGCGGGAATTACAGCCCGAACCGTTTATTCGAAAGTGACAGAAGGGGGTGGCGCATGAAAAACGAAACAGAAGCGCTGTTAGATCGATTGGAAGAAACCCACAGACTTTCGAGAGAGGAGTGGATAACTCTTTTAAAAAATCAGGATTCTGTGGACAAAGAATCCTTGTATGCGCGCTCGCGCGCCTGCAGCCAGAGACAGTTTGGAAATAAAATTTACACGCGTGGTCTGATTGAATTTACAAATTTTTGTAAAAATGACTGTCTGTACTGTGGCATTCGAAGAAGCAACCACAATGCAGACAGGTACCGATTGAGTGAAGAAGAAATTTTATCTTGTGCAAAAGAGGGCTATGCGTTGGGATTTCGGACCTTTGTGTTGCAGGGCGGAGAAGATTGGTATTATACAGATGAAAAAATCGTACAGATTGTCCGAAATATAAAAGAGAACTTTGCGGATTGTGCGATCACGTTGTCGATCGGGGAAAAGAGCCGGGAGAGTTATCAGGCGTATTTTGATGCCGGCGCGGACCGGTATCTGCTGCGCCATGAGACAGCGAATGAGTCACATTATGAAAAGCTGCACCCGAAAGAGATGTCGCTTTCACATCGAAAAAAATGCCTGTACGAGTTAAAAGAAATCGGTTATCAGGTTGGCTGTGGGTTTATGGTCGGCTCGCCCCATCAGACGGCGGAGACACTGGCGGATGATTTTTGTTTTATTCAGGAACTACAGCCGCATATGATCGGGATTGGGCCGTTTGTGCCGCATCATGAGACACCGTTTGCCGATGAGGCGCAGGGCAGCGTGGAGCAGACATTGTTTCTGTTGAGTCTGCTTCGGCTTTTAAAACCGAATGTGCTTTTGCCGGCGACAACGGCACTTGGAACGTTGGACCCACGAGGACGGGAAAAAGGGATTTTGGCGGGGGCCAATGTTGTGATGCCGAACCTTTCCCCGACGGGTGTGCGGAAAAAATATGAACTGTATGATAACAAAATCTGTACTGGTGAGGAGGCTGCAGAGTGCCGCGGATGTTTGCAGCGGCGTATGGAATCTATCGGGTATCAGCTTGTTGTGGACCGCGGAGACTATCAGCCGATATAGTGTTTGCGTGAATGGGCGCCTGGGTCTTTGTAAAATCAATCCGCAAATGTCCATGCAGAATGATAAAAACATCAGTGAATCGCTATACTGGAAATGCAAGAAAAAAGCTAGAGAAGAAGCAGGAAGAGGAAACGGAAAAATTAGTAGATAGAGCAAGAAAGGAAGTTAGAGTATGTATAATGTAATGTCACCAAAAGCAGAGGAATTTATTGATGATGGGGAGATTAAAGATTGTTTGGAATATGCCGAGAAAAATAAGAACAATCGGGAAGTGATCGAGAAAATTTTAGATAAAGCATCAGAGATGAAAGGGGTTTCTCACAGAGAAGCACTGGTGCTTTTAGACTGCGAGATCGAGGATTTGAATCAGCGCATCTACAAGCTGGCGGAGAAGATTAAACAGGAATTTTACGGCAACCGTATTGTCATGTTTGCACCGCTGTATTTGTCGAATTACTGCATCAACGGCTGTAAATACTGCCCGTATCATGCGACAAATAAACATATTCCAAGAAAGAAACTGACACAGGAAGAAATCGTAAAAGAGGTGACAGCCCTGCAGGATATGGGACACAAACGTCTGGCGATCGAGGCAGGTGAAGACCCGGTCAACAATCCAATCGAATATATTCTGGAGAGTATCGATACCATTTACAGCATTAAGCATAAGAATGGCGCCATCCGCCGTGTCAATGTCAACATCGCTGCAACCACGGTAGAAGAATACCGGATGCTGCGGGATGCCGGAATCGGAACGTATATTTTGTTTCAGGAGACTTACAACAAAGAAGCATATGAAGATCTGCATCCGACCGGACCGAAATCCAACTATGCGTATCACACAGAGGCGATGGATCGCGCAAGAGCAGCCGGAATTGATGACATGGGAATCGGTGTTTTGTTCGGCCTGAATAATTACCGGTATGACTTTACCGGAATCATTATGCATGCCGAGCATATGGAAGCGTATGACGGTGTCGGCCCGCATACGATCAGTGTACCACGTGTGCGCCGTGCGGATGACATTGATCCGGATACGTTTGACAATGGTATTTCTGATGATCTGTTTGCAAAGATTGTGGCCTGTCTGCGAATCGCAGTGCCATATACCGGAATGATCGTATCTACCCGTGAAAGTGTGGAGAGCCGGAAAAAAGTGTTACATCTTGGTGTTTCACAGATCAGCGGCGGTTCTCGTACCAGTGTCGGCGGGTATGGCGAGGAAGAAAGACCAGAGGATACCACGCAGTTTGATGTCAGCGATACCCGTACGCTCGATGAGGTTGTAAATTGGCTGATGAAATTAGGGTATGTGCCGAGTTTCTGTACCGCCTGTTATCGTGCCGGCAGAACCGGTGATCGATTCATGAGTCTGTTAAAGAGCAAACAGATTATTAACTGCTGTCATCCGAATGCATTAATGACGCTGAAAGAATACTTGGAGGATTATGCATCACCGGAGACAAAAGCGATTGGTGAGGAGTTGATCGCAAAAGAACTTTTGACAATTCCGAATGAAAAAGTACGGGAGAAAGCGACCGAGTATATTGCAAACATTCACAACGGACAGCGTGATTTCCGTTTCTAAGAAAGGAGTCGTTTATGGGCATGAATCAGACACCGTCCTCCGAGCGGGTACATATCGGAATCTTTGGAAAAACAAATGCAGGAAAATCGAGTATTATCAATGCGATCACGGGACAGAGCCTGTCGATCGTCTCTCAGGTGCGCGGTACGACAACGGATCCGGTCAGTAAAACAATGGAACTTCTGCCACTCGGTCCGGTCGTGATGATCGATACGCCGGGACTTGATGATGACAGCGAACTTGGAAAACAGCGTGTAGAAAAAAGTTATCAGGTGTTAAATAAGACGGATATTGCAGTCGTATTGATCGACGGAACTGCAGGTGCGGATGCGACAGAACAGGCATTGATAGAGAAAATCAATGAGAAAAACATGCCGCATGTGGTCGCTATCAATAAATCAGAGCTTTTGGAAGAAGCACAGCGCGAGGCATTAAAGAAACAGTTTGCAGGCGAAAAGAATCTCCTGTTTGTCAGTGCATATACCGGGGAACATATCTGGGAATTGAAAGAACTTTTGGCAAGATTAAACGGTGAGACAGAAAATGAAAAACGCATCATTGGCGATCTTTTGCAGCCAAAAGATACCGTTATCCTCGTTGTTCCAATCGACAGCGCGGCTCCGAAAGGACGTCTGATCTTGCCACAGCAGCAGACCATCCGGGATATTTTAGAGGTGGGAGCGATCTCTCTGGTGACACGGGAGACAGAGCTTGTCGATACATTAAATTCTTTGAAAGAAAAACCGAAGCTGGTTGTCACCGATTCGCAGGCATTTCATAAGGTATCCGCGGATACACCGGATGACGTTCTTTTGACATCCTTTTCGATTCTGTTTGCACGGTATAAAGGAACGCTGCGAAATCAGATTCAGAGTGTTAAAACATTGGATACGATTAAAGACGGTGATACGATTTTGATCTCTGAGGGCTGTACCCACCATAGACAGTGCGATGATATCGGCACGGTGAAACTGCCGCGTTGGATTCGGGAATACACGAAAAAGGATGTGCAGTTTGCATTTACCAGCGGAACAGAATTTCCGGATGATCTGTCGAAGTTTGCCATGGTCGTGCACTGCGGCGCCTGCATGTTAAACGAGCGGGAGATGCAGTATCGTGCCCAGCATGCGAAAGAACAAGGCGTGGCGATGACGAATTATGGCATTCTGATCGCATATGTGAACGGAATTCTGAAACGGGCGTTGCAGCCGTTTCCGGAGTATCTGGAAATGTTGGAAAAATAGAATAGGAAATGCCAGCCGCGTAAAAAACGGCTGGCACTTTTTTAGCCCAAAATAATGAAAAGATTGCTGATAAAATTACCCATTCCATGCAGACAGATACTTGGCCAGATGGAGCTGTTAAACAATTTTTCGTTGGCAAAACCAAGCAGCAATGCACCCAGAAATGTATACACAAATTCATAGATATAAAAATCCACGCCTACACCCATACCGCTTGCCAGCACAAGCAATACATGCATAAGACCGAAAAACGTTGCCTGTAATAAGACACCTTTTAGGTAGCCGAATTTCTCGCTGAAACGCTTGCATAGAAAACCTCTGAAGAGTATTTCCTCTGCCACACCATTTGCAATAAATGTGGTCAAAAATGCCGGCAGGATGGCAGATACGCCAAGACCAGCCCACTGGTTACTTTCGACGGAAGCGCCGCTTTCATTTAATGCATGGATTGTTTTTTGGCTGAGCAAAAATTCAGCATCAAAGTTGTAAAAAGCAATATAGACAATTGCAAAACCAAGCAGCCACAGCCAATTTGATTTTAAATGTGGTACCTGAAAACCAATCCATTTAAAAAAGTTTTCTTCTTTTCTGTGTCGAATAAACCACCATATAAAAGGGATAAGGGAAAATATGATCAGATTTTGGATACAAGTTTTGATGGAATCAAAGGTTAGTTGTAACATGTTTTTTCCTCCGTAGTTAATGTCCTCTCGGAATCTCCCTTGCGCTCACTTTTGCGGCTGGTTTTCCGCCAGATGCACACAAATTTAATCAACGTATGCTTCACGTACGCCTCATAAATTTGTGTACATCTGACAAAAAATCATCTCACAAAATCAGGCACAAAGAGGTTCCGGGAGAACATATTATTTTTTGTCTGGTTTCAAGTAAGAAACGAAGAATAGTATATCATGTTGTTTTCTGGAAAACAAGAATACTTTACATGAAATTTGGCCAATAAGGTACCGTACGCACAATTACACCCATATAAAGCGTAAAGATAGAGGGGAACAGTAACGAAAAATAATAGCTAAAAGCGTTGAAATCAGTGTGTAAAATTAGTATGATATAGAAGAAAGAACTGAGAGAAAGACGGTGTTTAAAACAGATTGGAGGGATGCGCATGACAAAAACAGTTGGAATCGGAGTTCAGAGTTTTGCAGAACTGATAGAAGGCAATTATTTTTATATTGATAAAACATCATTTATCAAAGACTGGTGGGAAAGCGGGGATAGTGTGACGCTGATCACCCGCCCGCGCCGTTTCGGAAAAACAATGAATATGAGTATGATCGAACAGTTTTTTTCTGTCACTTATGTAGACAGAGGAGATCTGTTTGAAGGACTTTCCATCTGGAACGAGGAGAAATACAGGAAGCTGCAGGGTACGTATCC
>JBJENW010000050.1:0-23358 GCA_051880395.1 Lachnospiraceae bacterium | reverse complement strand
TGGCTACGAAAATGTAGTGGGAGGCCAATAAAGTAGTGGTTGCAAAGACTTACGCACATATAAAGCGAAAATATGATATAACCCGCAACACCCGTTTTCATTTTAAGAAAGTTTTAAGAATTTCTTCTATATTTCTTAAAGGAAAAAGTGTAAAATAAAAAAGTCTAAATAACTCAAAAATAAGGGAGGGTTCTTTATGAAACCACGTAAAACACATTTACTGGCACTGGGGTTGAGTGTCACTATTCTTTCGACTATGTGTCCTATATCTGTACAGGCTGCTGCCATTGCACCTGTCAATCAGACACAAGCAGTCGACGCTTCTACGAAAAAGCAAACCACATCCGCATTTCGCAAAGGTGAAGCTATCGTTTTATGGAAAAACAGTATTTCAACCGATGAGATCACGGAAGAAAATGCAACTGGTCTGAGCGATGATGAGATTGAACTGGTCGATACCCTGCAATTTGGCGAAATCACCGAATCAGATGCCGAGTCTGCCACCGGTGCATCCTTGACAGCAGCACAGGCAGCAGACACCTCTACGATCCAGCTGTATCGTTCGAAAACGCTGAATACCAATCAATTAATCCAAAAATTGAAACAAAACAAAAATATTGCATCCGTTCAGCCAAACTATATCCACACAACCTGCGCATCTTCGAATGATCCGTATTTCGAAGAACAATGGGCGCTTCAAAATGATGGGCAAAACGGTGGAACAATCGGTGCTGATACCGGTGTAAATGCTGTTTGGAATGGCACAGATGACATTCCCGCCACCAAAAGTTCCGACAGAATCGTCGCCGTGTTAGATACCGGTATTGACATGACACACGAGGATTTAAAAGATCATTTATGGGAAAACCCGTATCAAGGTATGCTTCCTGGAGAACACGGTTACAATTTTGTAAACAACACAACTATCCCACAGGACGATAATGGACACGGTTCCCACTGCGCAGGTATCATCAGTGCCACAGCCGACAACAGTAAAGGGATCAGCGGCATCTGCCCTGGCGTAAAATTGATGCCGCTAAAAGTTTTAGATGGTTTTGGCTCGGGGGATGATTTTGATATCTTAAGAGCCTTCGACTATGTCTATCGCGCAAAAAAACTAGGGGTCAATGTGGTTGCCACCAACAATTCCTGGGGCGGTGATGACACCGGTATCGTCATGGCAGATGCTGTCGAAAAACTTGGAAAAGCAGGTGTCATCAGCGTCTTTGCTGCTGGAAACTCTGCCGATGATCTGAGTAAAGAAAAGCCGCAGACAACCGATGAGATGTACGATGACGAAGAAGAGTCCGAAGATTCCCTTCTAAATAGTCCGTATGTCATCAATGTCGCTGCCACCAATGAACGTGGCAATGTCAGCGATTTTTCCAATTACGGAAAAAATGTTGTTGATCTGGCTGCTCCTGGATGTGGCATCTTATCTACTGTGCCGTTTGGGACCTTTAACCCGCGTCTTGATCAAAAAACAGAACTTCTGCCAGACATTCAAAGTGCAGATCAGACTTCTGATCAGGCTTCCGAAACCTCTTATGTTTACGCTTACCGAAATTACGACCATGGTGAAGTTCCTGTCTATGCAAAAGACGAAAAAGGAATCTATCGTGCCAGCGAAAAGGTATTCGGCTATCCTTCGGACATTGCCATCTTTTCCAGCAACCAGAAATATGACAAAAAAGCAACCGTAGAAGTTTCTCACACAAAAGACAGCGCCTACGGAAAAAGCGGCAGTGGATTGAAAGTAACACTCAAAAATATGAAAGCCAATACCTCTGCCATTTTTGCAATTCCTTACCGTCTGCCGGCAGACCAAAAGATTGCCTCCACCGTCAGCATGATGATAAAAACAACTTCCTCCCAGCCATTCGATGCCGAGAATGTCGGACTGGTCACAACTCGCGACGCTGCCGCTGAAGAGGTGGAAGACATTCTTTCCAAAACAAATGTATCCGGAATCTCCTTTTCCGATATGTTGAGCAATAATTATGGATATGTAGGAAATGTCAGCTCCAAAGATGGGGATTACTGGTCACATGCCACCTTTGATGTCACACAAAATTCGGATAACGAAGCCAGTGATCGCAGCCTTATTTTCCAGGTATATACCGCACAGGATGGAGATTGCAGTTTCTATCTTGATGATCTCGGCTTCACCAGTGGTCTGAATGAAAATGAAGCAGAAAACTTTCCGAAATATGATTACTATTCCGGAACATCCATGGCAACTCCATATGTAACAGGCGCTGTTGCACTTGCCTCGTCTGTCTACCCAAAAGCTTCTGCAACTGAACTCAGAAACCGTATCTGTGGAAGTATCACCCAGACACCGGAACTAAAAGAAAAGACCATAAGCGGCGGACGGCTAGACCTCAGCAAACTTTCCAAGCCACAGCCGACCATCGAAAAACTCAGTTTGAATTCCGACGGTTCCCTGCATATCAAAGGTTTTGGATTTGTACCTGGCAAAACATCGATAACCGTTAACGGTCTTGTTGCAGTAATCAAAACCGCTCAAGAAAAGGAACTCGTCGTACAAGCTTCAAATCTGCAAAACAAAACCGTGGCAGTCGAGCTTACCACCCCTTACGGCTCTCAAAAGAAAACAGCTTATTTGACAAAGGGATCCTCTTACACCACAGTCGGGAAACAGGCATCCATTACATATGACGAAGATTTAAACGATTTTTCCTATCTTCCTGCCCCTGCTACTGATGGGAAAAAACTTTATTTCTATAATTCCAGAGAAAACTGCATCGAATCCATTCAGGCAAAAACCGATGCAAAAAAGGCAACCAAATTCGTATATGCAAAACAAAAAACATCCGTTGCCCTTCCAACCCAAAACGCGACACTCGCAACGGAAGAAGATGCGCTTCTTTCTGCTTCAGGCGAAACACGTATCGGATCTAATCTGGTCTACACAGCAAAAAAACTGTATTATATTGCAGATGTGTATGAACCCCAGAGTGTCTACCATGAACTGAAATTATATTGCATCGACCTCAGCAAAAATACTCCTGCTGCTGTTAAAATCGCGGATCTTCCAAAGAGTTTTCAGTACACCTCCGACCCGACTCTGGCAGCATATCAGGGAAATCTGTATCTGTTAGGTGGCTACAACTATAAAACTCACACATTCGCCAAAGATACCTATTGCATGGCAACATCCAAAGGAAAAACCACCTGGAAGAAATCTATTTCTCTGCCAGAAGGCCGTGTGGGCGGTCGCACCGCACAGGTTGGCAATCGTCTATACTATGCACTCGGTGTAAGCAAAAAAGATACTGGTTGTCCAAAAACGCTTGTATTTAACGGAAAAACCTGGAAAGTGCTCGGAAAAGCCGTTCCATCTGTCCTCCAAAAAGGCAGCAAAACCTACGGAACCGACAACTTTGACTGGTATACCGGCAGCATCAGCGCTTACAAGAATCAGCTGCTCTTCTCCGGTATGGCTGTAGACGGTCTGGGTGATACTTTCACACAGAACCTCTCTGATGGAAGTTATCATAAAACAAACTACTTCGCATTCGCAAATCCAGAAAAACAGCGGTTTGTTGGAACGGTCGTCGGCGATAAACTGATGGGAATCTTCTCTGAAAACTTTGTGCTCTCCAATCGCTATATACCGCTAAAAGACAGTCTGAATCATGTCACAGTGACATCAAAAAACAAACATGGAAAAGTTGTTTGCACTCCAAAACAGTTTGTTTCCGGTGACAAAGTCACGATTCGTGCCGTCGCGAACAAAGGCTATCATCTGGTCTCATTAAAGGTAAACGGAAAGAAAATCAAAAACGGCGTTTACAGTGGATATCCGACTACAAATTTAAAAGTAAACGCTACATTCGCCGCCAATAAAACGAAAAAGACCAACAGCAAAAAATAAGCTTAGGAGGAATTTCAATGAAGCAAACATTCACAAAGCTCATTGCTATCGGGCTTTGCATCACTCTTTTTGCCGGCATGACTTCGACAAGTTCCCATGCAATGGTAAAACAACCTTCTGTTCCAATAATCGAAAAAAATGATACTCAGCAAAATACAACCTATAAAAACAACGAAGTGATCGTCGGGCTTAAGCCCGGCGTTTCCGCAAAAAAACTCCAAACGAAAGATTTAAAGGCCATCCATTCGGCAATCGGAGACAGTAAAACCGGTCTGGTGCAATTGTATCGCTCTGATTCCAGATCCACACCCCAGTTGTTGCAAACGCTGCAGAAAAATCCAAATGTTGTCTATGCAGAACCAAACTATTTGACGCGTTCTTGTAAAAAAAGTTCTTCTATCTCCTCAGAAAAAAGGACAACAAGCACTCTTTCTTCCAGTGTTTCCGGTCTTTCCAAATCAGGCGAAAATGCCACACGCGTCTGGGATGATTTTCCTTCCCAGACGGGAACAAAAAAAACGCGCGTCATTGCTCTTTTGGACAGCGGCATTGATCTAAACAATGAAGTTCTAAAGCAATGCCTCTGGACCAATCCCTATCCAGGCATTTTACCCGGAGAACATGGCTATAACATTGCATCTGATAATTGCAATATTCAGGATGATGAAGGAGAAGGAACTGCTCATGCTCAATTAATCCAGACCATTGCATCAAATCAGACCTCAGGCATCGCCCATACACCGAACATCCAGTTTCTTCCACTGAAAATTTACGATGATTTCGAAGGCGGTGACGAATACACACTTTTAAAAGCATTAGACTATCTCTCTCATGCGAAAAAATTAGGAGTGGATGTCATTGCGGCATATTTTGCATGTGAGCTTTCCTCCCCTTCAAAGGCGTTAGAAGAAGCCTTAAATAAGCTTGGCAAACAGGGGATCCTAAGCGTAATTCCGACTGGAACTGATTTCTATTTTCAGTTTTGTCTGCGCTCCGTAACCGAAAATACTTCAGACACTTTTATCTCTCACCCTGCTTTTTTTCATAGTCCGTATGTGATTCAAGCTGTACCAGCAAACGAACAGGGCGAGCGTTTGTCGCAATCCTATTCTGATTCGGATGCTACAAATTTTGCCGCACCTGCAGGACCATTTCTGCTTCCGACCATAGAACCCTGTTATCAGCCACAGCTCGTACATTCCGAAGATGTCATTCCCGACGATCAGAGTGCAGATCAAAGTCAGGAACAGAATACAACCCGATCACCGGCCGAAGATGTCACTTACTTTTATCGCACTTTTGATCAGGAAGAACCTTTCACCTACACGATGGATGCAGGCGGAGTTGTCTCTTCCGATAAAGAAATTTTGGGGTATCCATCAAAGATCACGGTTTTTTCTGCTTCAAGAATCCATAACAAAAATGTACAGATTTCTGTTCATCACAGCAAAGATGAAGCGTTTGGAAATACCGGTTCTTCTTTAAAAATCGAAATTGACAACATGAATGAAAAAAATGTTGCGCTGATCGCGATTCCTTATCTGCTTCCAGCAAACCAAAAGAAGAAATCTGACGTCAGCCTAATGCTGCAACTAAATAATTCGCAAGGCTCAAACTGGAGTGCAATGGATGATTATATCTTTGAAGATGTTGATTCAGACTCTTTAAAAGATATGCTAAAACAGACCACTTTTTCCTGCACTGATGATGAAGCGATTCGTTACATGGATTCCTTTTACGGAAAATCAGAATGGGAACCGGCACATTTCAATATCAGCCAAAATACCGAAGATTTCCCACAAAAGCGCTATCTGCTTCTAAAATTGTATGGTTCAAAATCCGGTAAGCGGACCATTTATCTGGACAATCTTGGCATTACAAAAGGCTTAGACGAAAAGGAAGCAGATTTTTTTGACCGCGCCGACTATTTTTGCGACGAACAGACTGCCGCTGCCTATACGACCGCTGCCCTTGCGCTCTTTGCACAAGCATATCCAAATGCAGATGCCACGAAGCTTCGCAATTTGCTGCGCACCAGCGTCAAACAGACTGAACGTTTAAAAGCGCAGACCACAAGCGGTGGAATTCTGGATTTGAACAAAAGCTCCACTCCTGTTCCTGTCGTAGACCAGACAACATACGATACCAAAGGAAATCTGCATATCAAAGGCTGTGGGTTTCTCAAAGGCCAAACAACCGTTACCATAAACGGAAAGAACATTTCACCTTCTACCGTAAAAGAAAACGAACTGATCCTCCCGGCCGCTTCTTATCAGAATCAGACCGTTTCCCTGACGGTAACAACTCCGTATGGAAGCAATGAGAGGCAGCGCTATCTGACATCTGGAAAAAGTTATCCGACAATCGGTAACAACGCTGTCTGGACGGGCTATACTTCCATTAACAATCTCGTCGACTCAAAACTTTTAGAAGACTTGTCCACAAAAACAGATCTGTATTACGATCTGACACCGGACAACAGCCTGTTGTCGCAGATGCTTCAAACATCCGACGCTCCTGCAACCGACGGAACTTATTTCTATTTTTACAATACGATCAATGACTCCATCGATCAGATAAAGATCAGCCGTAACAAAAAAAATAGTACTGTTACAGGCTTTTCGTTAAAGCAGCACTACATGATCATAGAAAATACCGCTGAAGAAGAGGAAGATTTTGACGACGATGACGAAGAAGAAGATATCGCTTTGAATGTCGATTCAAACAAAACGGTCGATTCTGACCTGATTTATATAAAAAAGAAACTCTATTTTATTATGGACGAAAAAGAGGCTCACAGCGTCTTTCATCAAAGAAGCCTCTATGCCCTGGATTTGACAAAACCGGCTGCACTTCCAAAAAAAGTGATCGATATGCCAAGTGCTTTGAAAAATACGGTAGATCTTACACTGGCAAACTATAACGGAACACTTTATTTGCTTGGTGGATATGATTATACGAAAAAAAGCCTCTCCAAAACAGTCTACTGTCTTAATCAAAATAAGAAAAAAACGACCTGGAAAAAGTCTGTATCTCTACCGGAAGGGCGTGCAAAAGGATGTGCCGTATCTATCGGAAAACGCCTCTACTACACACTGGGCGTCACAAAAAAAGGCGGCAGTTGTCCGGCAACTCTGGTATTCGACGGAAAAAAATGGAAAAAACTTGGATCAGCGCTTTCTAATGTGGCCGTTAAATCCGAAAAACAGTATGGATCCAAAACTATGGACTGGTATACCGGCCATGTCAGCGCCTATCAGAAGCAGTTAGTCTTCTCTGGTCTGGCAGTAAAAACGCTCGGTGATACTTTTACGCAGAGCACAGCAAACGGAAAATACAAGAAAATAAACTATAATGGCCAGACCGACGGAACGACACATTCATTCCTCGGAACGGTTCTTGGAAATGATCTTGTCGGCTTTTACTCCGACGGATTTCATTTATATAACAGTTATGTTCCGTTAAATGAAAAATAGAAATGATACTTTTTTCACAAAAATATTGACATTTATATAGGAGTATGGTACTATAATGTTACAAAATCTTTTTTCATAAAAACTCCCTTGATGCCAGCCGTTCCCCCATTCGGCTGGCATCCTTCTTTTTGCGATACCGACAATTTCATTTTCTATTTTCCGATCATCAAAAGCTGCAGTGTCTGTCCCATGATTTTCTGTGCTTTCTCATCTGTCAGCCGATCCAGCGCAGCCTGCTGTTTCAGACAAGACTTGTCCACCGGCTGCACCCCGTCCAACGCTGCCAAATAGATTTTCTCCTTTAGCGGACAATCCACATACAAATGATACCTGTCATTTTTTTCCGCAAATAAAGGGGCACAGATAATACTCTGTGCTTTCTTTAATCCAGCACCTCCATCCAAGATTAAAAAAAGTGTCGTGGCTTCCCCATCCACTGCTGCCTCGCATACATCGAACTGCTGAAATGTATTCTGTTCCATTTTCTTTCTCCTTTTCCTTCTAAAATAAAAGCCCTCTCCGTATAATACTGATTACACAGAGAGGTTCTTCTCTTACTCCGTACGATTTGTTGTGTATTCTTTCACTGTCGGCGAAAGCGCTGTCACATATAAGCCGAATCCTTTCGCTGTCATAGCTACAAGGTTCAAAATCACATTGATGACTCCCAGCATCCCCATATCCGAGATTGCCCCGATTGCGTCAACCAGAAGGAAAACGCCGTCAACTAGTCCGATTGCCAATAAAATGATCGCAGCGATCCGGGCCCATTCATTTCCACTGTACAGAAACCAAAACACAATCCCCAGCACCAGAAGTTTCGGTACAAAACTCAAGTTATAATGGATAAATACGACTCCGATCAGATTCACCAGAAGTACTCCGCCAATGACAACCGAAGCCGTCGCCAGAATCTGATTTTTTGCTTTTTCCTCGTTCATTTTCTGCCTCCTTACAAGTATGTTCTCTCGGAGTCTCCCTTGTGCCTGCTTTTGCGGCTGATTTTCCGCCAGATGCACACAAATTTAATCAACGTACGCTCCACGTACGCATCATAAATTTGTGCACACCTGACAAAAAATCATCGCTCAAAATCAGACACAAAGAGACTCCGAGAGAACATAAACAATTCTTTTGTTTCTTATCTACTATACCACGCAGACAGATTCTTTTCAATCTTTTTCATATGCAAAAAAAACCATCTTTACGGATAGGTTTTTCCACATTCACGCTCCTGGAAAGAGTGACGCAATGTATATGGTGTAATATCGGTTTCAATCCCTGCTTTTTTTCCATACACTTTTACAATCTTCCAAAAGCCCTGACGACTCATTTCCTGACCGGAACAATTCGTAAACAATAACGGACTGTCCTCATTGTTTACCAACTTTGGTCTTCCATGTTCCAGATATTCTTCCAACGCCAGTTTCGTTTTTGCAGTAAATGGAATCACGCGCTCCCTCTGTTTTCCTTCTACTACAATATATTCCATCTCCAAATGCAGCTGCTCCAGCTTTAAAGAAATAAGTTCTGACACACGCACACCTGTTGCATATAAAAGCTCCAGCATGGCTTTATCGCGCAGTTCCTTTGGTGATGCTCCGCTTGGCTGTTCCAAAAAACGTTCCGTTTCCTCTATCGTCAGCGTTTTCGGAGGTTTCCGAACGATCTTCGGTGCTTTTAATCCTGCGGCAACATCGTTTTCGACGATCTCCATCTGTACCAGATACCGCATGAACGCTTTGATCGTAGCAATATTTCTCGATATTGTTGCTGGTTTTTTTCCCTGTTTCTCCAGATAAAGAATATACGAGTTTAAATTTGTCTCTGTCAATTCACGAACATCTGTAATTCCTCTTTCCAAGAAATATAAACTCATCAGCCGTAAGTCTCTTTCATACGAAAGTTCCGTATTCTTGGATGTATGCTTCACTTCGTGAATATACGCTATAAATTTACTGATTTCTTGTAACATAACTCTGCCTCCCCCATGTTTTACTATTTTGTTCTTCCTCATCAAAAATCCTTTTTTACTTTTCTTCCCCTAAACCGCTCAAATTGATAAGCTCAAAATTATTATACCGGTTTTTATTATAATAATACATTTAAAAAAAAGCAAATCCTTTTTCTTCCAGTATTTTGAGCGCCATTTCTGTTCCACTAAAATTCAACGGATTTCCATTCCTATCAAAACCTATTCCGAGAGAAAAAATCAACACTTTGCCATATTGTTTTCATTTTCTCTGTGCAATCCTACAACATTCTTACCTGTTTTCTGCCTTTCTCCGTATAATTGTAACAGATTTTTTTTACATTTTTATTTTTTGTCGAAATCGTTTCAGAAATATGAACAAATTTTAAACAAACGATTATGCTTCTTCATATTTATACAATTGTGACCATTTGATACGCCTCATCGTCCCGCAAAGAGATTTCTCTTCCGGATAGCAGACGGACTTTCGGGCGTAAAACATCGTTTGCATAATTTTCTGCTACGATTCCTCTTTCTCCGTTCGACAGTGTCACTTCTGTCCCTTTGATGTACGCTGGAACAATTTTTAGAAATACATCTACATACTGCTCGTTAAACATGCTTCCCGAATTTTTTTGAATGAACTGCAGCGCCTGTGGTACCGGCATTGGCTCTTTGTACGGGCGTTTTGAAATTAACGCATCATAGACGTCTACGATGTGAATAATTTTTGCAAACCGATAAATCTGATTTCCTTTTAAATTACAAGGATACCCGGTTCCGTCTTCATTTTCATGATGCTGGTATGCGGCAACACGAAC
Organism: Lachnospiraceae bacterium; assembly: GCA_051880395.1. Lineage (GTDB taxonomy): Bacteria > Bacillota > Clostridia > Lachnospirales > Lachnospiraceae > JBJENW01. The sequence goes on along the minus strand of JBJENW010000050.1, from coordinate 13,188 downwards.
CGTAGAGCTGATTGAATCGCTCTGTTTGAGCATCTTATAACCCAGGTACGGATGCTCTTTTATTTTTTCATATTCCTCCTCTGTCAGTTTCCCCGGCTTATTTAAAATGGATTCTGGGATCATCTGTTTTCCAAGATCATGAAATAAGCCGGCAACTGTCAGATTGATCAGAGTTTCTTTTTCAAAATCTAATGCGATTCCCATTAATGTGGCATAAAAGGACACACTAAGCGAATGCTCATAGGTGTAGTTATCAAACGTTTTCAGATTCACGTACTCATAATACGTATCTTTCGCCATCACCATTTCAACCATCTGCCTTGCGCACTCTACGGAACGATCAATATCAAATTTTTTTAAGTTCTGGATCACTTGACCACGAAACATGGGCGGCATACAGTCTTCTACAACAATTCCCTCCGAAAATTCATCTTCCACGTAAATTCCCTGTGCCCCCATTATTTTTACCGTTTCTATCACATGGGCGGTCAATGATTTTCCACTAGCTAACAATAACCGATTCTGCGCATCATACAATGCGATTGCCAATATATCCCCCGGTCGGATATCGTTGATCGATTTGTATCTCATATCCCTGCTCAGCTCCTATATATGCCCCTTTTTCTTTTCGTTCTCTACCTTTTATATTTCGGTAAATTTCCAAAAATACTTACTTCTTTACAAATTTATTCAGCAAAACAGCAGAATTTTTCTAGAATCATTTGTAATTCTCAGTCAAAATCCCAAGCATAACCAGTAAAAACAGAATCAATGTTTCCAATATGGCGTACCCTGTTTTTTTTAATCCCGTTTTTGTACAACCTCCATGAACAAACCGATCGGTTGTCTGTTTTTTTTGTTGAGCCCGTTTCCGATAGAGAAGATAAAACGCTAGAAAATAAAATAGAAACTGCGGAAAAAGTGCAGTATTTACATGCCAAACACCTAATAGTCCGTCCGCAAAAGCAGCAACCGTCTCCAAAAGTCCCAAAGAAAATCCGACCCAAAATGTCAATCCCCAAAAGAGAATAAAAAAAGCAGGGGAAACACCGAAAACAAAAAACAACATCCAGACAACGGCTCTTTTTTCAATCAGCGTTGCAGCGTCTGTTGTCACTTTTTGTTCTTTACGATTCCACTCCTGCTCTTGTAGGAAAGAGAATGCTCCCACCTGCTCTAGTTTTTCCTCTCCGACAAGATTTGCAAATAAGATACCTGTCATAAATCCTGCAAGTAATATCCATTTTAAAATGGCCGCATTTGCTTTCACCTGTATCCCCTCTTTTCGCATGGCTTCTCACCAACGTATTTTATGTGAGGGGATTTATTTTATGACAAATATTTTTCTTTATATGCCAATACTGCCGCAACCGTTTTCGAATCCTGTAATTTTCCTGCATAGATCAACTGGCACAGGTCATCCACATCCCATGCTTCCACATCAATGCTTTCCGCCGCATCCAGTTTTTGCACAGACGCAATCAAATGACGTGCCAGATAAATATCGATTGCCTCATTGCAAAAAGCAACCGTTGTATGCACGGTCATTAAATACTCCAAATGATCACAGCGATATCCCGTCTCTTCCTCCAGTTCCCGCGCTGCACAAATTTCTGTCGGTTCTGTGCGGCTGTCACGCGCCCCTGCCGGAATTTCTATCGTTTCCCTCTCTAACGCATTTCGATACTGCCGCACCATCAAAAGCTTTCCATCGTCCCTTACAGCAACCACAGCCGCTGCTCCATTTCGATGTGCCACATAGTCCCAATCTTCCATACTTCCATCCGGCAGCTGCATATGATCCTTATAAACATCTAAAATTGCCCCTTGATAGACCAATTCCCTTCCCACTCGTTTCGTCCGTTTCTGTTCGTCTTTCTGCATTTATATAACCTCCTAAAAAAACCTGTATACACATTTCTGTATATACAGGTTTCCATTTTATTTTCGCATCTATTACTTCGCATATTCCACAGCGCGGGATTCTCGGATCACATTTACTTTGATCTGACCCGGATACTCCAGCTCCGCTTCGATCTGCTTCGAAATATTTCGTGCCATCAATACCATATCTGCGTCACTTACCTGCTCTGGAATTACCATGATCCGGATTTCCCGGCCTGCCTGAATGGCATAAGATTTTTCAACACCTTTATAACTATTCGTGATATCTTCTAATTCTTTCAAGCGATTGGAATATGTCTCTAATGTTTCTCGTCTTGCTCCAGGTCTTGCTGCAGAAATCGTATCTGCCGCCTGTACAAGACATGCGATGATCGATTCCGGTTCCACATCTCCGTGATGTGCCTCCACCGCATTCACCACTACCGCAGATTCTTTATATTTCCGGCATAGATCCGCACCGATCTGTACATGCGTTCCTTCCACTTCATGATCGACGGATTTTCCAATATCATGTAATAAACCTGCACGTTTTGCAGTTTTTACATCTGCACCCACTTCAGATGCAAGAAGTCCTGCCAACCGCGCCACTTCAATGGAATGCATCAACGCATTCTGACCATAGCTGGTTCGAAATTTCATCTTTCCAAGTAATCGTACAAGCTCTGGATGAATCCCATGTACTCCAATCTCTAATGTGGCATTTTCTCCTTCTTCCCGAATCATAGACTCGACTTCTTTTTTGGCCTTTTCCACCATTTCTTCAATCCGTGCCGGATGAATTCGTCCGTCCACGATCAGTTTTTCCAACGCAATCCGGGCAACTTCCCGGCGTACCGGATCAAATCCGGACAAGATCACGGCTTCCGGCGTATCATCAATGATCAAGTCTACCCCTGTCAATGTTTCCAATGTACGGATATTTCTTCCTTCCCGTCCGATGATACGACCTTTCATCTCGTCATTTGGCAATTGAACCACAGAAATTGTCGTCTCTGCAACCTGATCTGCTGCACAACGCTGAATCGCATTTACCACGCAATCCCGTGCGCGTTTGTCAGCTTCCTCTTTTGCTCTCGTCTCTACTTCCTTGATCATCTTAGCTGTATCGGTCTTTACTTCATCCTCAACCGTTTTCAACAGATACTCTTTCGCCTGTTCTGTCGTCAGACCGGAAATCCGTTCTAACTCTTTCTGACGTTCTTCGCTTAAGCGAAATACCTCGTCCTGTTTCCGATTGATTTCTTCTTCTTTTGCCGCAAAACCGGCTTCACGCCGTTCGATCGATTCCAATTTCTTGTCGATATTTTCCTCTTTCTGAACAATCCGACGCTCATTCTTTTGAATTTCGTTTCTTCGTTCTTTGATCTCCTTGTCCAGTTCGTTCTTTGTCTTGATCGATTCTTCTTTGATCTCCAGTAATGATTCACGCTTCTTGGTTTCTGCAGTCTTTACCGCATCATCTATAATTTTTCTGGCTTTCTCTTCTGCACTTCCGATCTTTTTTTCTACAACATTTTTCTGATAGGCTGCAGCAATAAACCATGTAATTACAGCTACAAGTATCGCGACAATTACAGTAATAATTGCTGGTGGCATAGAAGCACCTCCTTATTTAATTTTCATTGTACATATAACTATAAAACTTTATTTATTTGTCATAATTAACAACATATAAATTTTAAACTTTTTTAGCAAAATTGTCAATACGAAAAAACCGAACCCTTTTAAAGTTCGGTTTCTTCCTGGCGCATCACACGCAGAATGTCACTGCTTTTAAAGCCTTTTCGCAACAAAAATTGATATATTTTCGCCCGCTCTTTCTGTTCTGCCTGTGGATCATAATGCTTTTTTACAAGCCACTTTTGAATCATCTGCGTTTCGTCTGATTCGTATGTTTCCTCTAATGCCCGCTCGATCGTATCGCGGTCCACACCTTTTTGCATCAGTTCCTGTTTCAAGCGTTGGCGGCTTTTCTGCTCCTGACGAAAACGGATGTAAGAACAGGCATACCGTTCATCGTCGATATAATGATAACGTTTAACATACTCGACGGCAAGGTCGATCGTTTCCTGTGGATATCCGGTTGCTTTTAATTTTTCGCGTAACTGCCACTCTGTGCGATCCATCTTTTCAAGCAGATGCATGGCACGTTTTTTTGCCCGCAGTCCCACCACTTCATACAGGATATGGGAAAAGAGTTCATCCGAAATATCCTCCCCCTGCTGAATCTGAAGTTTTTTTATTTCACCGCGGTAAAGGAAAAGCTCAACTCCGTTTTCAAACCGGACGCGATATTTTCCTTTTCCCTGCGGCTCCATCTCTGTAATCTGCATTTATTTACTCATTCTCAACAGTTTCTTCTGTCAGCTGTACCAGTTCCTCGTCTTTTTCTTCCTCTTCTTCCGGTACATCCGCATACTCACCTAATTTATAGTGTTTACGTACTTTCTGCTCGATTTCATCGCAGATTAGCGGATTCTCCTTTAAGAACTGTTTTGCATTTTCTCTTCCCTGTCCGATCTTTGCATTCTCATACGCATACCAGGCTCCGGATTTATTGACAATATTCAGATTTGCGGCAAGATCTAAGATATCGCCCTCTTTGGAAATTCCCTGTCCGAACATGATATCGAATTCTGCCTCTTTAAACGGCGGCGCAATCTTGTTTTTTACCACCTTAATTCTGGTACGGTTTCCAACAACCTCTCCGCCTTGTTTCAACGCTTCGATTCGACGCACGTCCATACGGATCGAAGAATAGAATTTCAATGCTCGTCCACCAGTCGTTGTCTCCGGATTTCCGAACATCACACCAACCTTTTCCCGAAGCTGGTTGATAAAGATGACAATACAGTTTGATTTGCTGATCACGGACGTCAGTTTTCGCAGTGCCTGTGACATCAAACGTGCCTGCAGACCTACATGGGAATCTCCCATGTCACCATCAATCTCTGCTTTTGGAACCAATGCCGCAACAGAGTCCACGATGATAATATCGATTGCTCCAGAACGCACCATAGTCTCTGTGATCTCCAACGCCTGCTCTCCGCTGTCCGGCTGTGAAATATAAAGATTATCAATATCTACGCCGATATTTTTTGCATAAACCGGATCAAGCGCATGCTCTGCGTCGATAAATCCGGCGATCCCTCCATTTTTTTGCACCTCTGCCACCATATGTAAGGCAACCGTTGTCTTACCACTCGACTCCGGCCCGTAAACCTCTACAATACGTCCACGCGGCACTCCGCCGAGTCCTAATGCAATGTCGAGACTCAAGGAACCGGTCGGAACTGTCTCTATGTTCATGTTATTACCGGAATCCCCCAATTTCATGATGGATCCCTTTCCATACTGCTTTTCAATCTGTGAAATCGCAGCGTCTAATGCTTTCATTTTATCGTCTTTTGCCATATTCTTCTCCTTTTTCCAGGCTTTTTGCCTACGATTCTTTTTTATCTTATTACAGGAAAATGCAGATGTCAACAACCCAATTTTAGGATATACTCTGTAATTTTCCGTCTGTGTGGGGCTTTTTCGATAGATTTCTCGAAAAATAATAGGAATTGTTGAGAATTCAACAATTCCTATTATAAGTTTCCCATTTCTTTCTGTCAAGCTTTTTTAGCCGATAAATTCTTTCAAATCTTCTTTTGACTGCAGACCGATGCATTTTTTTGCCACTTCACCGTTTTGAATCAAAACCAGTGTCGGTATGCTCATGATTCCGTATCTCTGTGCCAATGACGGTTCTTCGTCTACGTTCACTTTTCCCAAAACCACATCCGCGTATTCCTCGGCCAGTTCTTCTACGATTGGCGCAATCATTTTGCATGGACCACACCAGGATGCCCAGAAATCAACGACAACCGGTTTCGTGCTCTGTAATACTTCCTCTGTAAAATTTGCTGTTGTAAAGATTTTCACTGCCATGTATATACCTCCCATTCTGAAATACTATATCACTGCTCTGTTCCTCTTTACTATACCACTTTTCAGAGTATTTTACTACAAAATGAGAGATTTTTTAGTTTCTCCCAAATTCCGAGAGCTCCAGCCCTGGATTTCGGTCTAATGTCATGCCGATACTCCAGCTATTCACAAAGATGAGCAGCGGGTTTCCTTTTAGATCCTGAATTTTTTTCATATCAGAAGTTCCAGACAATTTATCGACATCTACCTCATCTTTATTTTCAATCCAACGAATATATTCATGCGGCAGATTTTCCATGCGGATTTCCACATTATACTCATTTTCCAGACGATATTTCAAAACATCAAACTGCAAAACACCGACAACGCCCACGATCACTTCTTCCATTCCAGTGTTATACTCCTGGAAAATCTGAATGGCTCCCTCCTGTGCGATCTGATTCATTCCCTTAACAAACTGTTTTCGTTTCATCGTATCTACCTGATGCACACGCGCAAAGTGTTCCGGTGCAAACGTCGGAATTCCCTCAAACTGGAATTTTTCTGCAGAAGTCGTAAGCGTATCTCCGATAGAAAAAATACCTGGATCGAACACACCGATCACGTCACCGGCATATGCTTCCTCGACAATTTTTCGCTCTTGTGCCATCAACTGCTGTGGCTGCGCAAGTTTGATCTTTTTGCCGCCCTGCGCATGATAAACTTCCATGCCTGCTTCAAATTTTCCGGAACAGATACGCATGAATGCAATTCGGTCCCGATGCGCTTTGTTCATGTTTGCCTGAATCTTGAAGACAAAGGCCGAAAAATCCTCGGAAAACGGATCGATTTCTCCTTTATCCGATTTTCTTGGCAGCGGTGAGGTCGTCATATCTAAAAAGTGTTTCAAAAAGGTTTCCACACCGAAATTTGTCAAAGCAGAACCAAAGAATACCGGCGAAAGCTCACCTGCAGATACCATCTCCTGATCAAATTCCGCACTGGCTCCGTCTAACAGCTCAATCTCCTCTTCTAATTTTTCCTTTGCCTCTTCTCCGATGATCTCTAACAGTTTCGGATCATCAATGTCATATTCCTCTTCTTTTCCCTCTTTCGTTCCCTTGAGCGTGTCAGAAAAAATCATGACTTTCTTTGTATTCCGGTCGTAGACCCCTTTAAAATTTTTACCGGATCCGATCGGCCAATTGATCGGACAGGTTGCAATCCCAAGCTCTTTTTCGATCTCATCGAGCAGATCAAAGGTATCGTTTGCATCACGGTCCATTTTGTTGATAAACGTAAAGATCGGAATATGACGCATCACACAAACTTTAAACAACTTTCTTGTCTGTGCCTCAACACCTTTCGATGCATCAATGACCATCACTGCGGAATCAGCCGCCATCAGTGTACGATACGTGTCCTCCGAAAAGTCCTGGTGTCCCGGTGTATCCAGAATATTGATACAGCAGCCGTCATAATTAAACTGCAGGACGGATGAGGTTACCGAAATACCTCTTTCTTTTTCAATTTCCATCCAATCGGAAACCGCGTGACGGGCGGTAGCTTTTCCTTTTACGGAACCTGCCAGGTTGATCGCTCCTCCGTAAAGCAGAAATTTCTCCGTCAATGTCGTTTTTCCGGCATCCGGGTGAGAAATGATTGCAAATGTTCTTCTTTTTTCTATTTCTTTTCTTAAATCAGCCAAATCTAATTCCTCCATGTTTTGCTGTTTTTTCCGTTCAAACGATTCCATTTTATAACAGAGCATGGAGGCTTGTCAAATAAAATCCGTCTACTTCGTTTTTTCCTCTTTTTGCACTGAGATTGGCGTGATCACAATTTTATCCGCAGCGACACCGGTCTTTCGCTTTACGATATCCTCCACCTGTGCCCGTTTCGCATCTGTCACCTCACCCATATCCAGTACCACATCCACGGAATCATCCGACATACTGACTACCACGTCCGAAAAACCTTTGGCTCCGAGTAACAATTCCGCTTCATTTTCTTTTTCTGCAATATCTGTCAGTTTTACCATTGAATCGATCGCATTCTGACGGGCAGCATCGTCTAAGCTATCATTATCGATGATTTTCTGCAGACTTTCTTTGTTCTGCGCACGCACCTGTTCTCTGGATAATTTTGCATTTGCAGCATAATCAACATCCGAAACTTTCGTTCCCGTTAAAACAGCCTCCCCGGCATTTGGTGTTTCTGAATCCGCCTGTGCGGTCTCTGTCCCGGTTTCTGTAACTGCCTCCTCTGTCGCACCCTCTGTTTCAGATGCGTTTTCTGCCACTGCTGCTGTCTCCTCTGTGGCTTCCTCCTGCGTATCCCCGCTGATTTCGGTGTTTTGCGCATCCAACGCAGGATCCTCCTCATCCGTAAAAATCTCCGTTTTTCCGGTTTCATACGTGCCGTCATCTGTCACCTGCTGTGCCGTTTCCTTTACCTCCTCACTCGCTTCTTTTGCCACTGCATCATCTTTTGCTGTACGGTCCGTATAACTAAAATACCCTGCCACTACGATCATCAGCGCAAGTGCTGTAATGATCAACTGATTTTTTCTACTATTTTTTTTCACGCAAATCCTCCTACTCTCTATGAATTTCTCTCTACTACAACAATTTTATGCGCCTCCACGGAAAATAATGCCAGCACGGCTCGCATGATTTCTTCTTTCACTTTCGCAGAACCACCTCCATCTGCCACGACAAAAACCCCTTCCACCGCAGGTTTGGTCTCTTTTTTTACATACGGCGTCTCTGTATCTGCGCTTTTTTCCATCACGCTTGTCTCCTCCCGCTGTCTTTCTTTTTCTTTTCCCTGCTCGGTCTGTACCGTTTCCTTTTCCTCTTTTTCTATGATTCGCTCACCATCATCTTTCATTGTGATCATAACCTCCACCTTTCCCACACCTTTCATCTGCTCTAATATCGTCTGCAATTCGTCCTGCAGCTGTATTCTGTAACTGCTGTCTGACACTGTTGTATTTGTTTTTACGCTTTTTTCTTGTTTTTTCGGCTTTGTATCGGTTGTCGGAATTGACAGCACAAACAGCAGCACTCCAGCCAGTACCAATATCAACCAGTCGCTTTTTTTCTTCTTTTTCCAATATTCTGCCGAAAAAATTTTCCAGTCAGGCAATCTGTATGACCTCCTTTTCTACTTCGAATGCATTCGAAAGAAATGTTCGCAATTTTTCTCTCTGCTGTGTGCGATATGTTTCTGTCAGAGCCCCTTTTTCCTCTTTTTTCGCCAATGTCATTGCAATCCTGCTGATCTCATACTTCTCATCAAGTGTGACCGCCACATCCTGCACTTCATAGCCTTGCTTTTCTGCCTGCTTTTTTACTTCTTCTGCCAGCGTTTTTTCATACTGTTTTGTATAATACGTCCCTTGCATATATTCCATTTTCTGCATATCTTTTTGATACGCTTCAAGTTCCTGCTGACACGTTGTCTGATCTAACACATCCAAAAGCGACTCTCCACTTTTTTGTATCGAAAACAGCGGTGAGAGCAAAAAAAGTAAAAAACACAGGCTTCCAAAGAAACGCAGGTAACGCGCATACATTTCCTTTGCCGCCAGTTGAGAAAAAATATGAAACAGCAGATACAAATAGACCGCACGCTCCAGCCAGTTTTCAAACGAATCCAGCATTCTCACCCCTTTCCTGTAATCAAAACAAGTGCGATTGTTGTCACAAACATTCCACATACGGTAAACAGAAGTCTAGCCAAAAGATTGACCGCTCCTGCCGTCTGATTCAGTGTTTTTGCCATCCGCCTGTCCGCCACCGATTCTGTGACGGCCGCTATGATCTTATAGAAAAACAGCATGACCGCCACCTTGACCACTGGAACAAAACAGATCAGAAACACTGCCAGAACCGCCGCGCTGCCCAAACTGCTTTTGATGACACTCCCGGAACCGATCAAAAGCTGTGTCACCGTGTCGGATGCCACACCGATTCCTGGCAAAAGTCCCATGATTTTACGGCTGCCCAATAATTTCATCCGATCCAGTGAAGGTGCCATCATATTCTGGATCAGGCTGATTCCAAACACCATAGACCCCGTCACCCGCAGCATCCATTTGACCGCGCTCTGCAAAAGACCTCCAAATCCACCCAACACTTCTTTCTGTGTCATCCCGTTCAAAAATTCTACCACCAGATATCCATGAATCAGCGGCAATACAATATGTTCCATTCCCATCTCAACCAGATAGATCAGACAGATCGTCAGCTCCCCGTACCACATCGCTGTTGTCGGCGCCCCGGAAAAAACAATTGTCCCCGCAAACACCGGCACCAACGCTTTCATAAACAGGCATAGATTGCTCAAGGTCTGTCGCACCACTCCGTTGATCACCTGAAACGATTGAAACAAGAGTAGTAAAAGCGTTGCATACACTAGAAAAAATCCTGCTTCCGAAACCTTTGACGATGGAAAAATATCTGCAAACTGATGTAATATAGAAAACACGATCGTAAGCAGCAGCACCTGCACCAGAAGTGTTCGATTTGATGCAATCTCACTGATCAGCAGCTCTTTTGCATATTGTCCCGCTTCTTGTCCGATTTTTTCAAATGATCCGCTTTTTACCGTATCCAGTATATCTTGAAAATGTACCGTATGTTCCGGCAAAGATTCCTGCAGTTTTTCTTCGATTTCATCGTAATTCCAGTTTTCTGCACTCTCCGTATCCTGCAAAATGTCATCTGCAAAAATTGTCTGACAAGGATAGAACACCCACAGTACACACAGAAGTACCCATACACGTTTCATAAAAAATCTCCGATTGTTTGCATCAACACCATCAAAATCGGCATACTAAGTGCAAATAAAGAAATTTTTGCAAACATTTCGATCTGTGCCGCGATTGCCGTATGTCCTGCTTCCCGGCAGATATCCGAAGAAAATTCACTGATATAGGTTACACCAAGCATTTTTAACAATGTCTTAACATAGCCCATCTGGATCCCTGTCTTTTGGATCATAGATAACATCGTATCCCATGCCCCCTCTAACCGGCACAAAATATATACAAAAATACACAGACAGACCGCAAGTCCGATCAAAATAGAAAATTCCGGTTTCTGCTGTTTCAACGGCATGGCAAGTAACACGCCTGCCACTCCTAAAATTCCAATTTTTATAATATCCATTACAACTCCCTCTCTCCTATCACTCCTGACACTTTTTTTGCACCTGCCTGTTTCCTTACATTGCAAACAGTTCCTTCATTGTTTCAAACAGCTGCTTGATATATGGCACGATCCAAAACAACACGATAAGCAGTCCTGCAAGACTTGTCAAAAATGCCTGCTCTTCCCTTCCGCTATGCTTTAAGACTTGACTCAGTACCGTCACCAGTATACCGACGGCTGCAATTTTAAAAATCAGATTGACGCTCAAGCTTCTCCTCCATTCCTCTTTTATGTCCTCTCGGGATCTCCCTTACAACTGTGCAACCACTTTTGTGACTGATTTGCTGCAACTGCACACAACTTTCATCAACGTACATTTTTTTATTTTCGTTTTGACCGCTAAAATAGAAGAACGACCAAAAACAAGCCTCCAAGAAAACTCAGACTTCGATACAATTTTTCTGTTTCCTTTTCTTCCCCCTGCAGCACTGCAATCCGCTCCTCTAACTGTTTTTGTGCAAAACGCAGCAATTCTACCTGCTGTTGTAATTCCATGTTTCCCAGTTTTTGTCCTGCCTGCTGAATGATCAAAAGTTCCCCGCTTTGCAGGGACAATTTTTTTGCATGATCTTCCCATACCCGAAACCAGATTTTTGCCACATTTTCCCCTGCCTGTGTCTCGATCTCCTGCTCGATTTCGCGAAAACAGTCTGCGACTGATTCATCGACACACTGCTGCGCATTTGCCAAAAGTTCCTGCATCGGAAACCGTGCATATTCTAAATCCCCACACATACAGATCAATGCCCGTTTGATCTCACAGAGAATTTCCAGATGCCGCCTTGCCTGCTGAGCCAGATACCACCCAAAGCCAACTGCACCACACAAAATAAAAAATGCTCCGATCACTCTTCCCATAGCTGTTTTCCTGTTCCGTCATAAATCAAAAAACCGCGTTTTCCACCCTCATCTTTTTTCAAAAAAACGATACGCTGCAAAAGTCCCTCTTCACACCAACGTTGAATTTGTGGTCTTTTTTGAACCTCTTCCAAGGAACCGCCATGCATTGTGCCCAAGATGCTGCATCCACAAGTAAATGCCTCTTCAACAGCCTGATAATCTTCTTCTCCTCCCAACTCATCTACTGCCAGTACCTTCGGTGCCATAGACCGCAGCAACATCAAAATTCCTTGTGGTTTTCTGCATCCTGCCAGCACATCCGTCTGCGGTCCTAAATCCAATTGAGGGACCCCTCGAAAACAAGCAGATAACTCAAATCTCTCATCCACCACACCGACATTCATTCCGGCATGATCTGTATCCCCTCCGGAAAGCAAACGAATCCCATCCCGAAGCATTGTCGTCTTTCCCATTCCCGGTGGCGACACTAAAAGTGTATGAAAAATCCCCCCTTGTTTTCTCCGCAAATAGGGCATCAACGTCCGTGCACATCCCTGCACCTGTCTGGCGATACGGATATTAAAAAAAGTGATATTGGAAAAATTTTTTACCTGTCCATTTTGCGTAAACACTTGTCCCGCGATTCCGATACGATGTCCGCCCTGTACGGTGACAAACCCCTGCTGTAGTTCTGATTCAAACGCATATAATGAATATCTGGTCATATAAGACAACATTTCCCGAAGTTCTGCTTCCGTCATAAGGTCTGATGTTTGACAGACTGTCTCCGCCAAAAATGGGCAGCCCTGTTGTTCGCGGCTGTCAAAGTAAAACACCCCCTCACCTGTGCGCAGTAAAATCGGACGTCTGATGCGTACACGTAATTCCTCCGCATCCGGATACTGTTGCAATAATATGCGAATCTGTTTTCTTCTATGTATGGGAAATAATGTGATGAGAATTTCATCCTGCAAACCTGTCCACCTCCTGATTTTCTCTATGAAACAATATATGAGGAGACATCATTTTTATGACAAAAAAGAAAGCTATCACCGAAGTGATAGCCTTCCTACACAATTAATTATATTTACGTTTTCTTGCCGCTTCAGATTTTTTCTTACGTCTTACGCTTGGTTTTTCGTAATGTTCTCTTTTACGAATCTCCTGCTGAATACCTGCTTTTGCACAGTTTCTCTTGAATCTGCGTAAAGCGCTATCTAAAGTCTCGTTTTCTTTTACGATTACATTTGACATAGACTCACACCTAACCTCCCTCCAGTTGCGTATTGTGCATATTCAACTGTTTGGGTAA
>JBJENW010000049.1:0-4009 GCA_051880395.1 Lachnospiraceae bacterium | reverse complement strand
GTGTACCTTTCGTTTCACTTTTGCAGTATCATAGATTCGGATTAAAGTTTAGGCATAGTTTATCATAAGAATTCTCAAGGGAATCATTTCATGCAGTTATTTTTTTGAATTTTTTTAAAGACTTTTTTGATTTCATAGAATAAAAAAATACTTCCTCCTGCGCAAAATTTAATAAAATTGCGTCAGAAGGAAGCATCATAGATTATTTTCGAACCGTAATTCCGGCCTTATCGTCGATATCGATTCAACGCGTTTTCTATCTCTTCTGTTCTGTTATTTAATTTGTCTTGATTGTTCACTATTGTGTTTTCGGCATATCCTTCCTTTTCACACAGTCGGCAGCCTTTTTGGGCAAACGCGTCCGCGCAGAGCAGGAAATGGAGTTTCATATCTTCATCCGGCAGTATATTCAAATATCCCGGCTGATAGTTATAAAACAACTGGAAATTTGTATCAGCGAGCCAATAATCCAAATCTGCATCGGACATATTCCGATCCTGAAAACAAATCAGCCCTTCATAGCCTTCCAGACAGTATTTTCCGTACTCAATCCCATAACTCCACCTCTGATTTTTCATCGCCACTACCATCGCATCTCCATAATTTCTCGCTTCCTGTTTTTTCATGGCGCTCTGGGGCAGAATATTACAGGCACTCCGACACGTTTCTGCAATTTCGACATAAACGTTTTCAGCCAAAGTGTTCAGCTCTGTTACCGGAATGTTTTCAAAGTTATCCGGCCAATATTCCCAATATTTCTCCGGAACTTTCTTTTCTTCCAATATCTGCTTCTTATTATACAGTTTTCTCCATTCCTCGGCCTGATCTCCTGTCAATTCGTTTTCCTCACGGTCTGAAATCTGCGGCTTCTGAAGAAACAGTTCATCCACATAATTCCCATACGCCTTTCTGCGCTCTTCCACGCTCATACCTTCCGTCTCCCGGAACCATTCAACATGAAATTCCATCTGTCCATTTTTTGTCCAGGCCTCATGTTCCAGCAAATCCTGATCTCTTTCACTGGTGTTTTTTTCTAAAAATTTTTGACCTTCCGGAACCCTGTTCCGCGGATGAGCAAACGAAAAAATCGCCGCGCTTCCAGCAATTCCAAGGAATACTGCTGCAAATGCACGTAAACGACGCATCTTCCGGTTCGCTGCAGATCGACCCCGGCTCTTTCGTGATTGTGTTTTTCTTTTTCGGCATCTCTCCTCTTTGGTTCCCATAAATGGCCTGTCCTCTCCGCATGTTTATCCCAGGACAATCCAGAGCTTTTCCTCAATATCCTTTATAATCATGCTGTACTCCTGTTGATTGTATGGCATTCCATATTTCAGTGCATAGCGATCAACCAGCACAGTATTTCCTTCCTCCAGACGCTCGCATCTCACGGTATTTTCCAGTGTTAAAAGATACTGCTCCTGTTCGGATTCATTTTTCGTCGCATCATAATCCAAGGTAAAATACGCACATAATTCTATCTTGAATTTTTCCGGCCGGAATGTCTCCTCTTTTTGCATTGCCCTGTATATATCCTTCCTCAGATTTGTCCTAAACTCATCCAGCAAAGCCGGGTCCTTCAGAAAAAGAAGGATTTTTTTGTCCTGATTGTTAAACAAAATATTGACTGGATCGTAAAACGCTCCCTCGATTAAAATTTGCTTCATCACTCTGTTATCATAGCTGATTTTCAGCATGGCAATGACTTCTGCATCTCCATTCAATATGTTTTCTCCATGATTTTCCAGAATATACCCGTCACAGATCGTATCAAAAACATATGTATTGTCTTTATCCTCCATAGCAGTCAGATCCGGAATGTTCTCCCACTGGCGCTGCCGTTCTTCTTGAATAGAGTCTGCATCCATTTTCGCTATTCTAAAAACCGTAGTAACAACAATACCCACTATCACACCAAATACGGCCTTAAAAATTCCACCGAACAGACCAGTTACTTTTTCCCATGTTGTTTCTTTAGTTCTTTTATTCCTGTCCTTTTCCTTCTCTTCCACATAACCGCCTCCCGTTGTAAAACTCATAATTTGTATAACAAATAAAATATGTTCTTGACGGACCACAATTATTATGATATAGTAACAGCGTTGTGTTTTTTTCTTGACAACCATTCGTTTATATGATATCCTCAAATTGAACATAAGTTCCTGCATGAAATATGCTTTTTGCAATATCCAGTCAGATATTGTTTTCTTTATTTTATAAAGAAGAAGCATGATCTCATTACAATCAAAGGCTTTGGGAAAGCAATGATACTGCAGGACATCTTATACCTATTCTAAAAAGGTGTTTATCCATTTGCGAGGTGGGGAAGCGCCTTTTTTGAGTCTTATTTTTTATTATACTTCTGTATTCTTTTTCCGTCAATCGTTTTCGGCCATTTTATCCGCTGTATCTCAAAAAGAACAATCCCGCCTTTTTATTCATTATTTTAATATTTAGGTTTTAAAATTCATTATTTTGATGTATAATTCAATATATTAATATTTTAAGAAAGGTGATGCATATGCCCGATCTGTCTCAGACGGTTTCCCAAAACCTGAAGCTTATTATGAAACAAAAGAAAATCACGCAAAAATCCCTGGCAGAAAAATGTATGCAAAAAGGACTTTCCATCAGCCAGGGAACCATTTCTAATGTATTGAATAACACCTCCTCCTGTTCAATTTCCACCCTTGAAAAAATCTGTGTTGGTCTGGATATTGAAATCAGTCAGGTGTTTTCTCCTCCTATGTCACCGAAAAGGGAAGATACCGTTTCTTATCAGAATCTGATTACAAATCCTTCTGACAGCGCCTTCCGTGGGTATCTGCAGACCTTCCATGTGTATTTTTATCAGACCGCCGGAAAAAACTCTGAATTGCTTCAGGGAGAACTGACGTTTTCTCCGTCCCAGGACAAAACGATCTGCAAAGCCCATTTTATACTGCATGCACCGATAACAGGAAGCGATGCCGACCACGCATCTTCTATCGAAAAAATATATACCGGCAGTCTTTCCATTTCATTAACGATGCAGGTTTGCTTTTGTGAACTGTATTCCGACGCCCTGGGTGAAATGTGCTTTTTAATATTCAAGCATTTTTATCTGTTCAACAGCCCCTTAACTTGTATCATGGCAAATGCAATCACAACTTCATCCGGTGTCAGCAGACGCCCGACCGTTCACCGTATCTGCCTTTCCTCGCAAAAGCTTTCTGATGAACAGCTTTCCTATCTGAAAGGACAGCTTCTCCTGAATGGCGCTGAAATTGTGATTTCTGACAAAAAATTAGAAGCTTTTAAAAAATCTCCTCAGGTATCAAAAAACTTTTTACCTGTACTGGAAAACGCGGTTCAGCGCAATGTTTACCACAGTATATCCGAATCCCGCCTCATGGCAGGGGCACTGCCGGAGCAGGAACTGATACAGATGATTTCTCTGCTTCGTTCCTATTCTTCCGCACCGAAATACAGCAAAGTCAGCGCAAAAACGGATGAAAATCTGTTTATACTGATAGAAGGAGCTTCTGCAAAATAGATTGAAAAACCGGTGTGGACAAAACCACACCGGTTTTCAAAATTTACTTAAACTTCATTATATATGTGGATTTACTAATTCAGCAGGAACTTCCTTACCTTCCATCCACACGCCGATCTTGCCTGCAGCCGGATCATCATTAAAGAACTGCCACTTTCCATCTACAATATTCCATCCAGTGTACATTCTTCCAAAATTACCATCATGAAGCGTATGTAAATAGTATTTGTTTCCGTCAACATCCATAAACCATCCGGAAATTAAATCTCCGTTTGCATTGAAATAATACCACTCACTAACACCATTCCATACTAACTGATACCATCCGGCCTTTGACATAACTCAGCCTCCTATCTTGCATGTATTAACTCGTTATGCTCACCTATCCGAGTCCTTATTTTTATGCTAATAACAGCATTGTGTTGTTACTATATCATACCTATTCTCAATCAAATCATTTCATCCATTTGTTTT
>JBJENW010000048.1:0-23604 GCA_051880395.1 Lachnospiraceae bacterium | reverse complement strand
TTGAGACTGTGGCAAGGGAAACCGGTCGTTCAGAGCTTATGGTGGAAAAAGATACTGATTGATCGCTTTTCAGAAGATATTGATTTGTCTATGAATAGAAAACCGACAGAATCTGAACGAAAAAAATCAAAAGAGTGTGTTATTGGAATTGCGGAATTATTAGGAATGATGTTGGATAATCCAGAAAAAATAAAGTCAAAATATGATTACAATAAATATATTTTTAAGTATGCGTCATTATTTGCAGATATTCCTATGGAAATCATAATTGAGACTAGTTATTATCAGACGGTATATCCGGTAGAAGAACATGAGGTAGGAAGTTATGTTGGTAAATTTTGCAAGCAAAGAGGCATTAAATTGCCAATACCGTTTGAAGCAGCAACAGTAACTATGAATGTCCAGTCTGTGAGGAGAACTTTTATAGATAAGATATTTGCAATATGTGATTATCGCCTTCAAAATATGCAGGATAGAGATTCAAGGCATCTTTATGACATTTGTAAATTACTCAGTCAGGTTGAGTTAGATGCTGAATTAGATTCTTTGATAGATATAGTTAGAAATGATCGTATGCATTCGAAAAATAATCCGTCTGCTCAATTGAAATATAATATTCCGGATATGCTGAAGGAAATTATTGAGAGTAGGTTTTATGAATCGGATTATAGAAATCTCACACAAAAATTACTTTATGAAGATATGGTATATGATGATGCTGTAAAAAACGGCATTGCCATTGTAGCACAGTCAGATGTATTTATATATAAGCAGAATGGCGGAGATGATTTATAAAAGAAAAATAAAATGAGATATGAAACAGTAAATGGATGTAAGTAATGGAGGAGAGAGACTATGAAAACCAACGACCAAACCATAGAACAACGCTTACAAAACTTAAAAAACATCTACCAAACCCTGGATAACCTCATACAAAACTTACCGGATGCGATTCCGGACAAAGTAAAGAGCATGATTCAGGACAAGATTCTCGGTGACAAAGAGTTAAAAGAACTCATGGACGGCATTGATGCGCACCGGCCGCCGCGTATCTTTTTGATGGGCCGGACCGGCGTAGGAAAAAGCAGTCTGATCAATGCCATCTGTGGCGGTTATGTTGCAAAAGTCAGTGATGTGGCGAGCTGTACAGTAGACACGCATCCGTATGAGATCAAAGACCGAGAGCGTGTCTTGATGGAGATTTTGGACACGCGGGGAATTGCAGAGTCGGTGAGTCTGGAAAAAGGGATGTCGGCGGAGGAAAATCTGATTGATCAGATGGTGGAGTTTTCACCGGATGTGGCGATTTTGATGTTAAATTGTACACATCGGGATGATATTGATTCGGATGCAGCGTTTATGAAACAACTGGTGGGTCAGTATAAGGAGATAAACAAACTGGACCTGCCGGTGATCGCCGTGGTCAATAAATGTGATGCGATGCCGCCGACAAGGGAAACGGACCCGGCGCATTATTCGGAAAACAAGAAGCAGAAGATTGAAGAGGTGACGAGGAACTGTAAGTCGATTCTGATAAAAAGCGGATTGAAGATTCAGGATATCGTGGCGGTTTCGTCCATGATCGACTGGCAGACGCCGGACGGGATCGAGCTGGATGTGGCGAGTATTGATAATTTGCCACAAAAAGATGTGGAACAGCTGCAGATGGCATTTGACGGAAGATATCACATCGAGGAACTGTTAAAGAGTCTGGAGGAAGCTATTTCTGATGCGGATGCGAGAATGGGAATGCGCATGGCATTTCGAATCGAAGAATTGGTGCGGAAACTGGCAAAGCATTTTACGTCTATTTTTTCGGGGATTTCGGCAGCAGTGGCAGTGACACCGATTCCGATCGCGGATATGTATATTTTAAATGCGATCGAAGCGGTTCTGGTTGTTTTGATCGCAGCGTTAAGCGGACGGGAGCTTTCTCTGGATTCTGCAAAAGAATTTTTGGTCAGCATCGGGGGCGTTGCGGGTGCCGGGCATATTTTCCGAATAGCTGCGCAGCAATTGACGAAGCTGATTCCGGGAGCAGGAACGGTCATCAGTTCCGGGATTGCGTTTGCGGGGACAGCGGCAGTAGGAAATGCGGCGATCGCGTATTACATCGAGGATAAGACGTTGAAAGAGGCAAAAGAGCTGTTTGAGAAAGAGAAGAAAGAAACGGAAGCATAGAAAATACAAAGCAGAAGACAGTTGCTCGAAAATAGAGAAACGGTTATACTAAAGAAAAAGAATTTGAAAAAAAGGAGAGAGGCATGACGTCCCCTCTCTTTTTTTATTTTATTTCTGTTTGTGCAGCCGGGGAGTTTTCCAAAATTTTTTCAATGTACTTGTTTAATGAAATCTGATGAGCGGTGGTATAGATCACCAGACGTTTGTGCAGTTCTGGAGAAATTCGAACGTTGAAGCTGCCTTTATATGCAATTTCCGGTTCTTTTCCTTCTGCTTTGCAAGTCTCAAGATAGTCATCAATGGCACCGTGAAAATCATCTAATAGTTCCTTGGCGGTTTCGCCTTCGTAGGAGATTAAGGAGCGAATCCCCATGACTTTGCCAAAAAAAATACCATCTTCTTCTGAAAATTCGACGCTGCCGATGTATCCTTTATATTGAATCGTGTTATTCATATAAGTCCCTCCTGTTCTAATATATCTATCAATTGCTTGATCTGGTAGGATTTCAATTCCTTTTGTGGATGCGGTTTGTGGAGTAAGATGTTTCCGTGATTTTCGCTTGTGAAGATGACGCGGGAGCCACTTGTTTTTCCTTTGTTTGAACGTACATAGTCTAGATAATTGAGTAGTGTTTCTGCATCATCAAAAGTGAAATCTTTTGGTTTTGATTTTAGTCTTTGAATGAGTTTTTCTTTTTGTCCCATAGATAGTATCCTCCATATAAAATATTATATAAAATATAGCGACAAAACGCAACTAAAAATAGTTGCAAAAAAGAAACTTGACAGTAATACTTGACAAAAACAAAATACGATCCTATAATTAAACCGATGGTTTAATTAATTTAAAAAAGAAGGTGAGCAAATGGCAAGAAGAAAAAAAGAACCGCAAAGCGTCCACCGAAAACACATTGCAGAAGCGGCAGAACAGCTATTCTTTGAAAAGGGAATCGAGCAGACATCCATGAGCGAGATTGCGGCGAAAGCGGGATACAGTAAAGCGACATTGTATGTGTATTTTAAAAATAAAGAGGAATTGATCGGTGTATTGGTATTAGAGAGTATGCAGAAATTATATGATTACATTGAACAGGCGATTGCACAGAACAACAGTACGAAAGAGCGGTATCAGGCGATCGCGTGGTCGTTGGTGAAGTATCAGAGCGAGTATCCGCTTTATTTTCAGATGGCGTTAGACAATATCAATATTGATTTTTCAACGACAGATTTTTTGCCGGAAGAAAAGGAGACATTTCAAGTCGGAGAACGCATCAATACGCTTTTGACGAAGTTTATCGAGGAAGGCATGGAGCGCGGGGAAATTCGCTCGGATCTGGATGTTTTACCGACGATCTTTTCTTTTTGGGGGATGATGGTCGGATTGATTCAGCTTGCAGAGAAGAAGGAGGCGTATCTGAATCAGGAGATAAAAAAGACGAAGACAGAGTTTTTAAGCGATGGATTTGCGTTATTTTATCGTGCAATCGAAGTGAGATAGGAGGAAGCGGTTATGAAACGAATGCTTGCGATTTTCGGCGGCCCGCATAAAAAAGGGGCGACGGGAACGATGTTACAATATGCAGTGAATGTAGCGAAAAAGAGCGGCTGGCAGGTGGATGAGGTGTATTTATATGAGAAAAATATCGCTTTTTGCAACGGCTGCCGGACCTGCATGAAAACGCAGGTCTGTGTGATCAAAGATGACATCCAGGAGATTGCGGATCTGTTGAAAAAATGTGATATTGTGGTCTTGGCGGCTCCGGTTTACTGGGCGAATGTGCCGGCAGCAGTAAAAAATTTGTTTGACCGGTTAAATGGTGTGGTGATGGAGGAGACAAAGACATTTTCGAAACCACGATTGTCAAAAAAACAGAAGTATTATCTGCTGACTGCCTGTAATACACAGGCTCCGTTTTCTGCAATTTTCGGGCAGACGACCGGTGCGATTCGCAGCATGAAGGAGTTTTTCAAAACAGCCGGTATGACATTTGGTGGGAAATGTACCTGGACAGGGTTGAATAAGGGAGCACTTTCCGAAAGGAAAAAGAAAAAAATCGAAGGCTGGATGATCGTTGTTTGATGAAATTGCATAACCCATTGAGTGTGTGTATCATAGTGTTTTGTGTGCTACATCTGATTGTTGTTTTCCCAGTGTGGAAAAATCGGGATATCTGGGTGAATCTGACAGGAATCGGCAGTGTGATTCTCTTGATTGCGTTGATCGTGTTTTGCCATACGATAAAAGGGCAGGAACGAAAAATGCTTCAGATGGCATATATGAAGGGGACTGCGATGTCGGATATATCTATGCGAAAGTGGCAGTGGAAATCCAGAAGAATAAAATCCGTTCGATCCGTATTTTAGAGCATAGAAATGAACGCGGAAAACCGGCAGAGCAGATGGCAGATGCGGTGAAGGAAAAACAGCGTTTGGATGTAGATGCTGTCAGTGGAGCAACGAATTCGAGTAAAGTGATAAAAAAGGCGATTGAAAATGCAGTGAAAAAAGCATCTTAAAAAACGTTTGACCAAAGAATTCAATCTTTGGTCAAACGCACATTTGGTTATTTCAAGCGAAAAAGAGGGCTTAGGCTTTCGTAATCTGGATCTTCATCGTCAATTTCGCTTTCTAAGGAAATTTGTTTTTCCTCGATGGAACCGTCATCAAAAGTAATTGTGCAGGTGATGACAAGATCTTCGAGAAGAAAATCAATCATTTGTTTCTGATCATTAATGGTCATGATACGATCAAAGAGCGCATCATACTTTTTGGAAAATAGTTGTTTTTTTTCTGTGTCTAATAGATCAGATCGAACTTCAATACTGATATCATTGCAATCGCCATGCTGCTTTTGGTAGTTTACAGTAAATGATTGGTATTGACGATATTCATTTTCTAGACGTTTTTTATTTTCATAAAAATCGGAAAAGTCGTGGTAAGGTTTATCTTCTTCTATCTGTTTTTTTAGAGTATCCGGAAGGTCGGCATTGATTCCGTCTGTCAGGATAGAATGGCCTTCTGGATAACGATTCTCAAAATAAGCAGGTCCGTCGATAGAATAGGTAATTGTTTTGATATTTTTCCCCTTACATGTTACAGGAAATTCGCAATCGAACGTTTGAAGCTTGTTTTCACGATCGAGCAGACCACCATAGTGATGAATAGAGGAAAAATTTTTTAGTGATACGCGTTCATTCTTGGTAAGCTCCTGCGCATAAACGGTGAGTGTGCACGAATTTTCATTGGATTTTTTTCCAGTGAATGTATGGAACCATGCATTCGGAAAATTCGGTATGAAAGCACTGCTTGTTATGAGAATGGCAATTGCACAGGCCACAGCGATCGCAGGTTTCAAAAATTTCGTGATTTTAGCAGGGTTGTTTTTGGAATCTGCGGTGGTAAATAAGCGTTTGGCTTTTTCTTTTTCGGCATCGTCCAGAGTCAGTTTATCGAGTGTCTGTTTATATAATTTTTCATTGTAATCCATAATCCGCCTCCATTATTTTTCTCAATTTTTTTCTGCTTCTTGTCAATTTCGAATTGACAGTGTTTTGTAGTTTCCCAAGAATTTTTGCGATCTCTTTGATGGTGTATCCCTCATAATAATAAAGATACAGGATGTTTCTCTCGTCCGCCGGAAGCTGAGACAATTCTTCGAGCAGGCAGCGTTCCTGCGGTTCATAGGGAACATCGAAATCTTCCAGGGAAACCGTTGTCTGATAAAACTTACTTCTTTTGTAATCCAGACATTGATTGATCGTCACGCGAATCAGCCAGGATTTTAAGTGTTCTTCGTCTTGAAATATTTTTTTGCATTTTAAAAGTTTCAAAAAAACATCTTGTACCACATCCTCCGCGTCGTGTTTTTGAAACAGGTTCTGGTAAGCAATGCGAAAGATCATGTCGGAAAACTGTTCGACTACGCGCGTATATTCTTCTTCTTTTTGTAAATTTAGCATATGCGTTTTTAACCTCCCTTCATAAGATAACACGATTGAGCAGCAAAGTTTAGTGCATCTCATTTTTTTTACTTTATTTTTGTTGTTTACACATTCAAAAGCGATTGCGCACTTCCTTAAATTATGGTAGTATAAAAGAAATGTGAAAGAAATCGGCAGAGTTGCCGTTTATTATAGGAGGATTTGAAAAAATGGAACAGTACAAACAGGAATTTATCGATTTTATGGTAGAGTGTGATGTCTTGAAATTCGGAGAATTTACGTTAAAGAGCGGTAGAAAATCTCCGTTTTTTATGAATGCGGGCGCGTATGTGACTGGTACACAGCTGCAGAAATTAGGCGAATACTATGCAAAAGCGATTCATGAACACTATGGAGACGATTTCGATGTGTTATTTGGACCAGCTTACAAGGGAATTCCGCTCAGCGTGGCGACAACAATTGCATTCAGCCGTTTGTACGGAAAAGAGATTCGTTATTGTTCCAACCGAAAAGAGATCAAAGACCATGGAGATACTGGTATTTTACTGGGAAGTGAGATCAAAGACGGTGACCGTGTCGTGATCATTGAGGATGTGACGACTTCCGGAAAATCCATTGCCGAGACATTCCCGATCATTCAGGCACAGGGCGATGTAGAGATCATTGGTCTTATGGTTTCTCTGAATCGTATGGAACGCGGATTAGAGAGTGAAAAATGTGCATTAGATGAAATTCAAAAGAAGTATGGATTCCCTGCAAATGCCATTGTAAGCATGGATGATGTGGTAGAATATCTTTACAATAAAGAGAGAAACGGAAAAATTGTGATCGACGATCAGATCAAGACAGCAATTGACAAATATTATGAGGAATATGGTGCAAAATAAAGACGGGATATCTTTTGAAACGGAGGGAAATCATGAACGAAAAAGTGTATAAAGTGATGAAACATACAGGTGTCACGAACATTATCATGGGAATCATTATGATCGCTGTGGGTGCCGTGTGTGGTGTCTTAACGATCATCAGTGGAGCAAAGCTGATCAAAGAGAAATCAAACATCACCTTTTAGAATCGAGAATATGGAGCAATGAAAAAAAATCAAAAAAAGAAATGGATATTTGCTCTTTTTTTTATCGCTTATTTGATTTTGCTTTTCTATTTTTTATTTTTCGCAGAAATTTTGGGAAGGACGAAATTCGGGACGGACTATCATTATAATCTGATTCCGTTTCGTGAAATTCAAAGATTCTGGATGTATCGGGATGTCGTTGGAATCGCACCGATGATGTTAAATATCGTTGGAAATGTGGTGGCGTTTATGCCATTTGGTATATTGGTTCCGATTTTGTCATACCGGTGCAGAAATGTGTTTCATACGGTGTTGCTGAGCTTTGAACTCAGTTTGTCGGTGGAAGTGATTCAGCTCATTTCGAAGACGGGTAGTTTTGATGTCGATGATCTTATATTGAATACGTTAGGAGGTCTGGCGGGATACCTGTGTTTTAAAATTATACAGGCAGTTCGAAAATGTTATTATGGCAAGAAGAAATTATAAATTCACAGCAAAAAAACAGTCAAAAAAAGGAATTACAGCAACGGTTCTTTCAGGTGTATCGCTGGCATCACTGATCTTGGCAGTCGAGCAGTCGTTTGTAAAAAAGGGAAACGGAAGTGTCTATCTGGGAAGTGTGGGTCTGCTTGCGCTGTTTCTGTCTGTCAGTGCATTGATCGTGGCAGTGAATGGATACAAAGAAGAAGATAAATTTCGCTTCTTCTTAAATCTGGGTACGTTCCTTTCATTGCTTTCGACTGTGATCTGGGTTGGCATCTATGGATATGGATTTATGGTGTAAGGAGGAACGAAATATGGATTATCAGCAGCGGAAACAGGAAGAAAATGAGGCAGTTGCAGAACGTTATGCATTGATTCTGGAGCGTATAAAGGAAATTACATCGGAACAACTGGAAACGGACGCACTCAGCAGGTGTTTTCAAAAAAATGCGGCATTTATTTTGCAGGCGGCAGAAATTTTAGAAAAAAAGGAAAACGGGATTTTAGAACAGCGCTCACTGGCGGAATGTGAGCAGACAAACGAGGAACTTTTTTCGGATATTCTGCCAAAGAATTATGAAACATCTTTCGCAAATCCGGCATATGCGGTCGCACAGCTGACTGAAGTGCAGGGGCGCATGTTATCTTTTTTAACGGCAGAACTGTATGCTTTAATTCCGTATGCATTCGAAGGCTGTAAATATGAATTTACGATTTTTTGTGAGCTGTTCGTGGAAGTGTTCAATTGTTTTGAACAGGAACCGGTATCGGAAAAAGAGTTAGATGAGATCATTCGGAGTTTTTATCATGATTACAGTGAGGTCTTTGCACAAAAACGTGTGGAAGAGCAATGTGATCCGGCGTACGATTTCTTTACGAGAATCGTGATGGAATCGGATCTTTCAAGTCCACAGTATCTGTATCAGTATGGAACTTATATCGGAGAAAATGAGCGAAAAATGGCGGAATTTTTCAATCAGTTTTCCGAAGAGGAAATTCAGAGTATGGCGGATACGTTTACGGAAGGATACCGGATCGGATTTGAAATGGCTGGAAAAGATCTTTCCAAAAAGCAGGCGGTGAATATCCGTTATCCGATCGGTTTTGAGCGTATGATCCGTGCAGCGATAAAGAATTTTGAGAAAATGGGATTAAAGCCGACGATCTACCGCGGTGCGTTTGATTCGTTCCAGGGAAGAATGAATGGCAGAAACGGCGTGTATGCGGTGGAACCAAATCGTCAGTTTACGTATGATCATAAAGCGGATAGTGCGATTTATCTGGATAAGGCGTTTGTTGAGCGCAGACTGGAATCTTATCATACCGCTTATGAGCAGAATAAGGAAAAAGCGCATGCGTTTGCGGGACCGGCGGTTATGGAGATTTTTGGAGAAAAGACATTTGAACCGGTCAATAAAAAAGAGGCGTTGCAATACGACGAGAAACAGCAGAAATTGAATGTTTATTATCGCAATGAACTGAATCAGATGGTAAATCAGTATATTCCGAGTGAGGAAAGAAGCTTTACGATCATTGCGTATCCAATTCCGGAGATTGGAAAAGATTTTGAATCCATCTTCCGAAAAACAGTGGAGATCAATACGCTGGACTATAAGAAATATCAAACGATGCAGCAGAAGATTATTGACGTGTTAGATACGGCAAAGACGGTGCATATCACAGGAAAAGGGAAAAATCATACCGATTTGTATGTGCAGCTGCATACGTTAAGTGATCCGGCGAAGCAGACAAATTTTGAAAACTGTGTGGCCGATGTCAATATTCCGGTTGGTGAAGTCTTTACATCTCCGATTTTAACGGGAACAAACGGTGTTCTGCATGTGACGCAGGTGTACCTGAATGAACTGCAGTATCTGGATTTGGAATTAGAATTTGAAGACGGAAAAATCAAATCCTATACTTGCAAAAATTTCCCGACGGAAGAGGAAAACAAAGCGTATATCAAGGAGAATGTGTTATTTCAGCATGAGACATTACCGATCGGAGAATTCGCGATCGGAACGAATACGACAGCGTATCGGATGGCACGGGATTTTGATATTGCAGAGAAAATGCCGATTTTGATCGCAGAAAAAACGGGACCGCACTTTGCAGTTGGAGATACCTGTTATTCACAGGAAGAGGATGTGATGACATATAATCCGGACGGTAAGGCGATCGTGGCGCGGGACAATGAGATCACGCTGCTTCGAAAAGAGGATCCGTCGAAAGCATACTTTAATTGTCATACGGATATTACGATTCCGTATGATGAGCTGGGAGCGATCACAGCGATCCATGCGGATGGAAGTACAGCCGATATTATTCTGGATGGCAGATTTGTCGTGCCGGGATGTGAGGAATTGAATGAGCCGTTAGATTAATTAGATATACTAATGAATGAAATAATAATTATTAATTTTCATTTTTAATAAAATGCGTCTACAATGAAAGAAGAAGTGTAAAACAGGTAAGATAGAAAAGGAGAATCAGTATGGCAAAAGTTGGAATTGTTATGGGCAGTGACTCAGACATGCCGGTTATGGCAAAAGCAGCAGATATCTTGGAGAAATTAGGAATTGAGTATGAGATGACGATCATTTCAGCACATCGTGAACCGGATATCTTTTTTGAGTATGCAAAAACCGCAGAAGAAAAAGGATTTAAAGTCATTATCGCAGGTGCCGGTATGGCGGCTCACCTTCCGGGTATGTGCGCAGCAATATTCCCAATGCCGGTCATCGGTATTCCGATGCATACGACATCATTGGGAGGACGTGATTCTCTGTATTCCATCGTACAGATGCCGACCGGAATTCCGGTAGCTACGGTAGCGATCAACGGTGGAGCAAATGCAGGTCTTCTTGCAGCAAAAATTTTAGCAACCAGTGATCCGGAACTGTTAGAGCGACTGAAAAAATATTCAGAAGAATTAAAAGAGCAGGTACAGGCAAAAGATGCAAAACTGCAGGAAGTCGGCTATAAAAACTATACAAAATAAGAAGTGAGAAACGGACGAAAGCGTCCGATAGAAGCCATAAAGAGAGTTGTATTTTAGGAGGAAAAATTAATGGATTACAAGAACGCAGGCGTAGATATTGAAGCAGGATACAAATCAGTAGAGCTGATGAAAGAGCATGTACAGCAAACCATGCGTAAGGAAGTTTTGACAAACTTAGGTGGATTTTCCGGTGCATTTTCCATGGCTGCATTCAAGGATATGGAAAAACCAACCCTCGTATCCGGAACAGATGGTGTAGGAACCAAATTGAAACTTGCATTTCTGTTAGACAAGCATGATACCATAGGAATCGATTGTGTGGCAATGTGTGTCAATGATATCGCCTGTGCAGGCGGTGAGCCATTGTTTTTCTTGGATTATATTGCCTGTGGAAAAAATTACCCGGAAAAGATCGCGACGATCGTAAGTGGTGTGGCAGAAGGATGTAAACAGTCAAATGCGGCACTGATCGGTGGAGAAACTGCGGAGATGCCGGGATTTTATCCGGAAGATGAATATGATCTGGCTGGTTTTGCAGTTGGTGTTGTGGATGAAAAAGATATCATCACAGGAAAAGATGTCAAAGAAAATGATGTGCTGATCGGTATGGCATCTTCCGGTGTACATTCCAACGGTTTTTCACTGGTTCGTAAAATCTTTAAAATGGATAAAGAAACATTAAATACGTATCATGACGAATTAGGAACAACACTCGGAGAAGCACTGCTTGCACCGACAAAGATTTATGTAAAAGCACTGCGTTCTATTAAAGAAGCAGGTGTTACCGTAAAAGCATGCAGCCATATCACTGGCGGTGGTTTTTATGAAAATGTACCGCGTATGCTTCCGGAAGGCAAACGCGCTGTGATCGAGAAAGACAGTTACCCGGTACCGCCAATCTTTAAAATGATGGCACGTGTCGGCGAAGTGGAAGAGAAGATGATGTATAATACATACAATATGGGTATCGGTATGGTATTGGCTGTTGATCCTGCGGATGTAGACAAAACAATGGAGGCGATCAAAGCAGCTGGTGAGACACCGTATATCGTCGGTAAGATCGAAAACGGTGAAAAAGGAGTTACATTATGCTAAGAGTGGCTGTATTAGTTTCCGGTGGCGGAACAAATCTGCAGGCAATTATGGATGCATTGGATAGTGGAAAGATTACAAATGCAGAGCTTTCGATCGTTATCAGCAATAATCCGAATGCGTATGCATTGGAGCGCGCAAAAAAACATGGTGTGGAGGCAGTTTGTGTCTCACCGAAAGACTATGAGAGTCGTGATGTATTCCACAAGGCATTGTTAGAATGTCTGCAGCAGGCCGAGGTGGATCTGATCGTATTGGCAGGATTTTTAGTTGTAATCCCGCCGGAGATCATTCGTGCCTATAAGTATCGGATCATCAATATTCATCCTTCTCTGATCCCATCTTTTTGTGGAACCGGATATTATGGATTGAAAGTGCATGAAGGTGCACTGAACCGCGGCGTAAAAGTGACGGGTGCAACGGTTCATTTTGTGGATGAAGGAACGGATACTGGTCCGATCATTCTGCAGAGAGCGGTTTCTGTCAGAAACGGGGATACCCCGGAGGTTCTGCAGCGTCGTGTCATGGAAGAAGCAGAATGGAAGATTTTACCGGAAGCGATCAATCTGATCGCGAACGGTCGGGTGCATATTGTGGATGGAAAAGCAGTTGTAGACGAAGCATAAAGAAATAGGAGAAAAGCCCATGAAAGTATTGATCGTAGGAAGTGGCGGACGTGAACATGCAATCGCGACAAGCGTAGCAAAAAGTCCGCGTGTAGATAAAATTTATTGTGCGCCGGGAAATGCCGGTATTGCACAGATTGCAGAGTGTGTGTCAATCGGTGCGATGGAATTTGATAAATTAGTTGCATTTGCAAAAGAAAAAGAAATTGATTTTACCATCGTAGGAATGGATGATCCGCTGGTTGGCGGTATTGTAGATGTCTTCGAAGCAGAAGGATTGAAAGTGTTTGGACCGCGTAAAAATGCAGCAATTTTGGAAGGCTCCAAAGCATTTTCTAAAGATTTGATGAAGAAATACAATATCCCGACAGCAGGATATGAAACATTCGATGATCCGGCGAAAGCGTTGGCATATCTGGAAACAGCAAAAATGCCGATCGTGTTGAAAGCAGATGGTCTGGCACTTGGAAAAGGTGTGCTGATCTGCAATACATTAGAAGAAGCAAAAGCCGGAGTGAAAGAGATCATGGAAGATAAAAAATTCGGTTCTGCCGGAAATCATATGGTAGTAGAAGAATTTATGACCGGTCGAGAGGTTTCTGTATTATCTTTTGTAGATGGAAAAACAATTCAGATCATGTCTTCTGCACAGGACCATAAACGTGCAAAAGACGGTGACCAGGGATTAAATACCGGAGGAATGGGGAACTTTTCTCCAAGTCCGTTCTATACCGAAGAGGTAGATGCGTTCTGCAAGAAATACATCTATCAGGCAACTGTAGATGCAATGGCTGCAGAAGGCCGTCCGTTTACCGGAGTCATTTTCTTTGGTCTGATGTTAACGGAAGATGGACCAAAAGTGTTAGAGTATAATGCACGTTTTGGTGATCCGGAAGCGCAGGTTGTGTTACCACGTATGAAGAATGATATTATTGATGTCATGGAAGCCTGCGTAGACGGAAAACTCGATACGATCGATCTTCAGTTTGAAGACAATGCAGCGGTATGTGTTGTATTGGCATCAGACGGATATCCGGTTTCCTATGAAAAAGGATTCCCGATCAGCGGCTTAGAGAACTTTGACGGAAAAGACGATTATTTCTGTTTCCATGCGGGGACCGCGTTAAAGGATGGAAAGATTGTGACAAACGGTGGACGTGTACTTGGTATCACCGCACTTGGTTCGGATTTGAAGGAAGCACGCGCGAAAGCATATGAAGCAACCGAATGGGTGCAGTTTGAGAATAAATATATGCGCCATGATATTGGAAAAGCAATCGATGCAGTAAAATAAATGGATTTGATGGAATAAAAAAACAGGCAGTACACATAGTAAACATAGCGTGCACTGCCTGTTTTTCTTCTTAGAGACAGAGGTTGCAGAGAAAGAACAGTTTATCTATTTTATGACAATGAAAACAGGTTTGATCAGGAAAGGAAAAGAAAGATGAAACAAGGTGTAATTTTTGATATGGATGGAACACTATGGGATTCTGCCGAGAATGTCGCACATTCCTGGACGGAAGCACTGCAGAAGAAACTGCAACAGGACCGCGTGATCACATTGCAGGATATTCAGTCTGTGATGGGAAAACCGATGGATGAGATTGCGCATATTTTTTTCGAAGATGAGAAAGATCCGATTCAGGTCATGAATGTCTGTACAGATTATGAAAATGAATATCTGGCAGAACATGGCGGTAATCTTTACGATGGATTTGAGCAGACAATGACAAAATTAAAAGAGATGGGCTATCATCTGTATATTGTCAGCAACTGCCAGTCGGGTTATATTGAGGCGTTTTTGCAACATTATGGATTTGGACATTACTTTGATGATATCGCCTGCTTTGGAGATAACAATCTGCAGAAAGGCGAGAATATCCGGCTTGTGGTAGAACGAAACCAGTTAGGCAAAGCGGTGTATGTCGGCGATATCCAAGGCGATTACAATGCAACAATGCAGGCCGGACTGCCATTTATCCATGCGGCATACGGTTTCGGAACGATCGATACAGAAGTGCCGAAAATTCAAAGCCTTTACGAATTGACGGAGCGTGTACCGGAAGTTTTAGGATAATGAAACCGATCTCAATGGGGGATTTTCGATGCGGACGTTTCCGGGATTCGGCGGGGAGATCCCCAGTGCGAATCTCCCCGCCGAATCCCGGAAACGTCCGCATAAGAATTAATAGGCTAAATAGAAATTTATATATGGAATGGATGAAAGAATACAATGTATCTGATTTTGCACAAAAAACAATCTAGTCAAACTGCTGTTTTCCATGTATAATAGTAGCGATATGTTCGGTAAAACACCGAAAGAGAGAAACTGTAGTTTGTTATGAAAGGAAAAAAATATGTTTGCAGATGAAAATGTAATGAAAATTAAACTCGAAGTGCTTGAGGAAGTTGCAAAACATGCGTATGCAGGTGATCTGGAAGAAGCAAAAGAGCTGATTCCGATGGAAATGCTTCCGGGACCACTTCCAAAATTCCGTTGTTGTGTATATAAAGAGCGTGAGGTTGTTCGCCAGAGAATCCGTCTTGCAGAAGGAAAAGCAACGACAGCCAATGATGACGGAAATATTGTTCAGGTCATCACTTCTGCTTGTGCAGGCTGTCCGATTTCCGGTTATGTTGTAACAGATAACTGTCAGAATTGTGCAGGAAAAGCTTGTGTAAATGCCTGTCCATTCGGAGCGATCAGCGAAGGCGAGAATCGTTCCAAAATCGATCCGAACAAATGTAAAGAGTGCGGAAAATGTGCGCAGGCCTGTCCGTTTAATGCGATCGCACATTTGAAACGTCCGTGTAAGTTCAGTTGTCCGGTGGATGCGATTACATATGATGAGAATGGTATTTCTCAGATCGATGAGAGCAAATGTATCCGCTGCGGTAAATGTATCCATAGCTGTCCGTTTGGTGCGATCGCAACCAGAACGTTTGTTGTCAGCGTGATCAATGCGATTCGTGAAGGAAAAGAAGTGTATGCGATGCTCGCACCGGCAACGGAAGGACAGTTCGGTCCGGATATTACGATGCAGAGTTGGAGAGAAGCATTGCAGGCATTAGGATTTAAAGACATGATCGAAGTTGGACTTGGCGGAGACTTTACGACCCAGAGTGAAGCAGAAGAATGGATCGAGGCTTATAAGAATGGTGAGAAAAAGACGACATCCTGCTGCCCGGCATTTGTAAATATGATCCGGAAACACTTCCCAGAATTAGAGGATAAGATTTCAACAACAGTATCTCCAATGTGTATGATCTCCCGTTTGATCAAGTCCAGAAATCCGGAAGCTATAACGGTATTCATTGGACCATGTGTTGCCAAAAAATCAGAAGTTGTAGATCAGAAAATTGAAGGAAATGCAGATTATGTATTAACTTATAATGAGATTGAAGCAATGATGAATGCAAAAGGTGTTGCGCTTCAGCCAAAAGCAAATACTTATCAGGATTCCAGTGTATATGGAAAACGTTATGGAAATTCCGGTGGTGTAACAGATTCCGTATTAGAATACATGAAAGAAACTGATCAGGAATGCGATGTAAAAGTTTGTCGTGCAAACGGTGCGGCTGATTGTAAAAAAGCTCTGTTACTTATGAAAGTCGGAAAATTGCCGGAAGACTTTATTGAAGGTATGGCATGCGAAGGCGGCTGCGTCGGTGGTCCGAGCCGTTATGCAGATGTATTACCGTCTAAGAAAAACAGAGATACTTTGATCTCACAGGCAGATAATCGTCAGATCACAGAAAATCTGAAACGTTATGAGAATGACAAGTTCTCCAAACATCGTGATTAGACAGATGTCTTTATAAAAATTTCGAAAAGAGCCGCAGTATGTTGAAATGCGCGGCTCTTTTTGCGTGTGTTCACTTTTTGACTTCGTTTTCATTGGAGAGAACATTAAAACAGGGAAGGAGGAAAAAATGGAAGAACGGAAAAGAGAAAACCTACTTGGGGTGGAAAAAATCAGTCGATTGATGAGAAAATTTGCTTTTCCGAGTATTGTAGCAATGCTGGTCAGTGCAGTATATAATATCGTTGATCAGCTTTTTATTGGACAGACGGTGGGGCCGCTTGGAAATGCGGCAACGAATGTCGCGTTTCCACTGGCGACGATCTGTACAGCGATCGCATTATTGTTTGGAATCGGAGGAGCATCGAATTTTAATCTGGCAATGGGGGAAAAGAGAGAAGACGATGCCCCATATTATGTGGGAAACAGCATTGCAATGCTGATAAATTGCGGGCTGTTTCTATTTGCGGTGACGGAAGCGTTTTTGGAGCCACTTTTACGGTTCTTTGGCTCGCCGGATGAAGTACTTAGCCTGGCAGAAGCATATGTGCGCATCACAGCAATCGGTTTTCCGTTTCTGCTTGTGACGGTGGGCGGTGGACACTTGATTCGGGCAGATGGGAGTCCGAAAATGACGATGCTCTGCAGTTTGTCGGGAGCAGTGGTCAATATAGTTTTGGATGCTATTTTTGTGCTTGCATTTGGCTGGGGAATGAAAGGGGCGGCGTTGGCAACGATCTTTGGACAAATGTTGTCGGGAGCGTTGGTAATGGGGTATCTTCGCCATTTTAAAACTGTTTCGCTGCAGGGAAAACATTTTCGCCCGTATGTCCGGTATACAACGCAGGTGATGTCGCTTGGAACGGCATCGTGTTTTAATCAGCTTGCTATGACAGTGGTTCAGATCGTGCTGAATCAGTCTCTGACATATTACGGGGCCTTGTCGGAGTATGGGCAGACAATTCCACTGGCATGTGCCGGAATTGTAATGAAACTCAATCAGATCTTCTTTGCGATCGTCATCGGTATTTCGCAGGGGGCGCAGCCGATTGAAGGATATAATTATGGAGCTAAAAATTATCAACGTGTGAAAGATGCATATTTTTTTGCAGCAAAAGCCGGAGCTGTGATCGGAATCGCTTTTTTTGCATTATTTCAGCTTGCACCACATTCGTTGATCGCATTATTTGGAGAAGCAGATGAAGCATATTTTGAATTTGGAACAAACTATCTGCGAATTTTCTTGTTCTTTACGTTTGCAAATTTTTTACAGCCGATCACATCCTCCTTTTTTACATCGATCGGGAAACCGTATCGCGGAATTTTCTTATCGCTGACACGACAGATTATTTTTTTATTGCCATTGATTTTATTATTACCTCGAATTTTCGGTATTTCCGGTATTTTGTATGCAGGACCGATTTCGGATGGCATGGCGATGGTGACAGCACTGTTGATGGCAGGACACGAATTCCGAGGCATGGGAAAAAACGAAATTTAGTGACAATTATAAATTTTGATGATTATTTTTATTGATTTTAGGTTTATAGGTGGGATTCTGGGAAAAACTATGTTATGATAAGAGTAATAACAAAAAAAGAAAGCGAGGAATCTTATGTCACAAGTAGTGGTAAATCAAAGAAAAGCAGCTATGATCGGCTGTGGATTTGTCGGATCTGCATCGGCATTTGCATTGATGCAGAGTGGTCTGTTTTCGGAGTTGGTTCTGATCGATGCAAATAAGCAGCGTGCAGAAGGGGAAGCAATGGATATCAGCCATGGCGTTCCGTTTGCAAGACCGATGAAGATCTATGCCGGAACGTATGAAGATATCAAAGATGCCGGAATTATCATTGTGACAGCCGGTGCTGCACAAAAGGAAGGCGAGACGCGGTTAGATCTGGTGCATAAAAATGTCAATATTTTTAAATCGATCATTCCGGAGATCAAAAAGCAGGAATGTGGCGGTATTCTCTTGATCGTATCGAATCCGGTGGATATTTTGACGTATACGGCTTTGAAACTCAGCGGCTTTCCGAAAGAGAGGGTCATTGGATCGGGTACGGTTCTTGACACAGGAAGATTAAAATATGAATTGGGAGAACATTTGAATGTGGATAGCCGGAGTGTACATGCTTTTATCATCGGAGAGCATGGGGACAGTGAGATCGCGGCATGGAGCAGTGTGAATGTTTCCGGAGTGCCGTTGGATCAATTTTGTGAAATGAGAGGACATTTTGAACATGAAGAATCGATGGAATCCATCGCAGAACGCGTGAAAAACAGCGCGTATGAGATTATTTCGAAAAAGAATGCAACTTATTATGGCATTGCGATGGCGGTTCGCAGAATCTGTGAAGCGATCATTCGGGATGAAAAATCGATTCTTCCAGTTTCGAGTCTGATCGAGGGGGATTATGGAATCAATGATGTGGTGCTGAGTTTACCAGCGATTGTCGGAAAACAGGGCGTGCAGACAAGGGTACCGATTTCTTTAAGCGAGGAAGAAACAGCGAAGCTGCATGCATCGGCAGACACATTAAAAGAAATTATTGCAGATTTGGATTTATAAAAAAAAGCTGTGAATGTTGTTTTCATTCACAGCTTTTTTTGCTGCTCTGTATAACAAATTCTATAAAAATGGTCGAAATATAGAATAAAAGATTATTTAGTTCGGAGGGGATTGTGTGAATAAGAAAACAAAGAAAAGCAAGGCGGCTACAAAAAACAGTATGGGAATTCATAGTATCGGTGTGCAGCTGATCATTCAATTGGCAGTATTGCTGTTGTTTGTCTGTGGAATTTTAATCTTTTTTTCGTACAGCAAGAGCAGAGGGATCATTCGACAAAACACAGAGGAATCTTTACAGAGCCGTGTGAAAGAGAATGCGGAACTTTTAACAGATCATTTGAATGAAAAAAAGACGCAGATTGAAACCCTTGCAAGACGGGAATCTATTTTTGGTATGGATTGGAAAGAGCAGGAGCCGGTTATTGTATCGGAAACAGAGCGATTGGGTTATGAGCGCATTCAGGTGTCTGATGCAAATGGA
Source organism: Lachnospiraceae bacterium (assembly GCA_051880395.1). Classification (GTDB taxonomy): domain Bacteria; phylum Bacillota; class Clostridia; order Lachnospirales; family Lachnospiraceae; genus JBJENW01. The sequence continues at coordinate 4,349 of JBJENW010000048.1, read as the reverse complement.
GATACGCATTTGCCAGGAAAAGATGTGTTTAATATCGGAGATAAGCAAAACTTTCAGATTTCTTTAAAAGGAGATTCTTACACAACGACGCCATTGTTTAGTGAGTCGGATCAGAAGTTGATCATGGTCACAACGGCGGCGATTCGAAACAATCAAGATGAAATCGTAGGTGTTCTTGGTGGTGTCAGTACAGCGGAGGATTTTAATGCGATCGTTCAAAAAATCGAGGCGGGAAAAAACGGATATGCATATTTGATCGATGAAACAGGAAAACGAATTGCGGATCGGGATATCCAAAAAGTACAAGATGGGCAAAATGATGTGGAAACGTATGCAAATAATGCCGAATACAAAAAATATATTGATGTTCAGAAAGCCATGATGGCTGGGAAAACCGGCGTATCCGAGTATTTTTATGAAGGGGAAAACTATATTTGTGCGTATACTCCGGTAGAAGGAACAACATGGTCACTGGCAATGGTATACCAGGAAAAAGAAGCGCTGCAGGATTTACAGTCATTGCGAAATTTTATGATCGGAATCATGATTTTTGCAATGATTTTAGGAACGGTTGTCGCTGTTTTTATTGCGAACAGAATCCGAAAGCCTTTATTGCAGATGCAGAAATTTGCAAAAGAACTTGCAGATGGAAATTTAGGATATCAGATTAAGATTACGCGAAAAGATGAATTTGGCGAAACTTGTGAACATCTGAATCAGGCGGCAGAGAATATGAAAGATTCTATGCTCATAATTGTGGACAATGCGTCGAATGTCAGTGCGTCAGGAGAAGAATTGTATGCGACAACCGAAGAAATCACATCACGTATTGAGGAGATTGATTCTTCCACAAAAGAAGTAGTCTCTGGAAGTAAAGAAAACCTGGATTCTGTGCAGAATGTGAATACATATATGCAGAAAATTAATGATAACATTCAGCAGTTGGAAGAAAAGGCGTCCTCGCAGAGTGAGCACTCTGCTGAATGCAGGAAAAAAGCGTTGGTGGTACAAGAAGAAGCTCAAAAAGCGATCAGGGAAAGCAATCAAATTTATGAAGAGCAGGAAAGAAAGATTCGAAATAGCATCGAGGCTGGAAAAGTGGTGGAAGAGATTCGGACCATGGCAAATGTGATCGCGGATATTTCAAGCGAGATCAATCTGTTGTCTTTGAATGCATCGATTGAAGCGGCTAGAGCAGGAGAGATGGGAAAAGGTTTTGCAGTAGTCGCAGATCAGGTTGGAAAGCTGGCAGAGGAGACAGGAAAGAGTATTGATTCGATTCAGACAACCATTGAGAAGGTGCAAAGTGCATTTGCAGAATTATCAGAAAATGGACAGGCGTTATTAAATTTTATTGATGAGAGAATCAAACCACAGATGGATCAATATCAGGAGACCGGGCAGAATTATTATGAGGATTCCGATCAGATGGATGCAATGTCTCAGATGATCCTGAATATGGTAAGCGAAATCCGTCAGGTAGTCACAGAAGCAAATACAGCGATCAGTCATGTGGAACTTACAACCAATGATTCTCTGGAAAAAACAACAGAAATTCAGGGAAATATCAGTGGATGTACATCGGCTATGGTGGATGTCAGTGCAACATCGGAAAATCTGGCGCAGTTAGCGGAAGAACTGAACACTGCGACCCAGAAATTTCATTTATAAAAATGTTGGATAAGGTTGCTCTTTTTTTCGATTTCAGTATATAATAAAAAGGAACTGAAGGAAAAGGAGAAGAACAATGAATACGACATTAATTTTACAGGAAATTTGTTTACTTATCAATGTGGTGATCTGTTTCGGGATACCGATCATCGGAACAATGGTAATGACAAAAAAAGGATGTGCGCCGATGCGTCCGTTCTTATTCGGAATGGCCTCGTTTCTGGTGGGGCAGGTGGTACTGTTCCCGATTACAACAATGTTTGGAGCGGTTGGTCTCTTAAAGGAAAATACGGCAGTCAGCGCCTGTTTGTACGGTGTATGCAGCGCACTGATCGTGGAGGCAGTGCGATATCTGTTTTTGAAACTGAGTGCAAAAAAACAGGAGGATGCCTGGGACGGAATGGCGTTCGGCCTTGGTCAGGGCGGCTTGGAAGCAGTTCTTTTGGTAGGATTGGCAGATGAAGCAACGATGATCGCATTGGCACAGGGAGCGGACACAGCGGCACAAGCAAACGGTGGAACTGTTTTGCTGGGCGGTGCGGAACGGATTTTTTCCATTGCATTTCAGGTAGGGGTATCAATGCTTTTGTGGTATGGTCTGCGGACAAATGAGTGGAAAAAGAATCTGATCCTTGTGATGCTGTTACACATCGGATTAAATATGGGAGCGGCGGTTCTTTCGAATGTGCTTCAAGTGGAGTCCGTTTTTACAGCGCTGTTTACAGGAATATATGGGTTCTGTGTTCTTGCGGCGGCACTCAGCCGTGAAAAAAAGCGTATGGATGAGGAAAAAGCATCCCCTGTGGTAAAAAAGAAAAAGAAAAAATAAAGAATAGATACATAGTGCGGAAAGCGGCAGAATGTAATGCAGCAAAATCGGTCCGCACGGAAAAGAGGTTCATATGGGCACAAGTCATATAGCAATCCCGAGTATTTTGAAAGTGGGAGCAGGTACACTGAAACAGCTGGGGACATTTTTAAAGACAAATCAGTTAGAGAATGCAGTGATCTATTTTGGAAACGATCTGATCGATCTGTTTGGAACGGAAGTGATGGCATCATTAAAGGAAGCCGGTGTGCAGGTTTTGGAATATCGGGAAATCGATTCAACAAAAATCGAGGATATCATAGCGCTTGCATTTTCCATTTCCCCAAAAGCACAGACGATCGTGGGAATTGGAGGAGGAAAAGTAATTGATGTGGCAAAATATGCTGCATATTTGAGAAGACTGCCGTTTATCAGTGTCCCGACGTCGGCGTCGAGTGATGGATTTTCCAGTGCGAGTGCATCACTGCTTGTGGATGGGAAACGGACCACGGTCCCGGCCCGTCTGGCGTACGGAATCATTGTAGATACGGATATCATAAAAAGTGCACCGGAAAAATTTTTATATTCCGGCATCGGGGATCTCGTATCTAAGATCACAGCACTGTATGACTGGGTGTATGAAGATGCAAATGGATATACGGTCTTAGACGATTTTGCAATGATGATCGCAAAAAAAGCCGTGAATAGTTTTGTGCGGACGCCGTTTGAGACGATTCATGATGATCTTTTTTTGAAGGAATTGGTGGATTCGCTGGCTATGAGTGGAATTGCAAATGAAATTGCGGGCAGCAGTGCACCGACCAGTGGCAGTGAGCATTTGATCTCCCATGCATTGGATAAATTGCTGGAGCGTCCACAGCTGCATGGCATTCAGGTCGGAATTGCGACCTATCTGATGAGCCGGGTACAGGATCATCGCTATGTGCGGGTAAATACGATCTTTACAGACACGGGATTCTGGGATTATGTGGGAACATTGGGGTTAAAACGTAGCGATTATGAGGCTGCGATTGATTTGGCTCCAAGTATAAAGCCATATCGCCATACGTATCTGCATGAAGAAAAGTATCGCAAACTGGCAAAACAGATCTTACGAGAGGATGAAGTGCTAAAGAAAGTATTTGGGGAATCTTAAAATCAGAGCTGCGTTGCAGTTTTACGCATCTACCATGGAGGAGAGAGGACACTATGAGGAAAAGTATTGGAAAAAAAGTGTTGGGGTTATTAGGTCTATTGGGATTTTTGTTGGTGTTGATCTGCCTGTTGAATTTAGCTGCACTGAAAAATGTGGAAAAATACAACAAGCAGATGGCACAAACGTTTGAAGAGTATAATCAGATCATTCAGACAGGGGATGCAGATCAGATTCAGGAAACGCTGAAGGCGTATGAGTATGTGGTACAAAGAAGTGATATCAGGGTATCTGGGACGGAAGTTTTTGATGTGATTTTGATTATCGCGATTTTGATTTTTATGGTAATCTGCGTAATCGCAGTAAAGAGAACAATCGCGAATCCGGCGAAAGATGCAAGCAGGCAATTGACAACAATTGTGGAAAAAATACAACAGAGCCATGGGGATCTGACAGAACGAATCCGAACGAAATCAGTGGATGAGATTGGACAGCTTGTATTTGGAATCAACGGTTTTATAGAACAACTGCAGAAAGTGATCAAACAATTGAAAGAAGAATCCACAAAAATCATGTATTCCGTAAACGAAGTGAACGATCAAGTAGAAGCGTCAAATGAACGTGCAAATAATTTATCTGAAATAACGGAAAAACTTGCTTACAGTATGGAAAAAGTGGCAAATACGGTGGAACAGCTTGTAAGAGGAAGCGAAGCTA
>JBJENW010000047.1:0-23725 GCA_051880395.1 Lachnospiraceae bacterium | reverse complement strand
CCCCCGCCTTGCGCACCCAGCCGAATTTTGGAAACGTCCGCATAGGAATCCCCCGGTTGAGATATTTTTCGCGTCACTATTTTTCAAAGAGTAGTGGGGCCGATACAGTTTCGGGTGGCCAATAAAGTAGAACCCGCAAAGACTTACACCCATATAAAGAGTAAGTAGAGACAGCTTGACAAGTAAAAGGTTCTATAAATGGGAAATCAAAAAACTCCGGCATTTTTTATAAAAAATGCCGGAGTGAAAATACAAGGGAAATACAATTAACGATCGGAATCTTTGATCATCTGTAAAAAATATTTATGAACAGACAGGTCATTGTCTAATTCCGGATGGAAGGAAATCGCAAGCTGATTTTTGTAACGAACACCTGTGATATCCGATCCGCTTTTGGCAAGAACTTCTACCTCTGGATCGAACACCTGAGTCACAAACGGTGCACGGATAAAGGTCATCGGGATAGTACCGATTCCCTTGAAGTCCCCTTCCATATGGTAGCTGCCGGACTGGCGTCCGTATGCGTTTCTGCGAACGACGACCGGAAGCGTGCCGAAATGAACAGTAGGATCCTGGTCTAACTGTTTTGCCAGAAGAATCAAGCCTGCGCAGGTGGCGAAAACCGGAGTCCCGCCCTCGATGGCAGCTTTTATATCTTCAAACAGATCTAACTCATGAAGCAGTTTTCCCTGAACGGTACTTTCTCCACCCGGAAAGATCAGACCATCAAAATCTTTATCAAAATCTTCTTTTTTACGAATTTCTACAGCATCCACACCCAGCTGATTTAACATCTGAATGTGTTCGGCAAAGGCACCCTGTAATGCAAGTACACCAATGACCATCTTATTTGCCCCTTTCTGCCATTAACAACTGAATTTCCTGCTCGTTAATGCCGACCATAGCTTCACCAAGGTCTTCAGAAAGTTCTGCGATCAATTTTGCATCTGTGTAGTTTGTAACTGCTTTTACGATTGCCTGTGCACGTTTTGCAGGGTTGCCGGATTTGAAGATACCGGATCCGACGAAGACACCTTCTGCGCCAAGCTGCATCATAAGAGCTGCATCGGCTGGAGTCGCAACACCGCCTGCTGCGAAGTTTACAACCGGAAGTTTTCCGTTTTCATGTACATATTGAACCAGATCATAAGGAACCTGAAGATCTTTGGCAGCCTGATATAATTCGTCCGGACGCATGGATTTGATGCGTGCGATCTCACTGTTCATTTTACGCATATGACGAACTGCCTGTACAACATCACCGGTACCAGGTTCACCTTTGGTACGGATCATGGATGCACCTTCACTGATACGACGAAGTGCTTCGCCAAGATCTTTGGCACCGCAGACAAACGGTACAGAGAACTGTGTTTTGTCGATGTGATAAACATCATCGGCTGGGGATAATACTTCACTTTCATCAATGTAGTCGATGTCGATCGCCTCTAAGATCTGAGCTTCTGCGAAGTGACCGATCCGGCATTTTGCCATAACCGGGATAGAAACGGCTTCCTGAATGCCTTTGATCATTTTCGGATCACTCATACGGGCAACACCGCCTGCTGCACGAATATCAGCCGGGATACGCTCCAATGCCATAACTGCACAGGCACCTGCTTCTTCTGCAATCTTTGCCTGCTCCGGGGTGGTAACGTCCATGATGACGCCGCCTTTTAACATTTGTGCCAGGTTTTTGTTTAATTCATATCTGTTGTTTTCCATGTTTTTTCTCCAATCTTTTTCCTGCCGGCTTTTGGGGAAAAAGCCTCTTGCAGTTTTTATCTTGCCATGACTATAAACCCAAAATGGCATTATAGAAATAGCCAATATTAAAAAAAATAACCAAGCCAGTTTACGCATTATATGGATGGGATGAATGAACAGTACCAATTTATTCTAATCGATTAGCTGAATTTTGCCGAAATAATAAAAAACGAGAGGAAGAAAAGATAATTAGAATATAAATTGGAAAAGAAAGGAAGAATGCCTTTGAAAAGGGTGAGAGAGCTACTGAAATGGTTCATTGATTATGGCAATGGTCGAATGGAAAATAAAAAGGAATATAGCGTAACAATGTTAGAGCGAATTATATCGGTCATGTTTTTTATGTGCCACGCGGTATTTATTTTGATGTTTTTATACGCAAAAGTATACGTCATGGTAATTTTCAACATCGGGAGTCTTACCGTTTATGTGATTTCATTTTTTGTGGCAAAAAAGCAAAATCATCGTTTATTTTTCTATTTGTCATATTTTGAAGTGATTCTGCATGCTATCATGGCTGTATGGATTGTAGGTAGAGATAGCAACTTTTCCTTGTACTGTGTGGCAACGATACCGCTTGCTTATATTTGCTATTATGAATTAGTACTGGAAAATCAATCAAAAAACTTTTATCCATTTTCCTACACGCTGATATCCAGCACCATATTGATCGGATTAAAAGTTTGGAATCACACTCCGGTTCATGCATTAGAAAGTAAGGTTGTTACACTGCTGTCAAATATTAATTATGGAATCACGATATTTGCATGCATTTTTTTTATGAGTACGTTTATTATCTTTATGCTTTCATTGCAGGAAGAACTTATGAAACAGAATATGATGCTTGAAATGCTTTCGATGACGGATACACTCACCGGACTGAGTAATCGCCGTATTGTAGAAGAGTTTGAACATAATTCTGCATCAAAGGAATCTGTTTACTGTGTCATCATAGCGGATATTGATGATTTTAAAAAGATTAATGATACTTATGGACATGATTGCGGGGATGCCGTATTGGTCATGGCATCGAACAACTTCCAACAATCCATTCGAAAGAATGATATCGTATGTCGCTGGGGAGGCGAAGAATTTCTTTTAATTCTTCCTTTTTGTGGGTTAATGGATGCTGAAAAGATTGCACAAAAAATTCAGAATAAAATCTGTAGCGCAGAGATCGATTTCGAACAATATCATGTGAAGGTGAGCATGACGTATGGATTAGCGGAATCGACAGAAGGACAAAATGTGGAGGAAGTGATCCGAATGGCAGATAAATATTTGTATTATGGAAAACAGCATGGAAAAAATCAAGTGGTATCTAAAAATAAAATAAATTTGAATACAGAAACGAAAGCGGAGAGATAACATAGGGGATGACCAACAAAATTTCCTTGCAAGTTCCGTTTCCCTGCGCTATAATAAGACGCGTCTGTTACTTCCAGATATGACAGTTCGAGACCATCCTGTCGGTAAACAAAACTAGGGACAACTTTTATTTTTATATGAAAATTTAGAAACAGTTGTTGTGATTTTGTTGCTGTTCACCGCCGGTGAACGGCAATTTTTTTTCGGAGGTAAACAAATATGGAACAAAAAAACATAAGCAGCGTTCAGAAACTTACGATTTCCGGCGCCGTCATCGCACTTTATGTCAGCATTCTTTTTCTGACACAAAGTTTTTCTTTCGGGGCTTATCAGATTCGGATTGCGACATCCCTGTATGCCCTTTCTTATTTTTTCCCGTTTTTGGTTATACCGCTTGGTCTCGCAAACTTTATTGCAAATATTCTTGGAGGTCTCGGACTGGTTGATATGGTCGGAGGATGTATTGTTGGAATCGTGACATCATTTCTGATCTTTTTGATTCGAAAATTCGAATTGCCGCGTTTTCTGATCTTTTTTCCAATCGTTTTGGTACCTGGATTTTCAGTTGCATTGTGGCTGGCTCCAATCGTACATATGCCGTATCTGCTAATGGCTGCGAACCTTTGCATCGGACAATCGGTACCGGCTGTCTGCGGGGTTGCCCTGACAAAAGTGTTGGAGCGCGTATTCGGAAAAGGAAGTATCTCTGTGAAACAGAAAAAGGAGGAAGTACAATGAGTGGACGTCAAGCGGAGGAATTGAAAGACCTTACATTGCTAGGAAATCAGAAAACAATCTATCAAACAGATTATGCACCGGAAGTATTGGAAACGTTTCCGAACAAACATCCGGAACATGATTATTTTGTAAAATTTAACTGTCCGGAGTTTACAAGCCTTTGTCCGATGACCGGACAGCCGGACTTTGCAACCATCTATATTTCCTATGTGCCGGGAGAAAAAATGGTGGAGAGCAAATCCTTGAAACTGTATCTATTCAGTTTTCGCAATCATGGAGATTTCCATGAGGACTGCGTGAATATCATTATGAAAGACCTGATCCATTTAATGGATCCGAAATACATCGAAGTCTGGGGAAAATTTACTCCGCGGGGTGGAATTTCCATTGACCCGTACTGTAATTATGGAAAAGAAGGTACGGTCTGGGAGAATGTGGCATTTGAACGTTTGACGCACCACGATCTTTACCCGGAAAAAGTGGATAACCGATAGGAGGCAGCTTATGAGCAAATTAGAATGTTCAAACGCAATGGTGCTTTTTAGCGGTGGTGTGGATAGTACGACCTGTCTGGGACTTGCCATTGAGCGTTTCGGTAGGGAGCATGTGATTCCGGTATCCATTTTTTATGGGCAAAAACATGCAAAAGAGATCGAAGCTGCCGAAAAAATTCTATTGTATTATGGAATCAAAGGTATGGAGCTAGATCTGACAAATATTTTTGAAGACAGTAATTGTTCACTACTTTCCCATTCCACGGGGAACATTCCCAAGGAATCTTATGAAGAGCAACTAAAAGAACGAAACGGTGCACCGGTTACAACCTATGTGCCATTTCGAAACGGGCTGTTTTTAGCTGCTGCGGCAAGCCTTGCACTGTCGAAAAAATGCGGTGTGGTCTATTATGGCGCACACAAAGATGATGCTGCTGGAAATGCGTATCCGGATTGCAGCGAAGCTTTTTTTCAAAGTATGAATATGGCAGTGTATGAGGGGAGTGGACATGCGGTGAAACTGGAAGCGCCGTTTATTTCGAAAAACAAGGCACAGGTTGTAAAAGAGGGGCTAAGGCTCAAGGTTCCTTATGAACTCACATGGAGCTGCTATGAGGGAGGAGAACGTCCGTGTGGAAAATGTGGAACCTGTATCGACCGGCAGCAGGCATTTGAAGCGAATGGAGTGGTGGATCCGGCAATGTAAAAATAAGTTTGCATCAAATTCCAAAAAGTGCTATGATTTTTTCAAAACTAGCCGATAACTATTAGGAAAAGAGTATGAAATGCTATAAAAAAAGATAGGCAGTATAGAGAAAATGATGGGAGTATGGGGCATGACGAAAAGAAAGTTGATCGGTTTGATCTTGCCGAATCCAGAGGAAGCATATCAGCATAGAATCATGAAGGGGATTTTTGAACAGTGCAAAAAGTATGATTATGATGTGGCAGTTTTTTCAACATTAGTGGCAGTGACACATCCGTTTCCGGATTATCTGAAAGGGGAAGCGACCATATATGATATCATGAATTTGAATGAACTGGACGGAATTGTGATCGGAACGCTTTCTGTTTGTAAAAATGATCTGACGTGGTTATATGATATTTTATTGAAAAAATTAGAAAAATTTCAAAAGCCGGTGGTCAGTATAGATTTGCCTTTTGGAGACTATAAGACCGTGTATACAGATGATGCATCTGCATTTTCAAAGATTACGGCACACGTTTTAGATGTGCATCATTGTAAAAACATTTATTTTTTGACAGGGACAAAAGGCCATGATGTTTCAGAGGAACGTCTCTCAGGATTTTTGCGCGAAATGGGGAGACGGGGAATACCTGTTCCAGAGGAACATATCTTTTATGGAAATTTCTGGTACAACTCTGGGGAAGAACTGGCGGATCGGATCGTGGCAGGGGAACTCGAAAAGCCCGATGCAGTGATCTGTGCCAGTGATCATATGGCGATCGGTGTAGCAAATCGGTTCCAAAAGCGAGGTATCAAAGTACCGGAGGATGTGATCGTAACCGGATTTGATGCAACAGCGGAAGCAGCGATCAATGATTTATCGATCACGACGTATCGGCCAGATGTAGATGTCGCAGCCCGAAAGGCAATCAATGAAATTCGAAGGCAGATCGAACCTGGAGCAAATGTGGAAGATACAGCCGACAGTGAGGAAGATGGACTGAGAATCTGTGCGAGTTGTGGATGTCAGGAAAATGTTGCTTATGTGAAAAGCAGATTAAACGATTCATTGTACAATGTACATCAGAATTTTTATGATGAGGAGATTCAGGAAAAAATCGGGATCAGCAGGCTTTTGGAAAGTTATATGTATGAAGAACTGACGAATACCGGAGAATCGGAAGAGTGTTTTGAGAAAATTTATCAGAGCTTGTTTTTGATCCAGCCGTTCAGTCATTGTTATCTTTGTTTGAGAGAAGATTGGCTGGATATCGAAGAAGGGATGGAAAATCAATTTCCTCAGCGAATGAAGATGGTCATCAGCGCTACGGCACATAAGGACATGGATGTGATGCTGGAAGGGGATTATGCAACAAATTCAGGGGGAAAGATCTTTGAAAGAACAAGTATGCTGCCAAATATTCGGGAGGAACAGAAAGAGGCATCTGTATTTTATTTTGTCCCGATACATTTTTTAGGTGATTCCCTGGGATATTTTGTGTTACAGTGTTCTTTAGAACAAGAACATAAAATTAATCATGTATTTAGAAACTGGGTGCGTTATGTCAATAATGCGTTAAAAATGATCGCGGTTCAAAATAAGCTTCGGGCATTTTCCGAGCGGGATGCTATGACCGGTTTGTACAATCGTCGGGGAATGAAAGTACAATTAGAAAATATGTTTCGGCAGGCACATCCGGGCGAGAGTATGTTTGTCTGTGTTGTAGACATGGATGGATTGAAGGCAGTGAATGATCTATATGGTCATGAAGAGGGAGACTATGCGATCGGTGTGATCGCCAGCATGGTCAATGCGATTTCGAAAAGCAATGAATTGTCTGTTCGTGCAGGCGGGGATGAATTTTATATCATCGGGGTTGCGGATTATGCAAAAGAAGAAGGAAGAGAGCGGAAAAAGCGCTTGGAAAATCTGTTTGAAAGATATAACCGTCGATCCTCAAAAGCATATGAGATATCGGCCAGTATCGGATATTGTCTGCAGCCTTATGAATCGGAAGAACAAGTAAAGCATGTGTTACATATTGCAGATCAGAGGATGTATCAGAATAAAGTAGAACGAAAAAAACAGCGGACCATTTAAAAAATAAATGGTTTCGCTGTTTTTTTTATAAAAAAATGAGAAAGATATAATTAACTTAATTTGGAATGTAACGGGAAAATGTCAAATTGTTTCAAAATTATAAAGAAAGTATGGCAAAATAATTGACCTTTTTTTGCAAATCTGTTATGATAATTAAGATTTCGGGAAGCAAAAAGGGAAGTACCGAAAGAACTCATAAATTTCATACAGCATATCTGTTGTAATAATTCAAAACAGGAAGATCAGAAATCATTGTAGATAAAAGAGTAATTTATGTCCTCTCGGAATCTCTCTTGCGCCCGCTTTTGCGGCTGATTTTCTGCCAGATGCACACAAATTTAATCAACGTACGCTCCACGTACGCCTCATAAATTTGTGCACATCTGACAAAAAATCATCTCACAAAATCAGGCACAAAAAGACTCCGAGAGAACATATTTGAGAAATGGAGGAAGAAATGAAAAGAAGAAGAATAGCAAAGAAGATTTTATCACTGTGTCTTGCAGTTGGAATGATAGTTGGAATGATGCCGATTCAGAAGGCAGAAGCAGTAGAAATTCAGGAGGTTGAGCCACCGAAACCTTCGATTCAATATAATGCACATGTACAGGCAAATGGCTGGATGTCATATGTGAAAGACGGAAAAGGTGCGGGAACAAAAGGCTATGATCTGCGCATGGATGCGGTGCATGTGAAATTAAAAGAGGCAGACGGGGGAATTACCTATCGCCTTCATATGCAGGATAATGGCTGGTCAGACTGGGGAAAAAATGGAAAATCAGTTGGAATCACCGGGAAAAGTCTGCGGGCAGAAGCAATCGAGATCAAATTGACAGGTGAGATCGCAAAGAAATATGATGTTTATTATCGTGCAAATGTGCAGCAAAAAGGTTGGACCGACTGGAAAAAGAACGGAAAAACAGCGGGAACGACCGGAAAATCTCTGCGAATGGAAGCGTATCAGGTACAGCTGGTAGAAAAAGGGGAAAAACCGAAAACGGTAAACGATAAAGCACAGAAACCGAAAAAAATACCAGAGACTTTTGGAGAAAAGGTATCCACCTATGCATGCAAGTTCAAAGGAAATCCATATCGCTGGGGAGGTACAAGCTTGACAAATGGCTGTGATTGTTCCGGATTTGTGTTAGGAGTGTATCGTCATTTTGGAATTGGTCTGCCGCATAGTTCAGTAGCGATGCGTTCTTGTGGACGGGAAGTCGGAGTGGCAAATCGTCAGAAAGGTGATATCATCTGTTACAGCAGCAATGGTGGAAATTCCCATGTCGGAATCTACATAGGAAATGATCAAGTGATCAATGCGTCAAATGCGCGTTATGGCATCTGTATCAGACCATATAACTACAGAGCGATTTGTAATGTGCGCCGCATGAAATAAGTGTAAAAAGCGTTGAAAGCGAAAGCTTTCACGCTTTTTTTGTGCGCTTGAAAATGCACGTTTTTACTGGAATTGTTTATAAAAATCTGTTAAAATAGATACATTGTGAATAGGAAAAGGAGAAGGCATATGATACAGGATATTGCACCGCATCAATTAAAGAATGCATTTATATATCAGAAAGAACCAAAAGATTCGGACTTGTTGTTTTTTTTTGACGGACAAGAGATTTTAATGAAAGAAGCGGAATGTATTTGTTTTCCGATTTATCAGGATCTGTCTGCACATTCGTTTCAAAATTTTTGTTTTCAGTTTTTATTTCAATTGGATGATACATCCTGCTTTTGGGTATATCCGAAGGAAAAAAGAAACTGGCGTGAAGAGACAGAAACTCTTTTGGATGGATATGTGTATCAGCCGATTCGGACCTTGCGGGCACTGCCGCCGATGGAACTGGCATATGCAGGGGTGACGGCATATCATTTGTATCAGTGGTATCGTGATACAGTATATTGCAGCCGTTGTGCGACGCCGTTGGTTTCGGACAAGACGGAGCGAATGTTATATTGTCCGGCCTGCCATCAGCAGGTGTATCCGCGCATCAATCCATCGGTGATTGTCGGTGTCTTGAATCAGGACAAGATTTTGGTGACACGTTATGCATCTCAAAATGCCTACCGAAAATATGCATTGGTGGCCGGATTTACGGAAATCGGTGAGACGGTGGAAGAGACTGTGGCGCGGGAGGTCATGGAAGAAACTGGACTGCAGGTGAAAAATATCCGTTATTACAAGAGTCAGCCGTGGGGATTTACCGGTGGTCTTTTACTCGGATTCTGGGCGGAGCTGGACGGTTCGGATGAGATTCACCTGGATACAGAAGAACTGAGTGAAGGAAAATGGGTGACGCGCGAGGAAATTGAGATCGATCCGGCAACGATCAGTCTGACGCGGGAAATGATGGCTGTGTTTCAGGAAGGAAAGGAAAGAGAACGATGAAATTTGTAATACAGCGTGTAAAACACGCAAGCGTGACAGTAGATGGCAGCGTAACAGGCGCGATTGATCAGGGATTTTTAGTGTTGATCGGCATCGCACAGGACGATACAAAAGAGAGAGCGGACCGCATGATAAAAAAAATGCTTGGACTTCGCATTTTTGAGGATGAAGCGGGGAAAACGAATTGTTCGCTGGCAGATGTGGACGGAAGTTTGCTTTTGGTTTCGCAGTTTACCCTCTATGCGGATTGTAAAAAGGGAAATCGACCTTCGTTCATCCGAGCAGGGGAACAGAAGATGGCAGAAGCATTATATGAATATATCATATCTTCCTGTGCAAATCAGGGATTGAATGTACAGAAAGGAATCTTTGGAGCCGATATGAAAGTGGAACTGTTAAATGACGGACCATTTACGATCGTACTCGATTCGGAAGAAATGGGATATTAAGGAATATGGGGATAGGAGAAGTGAGATGATCAAAAATATTGTATTTGATATGGGAAATGTGCTGGTATCTTATGATGCACGCTGGGTGGCAGAGCAGTTTCCGGCACCGCCGGATGTGGAGCGGGAGGTGCTTTCGAGCGTCTTTTTTTCGCAGGAATGGCTGAAACTGGATATCGGGCTGATTTCAGAAGAAGAGGGACTGGAAGGAATGAAAAGTCACCTGGATACATTGGAGAAACAGAAACTGGCAGAAAAGTATTTCGAAAACTGGCATATCTATAATATGAAAAAGATTCCGGGTATGGCAGAATTGGTACAGGACTTAAAGGCAGCTGGAAAGCAGGTATATGTGCTATCCAATGCATCCATCCGTCTGTGTAGAATTTATAAAGAGACGATTCCGGCGTGGGAGTATTTTGACGGTATGCTTTTTTCAGCAGAAGTGGGATATATTAAGCCGCAGAAAGAAATTTATCTGAATGCATTTGAACGGTTTGGGATTTCTGCGAACGAAAGTTTCTTTGTGGATGATCTGGCAGAGAACATTGAAGGTGGAAAAAAACTTGGTATGGATGGTTATGTTTTTGACGGAAATGTGCAGGGACTTCGTGAAATATTTTTTAAATCAAATATTTTAAAATAAATCAAGAAAAATGATTAAATTTATCACTGGATTTTCCGGAATGTCTATGTTACACTGAGTATCATTAAGAGACGAAACCATACAGAAAGGAAGTTCAAATATGAAACATTGTGAAAAATATCAGAGATCTTATTTTATGCCGGAACAACCGACGTATGACTGGGTGAAAAAAGAGTATATCGATCAGCCACCGATCTGGTGCAGCGTGGATCTGCGGGATGGAAATCAGGCACTGATCGAGCCGATGAGTCTGGATGAGAAACTGGAATTTTTCCAGATGCTGGTAGATATTGGATTCAAAGAGATTGAAGTTGGCTTTCCGGCTGCTTCGGATACAGAATACAAATTTTTACGAACATTGATCGAGCGAAATATGATTCCGGATGATGTGACCGTGCAGGTACTGACACAGGCCAGAGAACATATTATCAGAAAAACCTTTGAGGCTGTCAAAGGTGCACCGCATGCAGTGGTACATTTGTATAACTCAACATCTGTCGCACAGCGGGAGCAGGTATTCAAAAAGAGCAAAGAGGAGATCAAACAGATCGCGGTGGAAGGTGCAAAACTGTTAAATGATCTGGCAAAAGAGACAGAGGGAAACTTCTCTTTTGAGTATTCACCGGAAAGTTTCACCGGAACAGAAGTCGAATATGCAGTAGAGGTCTGCAATGCAGTGCTTGATGTCTGGCAGCCGACACCGGAAAATAAAGCAATCATCAATATTCCGGCGACGGTAGAATTATCCTTGCCACACGTGTTTGCAACACAGATTGAATATGTACATAAGAATCTGAAGTACAGAGATGCTGTGACATTGTCTCTGCATCCGCATAATGACCGTGGAAGTGGTATTGCAGACGCAGAACTCGGTATGCTCGCAGGTGCGGACCGAATCGAGGGAACCTTGTTCGGAAACGGTGAGCGCACCGGAAACGTGGATATCGTGACACTTGCGATGAACATGTATGCTCATGGCGTAGATCCGAAATTGGATTTCTCGGATATGTCCCGTATTGCAGAGACATACGAGCGTTTGACCAGAATGCAGATTCATGCGCGTCAGCCGTATGCCGGACAGCTTGTATTTACCGCATTTTCAGGATCTCATCAGGATGCGATCGCAAAAGGATTTGCATTCCGTGACGAACGAGGAGACGGCAAATGGACGGTTCCATATCTGCCGATCGATCCAAAGGATGTCGGAAGAGAATATGATGGCGACGTAATCCGTATCAACAGTCAGTCAGGAAAAGGCGGTGTCAGCTATATCCTGAAGCAAAATTATGGATTTGAAATTCCAAAAGTGATGCAGGCGGATGTCGGTTATACAGTAAAAGGTATATCAGACCGAGAGCATAGCGAGCTTGATCCGGAGCGGATTTATCAGATTTTCATGGATAAATATGTACAGAATACGAGTGTTTTCCAGATTCCAGAGTGTCATTTTAAACAGACGGACGGTATTTTGTCAGAGGTGACGATTGAGCAGGATGGGAAAAAACAGGTGGTTGTCGCGAACGGAAACGGTCGTTTAGACGCCGTCAGCAATGCCATCAAGCAGTATTTCGGAATCAGCTATGAATTGTCTGTTTATGAGGAACATGCATTAAGCCGTGGATCCTCTTCAAAGGCAGTCACTTATGTAGGAATTATCTGCAATGGCCAGAAGACCTGGGGTGTTGGAATCAAGGAAGATATTATCAGATCTTCTATTGACGCACTCTGCGTGGCAGTGAATCAGTTGGAAATTTTAAAAAAAAAGGACGCATAAATGATGCGCGGATGGATGAAATATTAAATTATATTCAGACACATTATAAAACGGTGACCCTGGATGACCTTTCGGAACGCTTTTTTCTGACAAAACCATATTTATCGAAATATATCAAAGAGCATACAGGCATGACTTTTGGAGATACGGTCAAAAAAATTCGTCTGAAAAAGGCGAAACATCTTTTGAAAAATGGAAATTTGAAAGTAGAAAGTGTTGCGGAGGCGGTAGGGTACCAGAATGTAGAACATTTTAACCGGTTGTTTAAGCGAGAGTATGGCATAACACCCGGACAGTTTCGAAATCAGTAGGAGGAAAATATGGCAGAAAAAATTATTTTAACAGGTGACAGACCGACAGGAAAACTGCATGTGGGTCATTATGTCGGCTCGCTGAAGCGTAGAGTAGAATTGCAGAATACCGGAGACTATGATGAAGTGTTTATCATGATCGCGGATGCACAGGCATTGACGGATAATGCGGATAATCCGGAAAAAATCCGGCAGAATATCGCAGAAGTGGCATTGGATTATATGGCTTGTGGACTGGATCCGGAAAAATCCACATTGTTTATCCAGTCTCAGATTCCAGAACTGACAGAGCTTAGTTTTTATTATATGAATCTTGTGACAGTTTCCCGTCTGCAACGGAATCCGACGGTAAAATCGGAAATTAAGCTTCGCAATTTTGAGACGAGCATTCCGGTTGGATTTTTCTGTTATCCGATCAGTCAGGCAGCCGATATCACAGCATTTAAGGCGACAACTGTTCCGGCAGGAGAGGATCAGGAGCCGATGATCGAGCAGACAAGAGAAATTGTGCGCAAATTTAACGATGTATACGGGGAAACACTTGTAGAACCGGAAATTTTACTGCCGAACAACGAGGCGTGTCTGCGCCTTCCGGGAATTGATGGAAAAGCGAAAATGAGTAAATCATTAGGAAACTGCATCTATCTGTCGGAGGAACCGGAAGACATTCAAAAGAAGATCATGAGTATGTATACCGATCCGGATCATATCCGGGTGCAGGACCCTGGAAAACTGGAAGGAAATACCGTCTTTATGTATCTGGATGCCTTTGCACGGGATGATCATTTTTCGCGTTATCTGCCGGAATATAAAAATCTGCAGGAATTAAAGGATCACTATACCAGAGGCGGTCTTGGTGATGTAAAAGTAAAACGGTTCTTAAACAATGTCATTCAGGAAGAATTAGAGCCGATCAGAAAGCGCAGAAAAGAATTACAGAAGGATATCCCATATGTATTTGAAGTGCTGAAAAAAGGAAGCGAGAAGGCCGAGGAGCGTGCGGCACAGACATTATCTGAAGTAAAGAAATCGATGCGGATCGATTATTTTTCAGATCAGTCATTGATTGAGGAACAGGCAAAGAAATTTGCAGAATAGTTTCAAATACTGTAAAAATAAAACCGGAACATACAAGTATGTTCCGGTTTTATATACTAGCCTAAATGGGGGAGGCTAGTATTATAAGGGAGTTTTTATGAAAAAAGATTTTGTAAGATTATAATACAATGAATTGTACGAATTGTCAATAGCAAATCGTGAAAAAAGTACTAAATTTTTTGAAGTGAGGAAACAATTATGAAAATAAATAAAAATAAGATGCAACTTTATGCAATTACAGACCGTACCTGGTTAAATGGTCGTCCTCTGGTCGAAGCAGCAGAGGATGTGTTGGCCGGTGGAGCGACCATGCTGCAGCTGCGAGAAAAAGATTTGGATGCAGAAAAATTCTTGGCAGAGGCAGTCGTTATGCAGGCACTCTGCCAGAAATATCGGGTTCCGCTTATCATCAATGACAATGTGGAAATTGCATTAAAATGCAATGCGGCTGGTGTCCATCTCGGGCAGGAAGATTTAGAGGCGAAAAAAGCCCGTCAGATACTTGGAGAAGATAAGATCATCGGTGTTTCTGCAAAAACGCTAGAAGATGCGAAACGGGCGGAAGAAAGCGGTGCAGATTACCTTGGAGTGGGGGCGGTGTTTGGCACGACCACGAAAAAAGATGCGACGCCGGTGTCCTTTGGAATGCTGCAAAAAATCTGTCAGTCGGTTTCCATACCGGTTGTGGCAATTGGAGGAATCACAGCAGAAAACGTCAAAAAATTGTATGGAAGCGGCGTGAACGGAGTGGCGGTTATTTCTGCCCTATTTGCCCAAAAAGACTGCAAGAAGGCGACGCAGCAGATGTTCGATCTGACAAAGAAATTTCTTGAATAAAAAAAGGTGGTGCCGGTCTAAATGGGGGGAGACCGACACCGATAAGGGAGTTTTTATGAAAAAAGATTTTGTAACATTATAGTACCTTACTACCATGAAAAAGTCAATACAAAATTTAGAAAAAATCAAACTTTTTTAAAAATATAGACGATTATTCTTTCTTTTCACAATTTATCCGATCAAAAAACCCTAAAATGTAAAATATCACCAAAAGTCTCCGATAGCTATAGTATAAGCAATTGGAAGAAAATGGGAATTTACGAAATGGGAAAGGAAGGGTACAAATGAAAAAGATTTTGGTGTTTCAACAGGATAGCGTCTGTTATAATTCGTATCTGTATTTTGCTGAGCAGTTGATCCGGGAATGGAAAGTACTTGGATTTGCGGTTGAGCTATTTGGACCGAATGAGCCATTAGAGGCATTGGAGCGGTTTTGTGGACAGAAATTTGATGCGATGTTTGCGTTCAATTCCGATCTGGCTCGTGTCAGCATGGAGGACGGGACGGCATTTCTCGATACGATCGAGGCGCCGTTTTATGATGTGATCTTAGATCATCCACTCTATCATCATGATTCATTGAAAGTTCCGTTGAAACAGTTTCATGTGATCTGCCTGGATGAGAATCACAAACGGTATATCGAACAATTTTATCCGCATATTCAGAGCGTGCATGTTGTGCAGATGACAGGAAGCATGACAGAAGAGGTACCATGCCCGATCGAAAACAGAAGCATAGATGTCTTATTTACCGGGACGTATACACCACCAGAGGAAGTGTGGGAGGCAATCGAACAGACACCTGTTTTTTTGAAAGAAAACAGCAAACAGTTGATCGAGCGAGTGCTTCGAAATCCGGATCTGACGTTAGAGGAAGCACTGCGACAGTTTGCGAAGGAAACAGGGGATGAGATTGTATTGGAGCATTTTCCGTTACATATGCAGGCGTATTTTCTGGTGGATTCGTTCGTACGTGCAAAAAAGCGGGATCGTTTGATACGTGCACTTTTGAAGGCAAGGATTCCGGTGACGGTCTGTGGAGCGGACTGGGAGAAACTAGATTGTGAAGGGAAAGAAAATCTGCAGCTTGGTGGAATTTTTTCGATGGAAGATACCTATCAGATCATGGCCAAGGCAAAAATATTGGTAAACTGTATGCCGGAATTTAAGGCAGGAGGACATGACAGGGTTTATAGTGCACTTTTAAATGGATGCGTCTGTCTGACAGATCCGAGTTCTCTTTTGTTAAAGCAGTTTTCAACCGGAAAAGAGCTTGTCTTTTATCAGCCGGATGATTTAGAGGCATTGCCGGTTTTGGTTCGCTCTCTGCTCGCAAATCCGAGTCAACTGCAGGAAATCGCAGATCAGGGTTTTCAGTGCGCGATAAAACATCATACTTGGAAACAGCGTGCCGAAGAGATCGCATCGATTTTAAAATAAAAAAGACAGGGCGGTCTGCCCTGTTTTTTTATGCTGGTTCTTCTTTCAATTCTTCGATCATTTTATCCGAGAGAATGATTTTCTGTCGGTTCTTTTCCTGCATTGCCTGTAACAGTTTTATGTCCGGTTCAAAATAAAGTTTCCGCATTTTTTTGTCACTTTTGCAGACCATCACATAATACGAATGGCTTTTTTCGCGGGAAGAATAATCGCAGATCTCATAACTCTGATTTGGGTTTTCGTAGGCTTTCAACTTTTCATGACCTTGCGGTGCAACCAGAAGAATATCGTCCATTGAAATTTCTAAAAGATCTTTTCGCTTGCTCATATTTTTGATTTTTGCCACACGAAAATCTCCTGCATAATAGGAGTATTCATATTCGATTTTTTGTGACCCCATTAATAAATATAAAAGAAATCCCAAAAGCAGTGTCAGTGGAAAAAATATTACGGGACTTACCAGGATAAAGCAACCGCTGAACACGACCAATACGATCATCAGATAGCGCACCAGTAACATGGTCATAGTCGGTTTACTCCTTACCAGCGTCCAAACTTCCATATCAAACAAATTATCTCACCTCTTTCCACCCCATACTATACCAAACGTATTGAAAAATTGCAATTTATTTACAATTCAAATTCTGACTTATTGAGCAAACCACTACATTACTGGCCAACCACTTTTTGGGGAGTTTGACGAAGAATATCTCAACCAATCGGTTCCAATAAACAGTTTCCGGTATTTGGCGGTGGTACACAAGGGGAGGGGCTGCTGGCAGGGAAGTGGCTTTGACAGAAATGATAGTGAGTTCGGGTGGGGAAACTTGCGATGCCTTTCCTGTCTTGCCGTAAGGCGGAGAGGCTGTGCGAATGTGTGCGCCAGAGAAAGAATCCGTTTTTGAATCTTGCTCTGGCGCACACATTCGTGCAGACTGTCCGACATTCGGAAGACAGGAAAAATCAAGCATCGCAAGTTTCCCCGCCCGAACTCGACTTCATTTCTGTCTAGCCACTTTCCTGCCAGCAGTCCCTCCCCTTGTGTACCCCCGCCAAATACCGGAAACGTCCGCATAGGAACTCCCCCACGGTTGAGATATTTTTCGTCAAACTCCCCAAAAAGTGGCGGGGCCAATAACGTAGTGGTTTGCTCGACAAATTCAAAATTTATGAAAAAATGACGAATTCTATTGTGTGAAAAAATAGTTTCGGTATAATGGAAGGAAAAGGAGGCTATGTAGTTTCATGAAAAATGTAAATATTTTAGTAGTGGATGATGAAGTTGCGATCGCAGATCTGATAGAATTTTATTTGTCTGCAGAAGGATATATTGTTTGGAAATATAATAATGGAACAGAGGCATTGGAATGTCTGGAAAAGGAACAGATCGATCTGGCGATTCTCGATCTGATGCTGCCGGATGTGGATGGACTTCAGATTTGCAAAAAAATTCGAGAAGTGTCAAATATGCCAGTATTGATGGTGACGGCAAAGGGGGAAGAAGTGGATAAGATCACAGGACTAACGATCGGTGCAGATGATTATATTACAAAGCCGTTTCGACCGTTGGAACTTGTGGCAAGAGTAAAAGCGCAGCTTCGGCGGTACACGCGTTATAATAGTGGAAAAGAGGAAAAAGAGGAACAAGAGAAAGAGGAAATTACTATTTCCGGACTGGTGATCGATCATAGAAATCACAGTTGTACCTTAAACGGACAGACACTTTCTTTGACACCAACGGAGTTTAAAATCTTATGGACACTCTGCAAAAATCGTGGCAATGTTGTGACGGCGGAAGAAATGTACAGCCAGATTTGGGGAGAAAAGTATTATGCAAACAGCAGTAGTACGATTATGGTGCATATACGGCATCTGAGAGAAAAAATGGGAGATTCTGCAGAAAATCCGCAGTATATAAAGACTGTTTGGGGGGTGGGGTATAAAATTGGATAAAAATTACGTCGAAGATTTTCAAAAGGAAATTTGGAAGAAACATATGAAAACAGCAATCATATCCATTGTAACACTCTTGATTCTTTCAATAGCAGTGGACTGGCTCAGCGATGGGATTTTGATCGATATGCTGGAGAAAAGGTTTGGGTATTCGTTTGCAAGAAACGTACGGGACAGTAAGTATGCGATCGTTATAGGAATCGGCGCTTGTATTGTGATTTGGAATTTTCTTGTTGTGGAGCGCTATGCGTTAAAAACGGTGTCGAATGTGTTTAGTAATATCGGTGTTGTATTTCAGAAGGATCAGGAAAAATTAAATTTTCATGGAGAATTTCAGGAGCTGGAGGATGATTTAAATCATTTAAAGGAAGAGCGAATCCGTCAGGAAGACTTAGTGCAGCGGGACGCCCAGCGTCGTGCAGATATGCTGGCATATCTGGCGCATGATATCAAGACCCCACTGGCATCGGTGATCGGATATCTTTGCCTGTTGGATGAAAATGAAGATCTGCCGGAAGAATTGAGAAAAAAATACACGCATTTGACATTGGAAAAAGCAAATCGGATGGAAACGTTGATGAATGAATTTTTTGACATCACACGGTTTAATCTGGGAGATATTCCGTTCGAAAAACAGAGTATAGATGTCTCTTATATGCTGGCGCAGATGGCGGATGAATTTTATCCGATGCTGACACCGGGAAATCGGCGCGCAGAAATTTCTGCACAGCCGGAATTATACATCTATGTGGATCCGGATAAGACGGCGCGGGTGTTTAATAATATTTTGAAAAATGCCATTTCGTATAGTGATGAAAATTCTGTAATTTCGATTCAGGCACAAAAAAAGGATGGAATGGCAGAGATTTCTTTTGAAAACAGTGGTCCGGAGATTCCAGCCGATACGATCAACAGTATTTTTGATAAATTTTACCGGGTAGATATTTCACGATCCAGCCGGACCGGGGGAGCAGGATTGGGGCTTGCGATCGCAAAAGAAATAGTGGAACAGCACGGGGGAACGATTACTGTGAGCAGTTTTTCGCATAAAACGAAGTTTATGGTGCGTCTGCCATTGGATACTTCGCGTAGAAAAGAAGTGGAAGAAGAATCAAAATAATTTGTGTAAAAAATGGAATATTTTTTACTGAAAGAAAACAAAAAAAGAAAATCAACCAAAAAAAACAGAAATTATACAGCGTGTTTGAACATATGTAACAAGAAAAAGGAAAAAAAGGTTTTAAAAAAAGAGTTTCGAAAAGAACTAGTAAAAAAAGGCAATATGCAAAGGTTTAACAGGTATGTTACAATAAAAGTGCTACAAAAAGGATAGTAACATACAGTTCATGTGAAGTAATGGTTTCGAATGCGTAAACTGTTACAAAAAGAGGAAAAAATATGAGTAGTGTGAAAATTTTGGTTGATTCCGATGATGCAGCTCGTGATTTTTCACGTCGCATCGCAAAGTATGACTGCGAGTTTGACTTGCAGGTTGGCCAGGAGTACATGGATGCCAGATCCATGGCCGCACGTTACAGTCTGTCTTTAAAAGAGCCAGTGACACTGCATATTTATGCAGAAGACGAGATGGTAGAAGAGGTAAAAGAAGACATTGGCATGTACTGTGTATCATAGGAAACCGGATTTGCGGGGAAGGTTATTTTTTTCCCCGCCCGGTGTACTTCATATCGGAATCTGCTGATAAAAGACTGCCGCGAATTACGGCAGAATCACCATATTTTTTCCGGATAGAATCTAAAGCCGCATCTACGCGTTGCAGCTTTTCGTGCGAAGGGCCACGGGAAGGCTGCTTTTTTTGGGCCTCTTTTTTCGGACAATTTTGTATTTGTGGTGTAGAAGAAGGCGAATCCGTTTCGCATGTCTTTAGTCTGGAAACGTAGTCTTCGTCAAACAGAGAAAGCTGGATAGGGGCACTGTCATCTAGTAGTTTGCCGCTGCGTATACCGAGCAAGCGAATGGGGGTACCGTTCCAGCGCTGTTCAAATAACTGACAGGCAGTCTGATAGAGAACATCGGTATTGTTTGAAGGCGTGTATAATTGGCACTGGTGGGAGACATTGGTAAAATCGTTGTATCGGATTTCTACCGTGATGCTCTGCGCCAGTTTTTTTGCTTTACGAAGTCGCCCACAAACGGATTCAGCGAGACTTAAAAGTGTGATTTTTGCATCCTCGGATTTTGTGAGGTCCTGTTTTAATGTAACGGAATTTCCGATGCATTTGGCGTCCGGTTTTTCACTGATGACAGGTGTGTCATCGATTCCGTTTGCGTATTCCCACATACGTTTCCCGTGACTTTTGAATTGCTGTACGAGAAAGGAACAGTCGGTATGTGCCAGGTCACCAATTGTGAAGATGCCAAGTTCTTTTAAACGTGCAACACTGCTTTTTCCGGTCATAAACAATTCTTCAACAGGCAGTGACCACATTTTTTTGGGGATTTCCTCATGGAACAGTGTATGAATGCGGTCCGGTTTTTGAAAATCACTTGCCATTTTTGCGAGTAGTTTATTGGGTGCAATGCCGATGTTGACAGTAAAACCGAATTTTTCGGGTATAGAAGTATGTAGGAGTTCGGCAAATGCATATGGCGAGGCAAACTGGTGGGCGATCGGTGTAAAATCGAGATAACATTCATCAACGGATACCTGCTCGATATCAGGGGTGAAGGTTCGTAGATATTCCATTAACTTTTGACTGCATTGTTTGTAAAGAGCGTGATTCGGTGGCTCGATGATGAGTGTCGGACACTTTTTTAAAGCCTGTGCGACCGGTTCTCCCGTATGGATCGCAAATTGTTTGGCAGGAATCGATTTCGCCAGAACGATGCCATGTCGCGTTTCACTGTCTCCTCCCACAATTGCAGGAATCGTCCGCAGATCGATGGTACTTCCATTTTTTAATTTTTCCACTGCACTCCAGCTGAGAAAAGCAGAATTGACATCAATATGAAAAATAATGCGGGACATGTACGCACCTCCTTTTTCTTTTATCATATCATATTTTTTAATAATTTCCTATTTCGTGGTAAATACTTTGACGAAATTTTCAATTTTTCCAGTCACATAAAATCTGAACCACAACTTTCTGTCATAAACGAAAAATATCTCAACCACTCGGTTCCAATACACAGTTTCCGGTATCCGGCAGGAGGCAAGGTGCGGGGTGGATGAAACAAAAGTGGCTTTGACAGAAATGATAGTGAGTTTGGATGGGCGGATTTGTGATGCCTTTGCTGTCTTTCGTTCGGCGGACCGGCTGTGCGGATGTGTACGCCAGAGAAAGAATCCGCTTTTGAGTCTTGCTCTGGCGTACACATCCGTGCAGACTGTCCGACCTTCGAAAAACAGCAAAAATAAAGCATCACAGATCCGCCCATCCAAAACTCGACTTCATTTCTGTCTAGCCACTTTTGTTTCATCCACCCCGCACCTTGCCTCCTGCCGGATACCGGAAACGTCCGCGTAGGAAATCCCCCCTCGGTTGAGATATTTTTCGTCAAAGTACCCTAAAAGTGGTGGCAGCGAAAACGTAGTGGCTGGTCAATAAAATAGAATATGCAAAGACTTACAACCATATAAAACGTAAATATAATGTAAACAGGAATGAAACAAATGGTGGAAAGCGGATGTTTGAAAAGAAATGATAGGAATTGTTGAAAATATATAGTATACTGAAAGAAGAAAGACCCGAAAAGAGGTATCAAGTTGAAGAAAAGAAAAATACGATCACTGTTTTTATTATTTTTAGCGACAATGCTGTTGACCGGCTGTGGAGTAGAAAAACCGAATCTGATCTGGCAGGAGATGACTTCGGATGAAACAGAGCCGAAAGAAAAGGAGCCGGATCAGGTGCAGAAAGTGACTGCAAACGTCATGGATACGGTTAATCGTCAGTTGATCCCGCAGGAGGCGACGGAGAAAAATCGCGTATTTTACACATTGAAAACGGATTGCTTTTTCGATGGGGATGGTGATGGCAACGGAGATTTTTTAGGGATCGAGAAAAAATTTTCTTATTTGAATGATGGGGACGCAAAGACAAATACAGACCTTGGTGTGGAAGGGCTGGCTCTTTTTCCAATCATGCCACAGAGTGAGGGCGGTGTGACGGATTTTAAAGCAGTAGACGCAAAATACGGTAGTTTGCGGGAATTTGATAATCTTGCACAAGCATGTGGAAAACGAGATATGAAGCTGGTACTGAATCTGCCTTTAAACTGTACAGCTTTGACGCATCCGTGGTTTCAGGAGGCGTGTGCGTATCTAAAAGAAAAAAAGAATAAAAAAATTGATAGAAAAGAATGCCAATACCTCAATTATTATTTTTTTACACAGGAACCAGAAGAAAGCGGATATTATCGAATCACGGGCACAAAGTGGTATTACCGCGCGGCAAAAGGCAGTAAACTCCCGGAATTAAATATGGAAGATGCCACACTTCAGAAAGAATATGAAGACATTGTAGGATTCTGGCTGAATGAAGGTGTGGACGGATTTTGGATTTCAGAAAAAGAGTTCTATCGTGCAAACCATCCGATTTACAGTAAAAAAAAGATGAATTGGTTTGCGAAAATGGTAAAAGAAAAGGAAGAACAGGCAGTATTAATAGCGGAAATAGGGAAAAACGTACATAAGCAGGTTTACTATAAAATGGGGTATGACAGTATCCTGTACACGGATTTAAGCGGTAGAATGGGGGAAATTGCCGGCGTCTGGAACCGAAAAAAAGGAAACGGTGCACGGAGATATGGAAAACTTTCAGCATCGTTGGAGGACTCGGATGTGTACGGAGAAATGATGTTGTTTAGCAATCCGATGAAAGAGCGAAGTGCAGACTATTTTTATGGACCGGATGCAGAGAAAAAAATCAAGATGGCGGGAGCCATGTATTTGATGATGAGCGGAAGTGCGATGGTACTATATGGGGAAGAGATTGGTATGAAAGATGGCGGAAAGCAGGTCAATTTATATGCGCCGATGGATTGGGAAACAGACCGGACGGCAGAGGGAATGTGTACGCCCGATGATCAGATAAAAGAGATTCCGAAAAATTTCGGAAGTGTGGACGCTCAGCTGGAAGATCCGACATCTATACAGACCTTTTATCGTCAGATTTTGCGAATACGCGCGGCCTATCCGCAGATTGCAAATGGGGATACCGTACTATTGGAAAAAGTCTCGGATAACCAAATTTGTTTTTTACAAAAAGAATATCAAAATCAGCGGATCCTTCTGGTATTTAATTTGTCAGATCAAACCGTAAAAACCGATTCAGACCGTCTCCGTACCTATGGATATGATCCGTCACGCCTTGAAACCGGCGGCATTCTTTTGACCGGAACAGAGAGTGCGCAAGTGGGGGAAAAACTCATTTTGCCACCATATAGCATGTTGCTTTTGGTGCCGGCAGCGTGGTGAAATTGTTAAAATTATATATTTTTTTAAAAAAATATAAAAAAACAGTTGACAATTCTTTTTTTATCATGTAATATATATCTTGCTGTGAGCAAACAGTAAGGTTTGCCTAGTTAGCTCAGTTGGTAGAGCAGAGGACTGAAAATCCTCGTGTCTCTGGTTCGATTCCGGAACTAGGCATTCATGCGGGTGTAGTTCAATGGTAGAACACCAGCCTTCCAAGCTGGATACGTGGG
>JBJENW010000046.1:0-23848 GCA_051880395.1 Lachnospiraceae bacterium | reverse complement strand
CCTCCTGCCGGATACCGGAAACTGTTTATTGGAACCGAATGGTTGAGATATTTTTTGTTTACGTCAGAAAGTTGCAGAGCTTTTTTGCGAGTAGAAATCTACAATTACATATTTTTTGTAAAACGACAAATCGGATAATTCGAGCAACCGTAAAACTCCCCAAATTTTCCGTTTCGTTTTACAAGAAGTCCACCACACTTTGGGCAAATCGGCTGTTCTTGGTTTTGGAGTATCTTTGCTAATTCTTCCAGACATTTTTGATTCATCACACAGTCGTTCAATGCGCGGTGTGCACCTTCTGTCTTTATCTGAAAATATTCTGCCAGATCCGTCAACCGATGATGTGGCAATTGCGGCAGACAGGTACGAGCAAGCGTCAGTGTATCGATATAAGAATTTGTTACTGTCATTCCAAGAATATCTTCTGTTGCACGGTTTAAAAATTTCAGATCGAAAGATTTGATATTATGACCTGCCAATACATTTTTTCCGATAAATTTCACAAATTTTGGAAGCACTTTATCCAGTGTCGGTGCTGTTTTTACCATCTCGTCTGTAATATGATTTACCTGTGTCGCACAATACGGGATCGGCCGTTTAGGATTCACCAGAGTTGTAAACTCATCCACAATTTTATGATTTTTCACCTTTACCGCCGCTATTTCGATAATTTCATCCCGCTGCCAACTCGTTCCCGTCGTCTCAAAATCAAACAACACGTAATCTGCTGTCGGCTGCGCTAACTGCATAGCCGTATCTTGTTCTTTCTTCATATTTTCCTCCCGTTTTTCGTAAATTTTCTTCCATTATAGCAATTTTTTCTCCATTTTTCTACTCAATATGCTACAATATTCTTGGTTTCAAAAACAGAATATTACTGTTTCCATGCAGTAATGCAGAATCAGACACAAGAAGGAGGTTCTTATGACACCAACAGAAAATTATTATGAAAACACTGCCAAAACAGTCATCGCAAATATGAAAAAACGCCAGATCAATGGGTATTACTGCCAAACAGCCGCAGAAGCAGTCGAACTGGCAAACGATTTGATCAAAGATTGTAAAACAGCCGCATTTGGTGGTTCCATGACACTTCAAGAAAGTGGCATGTTAGACAATCTGCGAAATAATCCATCCCTGACTTTGATCGACCGGGCAGCTGCAAAGACACCAGAGGAAGCAGAAAAAGTATATCACGACGCCTTTCACTGCGATGCATATTTTATGAGCAGTAATGCTGTGACAGTATCGGGCGAACTTGTCAATATCGACGGAAACGGGAATCGTGTTGCCGCACTGATCTATGGTCCAAAAAAAGTCATTTTGCTCTGCGGAATGAATAAAGTCTGTTCAAACGTAGATGAAGCCCTTTTACGGGTACATAATATTGCTACGCCACAGAATTGTCTGCGTCTGAACAAACAGACCCCCTGCGCTGCCACAGGCGTCTGTGCAAACTGCCTTTCCCCGGATTGTATCTGCAATCAGGTTGTTACTACACGCCGCAGCGGAGATCCAAACCGTATCCATGTAATCCTCATCGGAGAATCCCTCGGATATTAAATTTCTATTTAGCCTATTAATTCCTATGCGGACGTTTCTGGGATTCGGCGGGCCAATCTGCGATGCCTTTGCTGTTTTGCCGATTGGCGTACTGGCTGTGCAAAGGTGTACGCCAGAGAAAGAATCCGATTTTGAGTCTTGCTCTGGCGTACATCTTTGTGCAGACTGTACGACCTTCGGAAAACAGCAAAAATAAAGCATCGCAGATTGGCCCGTCGCGAACTTGACTGCATTTCTGTCTGGCCCCTCTGAAAGCTGCCGTCCCGTGACCTGCGTCTGCCCAAATCCCGGAAACGTCCGTCTTGGAATTAGTAGCATAAATAGAAATTTATGAAATTATAATTGCAATCCTTTTGTTTCGTCACAGCCGAGCATGATATTTAAGCACTGGATGGCTGCCCCGGATGCTCCTTTGCCGAGGTTGTCAAAACGTGTAGAGACAAGGATTCGATCTTCGTTTCCAGTTACATAGATTTCAATGCCGTCCCAGCCGGAGCAGGCATTTCCAGAAAGAAATCCGTTATATTCCGCTTCTTTTCCAAACGGCATTACTTTGATAAACGGCTCCTCCTTATAGAAGTCTGCAAAAAACGCCTGCACACTCTCTGGTGTTTGTGTTCCATTTAACATGTCTGCATAAAACGGCAGCGTCACAAGCATTCCACTATAATAATCTGCCACAAACGGGGAAAAGAGCGGTGTCCGTTTCAGACCGCTGATTTTTTGCATTTCTTTTAAATGCTTATGTTTCTGTGTCAGCGCATACTCTCTCGGCGCATCTAATTCTTTGTCACGATTCTCACCCTCATAAACCGCAATCGTCTTTTTGCCGGCTCCACTGTAACCAGAAACAGCAAAAGCGGAAACCGGATAATCAGCCGGAAGTATACCGCCTTTTACCATTGCATATGCAATCGTAATAAAGCCAGTTGCATAACATCCTGGTACAGCAATCCGTTTTCCGGTGCGAATCGCATTTCTGTGTTCCTCGGATAATTCCGGATATCCATACGCCCATCCCTCTTCGGTACGATGTGCCGTAGAAGTGTCGATGATTCGAACATGGTCGTTGTTTACCAGCTCGACCGCTTCTCTGGCGGCCGCATCCGGCAAACATAAAAATGTAATGTCGGACGCATTGATAAATTTGCTGATTTCTGCCGGATCCTTGCGAAGTTCCGAAGAAATTTTCAATAATTCAATGTCATCTCTTCCCTCAAAACGCTCAAAAATACGCAGACCTGTCGTTCCCTCACTTCCATCAATAAATACCTTTGTTTTTTCACTCATAACGTTTCTCCTTCCTATTCTTTCGATTCATACGTATCTGTAAAACGATGTGTTCCGTTTTCATCTTTGTACGCAATGATCGTTTTTAAATTTACATTCTCCACGCTGCGGAAAATATTGCTCTCCACATACGGATTTGTCTTTTTCAGTTCCCGGATAAGATTTTTTACTTCCATTCGCTTTGATGTACTGCTGCCGTCCGGGTTGCAGGTCGTGCAGGTATCGGTAAACCGACAGGCACATTGAATAAAATGCAATCCATTATAATCCCGCCAGTGTTTGATCGAATCCTCCCGAATCAGATACATTGGTCGGATCAACTCCATACCTTCAAAATTTGTACTGTGAAGCTTCGGCATCATCGTCTGCACCTGTGCGCCATAAAGCATCCCCATCAAAATGGTTTCGATCACATCGTCATAATGATGTCCCAACGCAATCTTATTGCATCCCAGCTCTTTCGCCTTGCTATATAGATACCCTCTGCGCATTCTTGCACAGAGATAACACGGTGATTTTTCAATTTCATAAACCGCATCAAAAATCTGTGTTTCAAAAACTGTGATCGGTATCTGCATCAGCTTTGCATTTTCTTCGATCACCATTCGATTTTCCTTGCTGTATCCCGGATCCATCACAAGAAACACCAGTTCAAACGGAAATTTATTATGCCGTTTCAACTCTTGAAACAGTTTTGCCATCAACATCGAGTCTTTTCCGCCGGAAATACAAACTGCAATCTTATCCCCCTCCTGCACCAGATCATAGGTGTTAATGGCTTTTGCGAATTTACTAAACAGTTCTTTATGGAATTTTTTCCGAATGCTCTGCTCTATATCTGCACATCTCGTCTGTTTCTGCTTTTCTTCCAATGTAAAATGAACCTGCAGCCAATGATGATAGCCACCCTCCAGACTATAGGCCTCATAACCGCGTGCTCGCATTTTTTCTGCCGCATCCACGCTCGCAATCCCTTTCATGCAGTAAAAGATCAGCTTTTCTTTCTTTGAAAACTCCGTTTTCTCCAATTCCTCCGCTGGCACATGTACTGCTCCCGGAATCTTGCCATATTGAAACGCCTGCTCTTCACGGACATCAATCAACTGGTAACTGTCTTTTTCCATTTCCAGCATCTCTTCTACCGTAATCTGACCATTTTCTATCATTCCTTTTCCCTTTCTAGCGTTGCAGCTCAGATAAAATTTCTGCCCTTCTGCTGCCAACTAATAATTTCTGACTGTATTTCAGATAACGCACGCATGGATGCTCCGCTAAAAAACGTGCGGCCACTTCATTCATTGTAAGTTCCGTTACAAATACAACCATTTCTTCGCCTTCTTCAAATGCCTTCTCACAAAAGTCAAAAGCTGCTTCCAATGCAAATAAAGCACGATTTTCAAAAAATTCCGCTTTCTCCTGCTGACGTCCAAATCCAACCTTTGCCTGCTCAAACGCATTTTGCGGCGTTCTTCCAATCTCCGGTACACACTCCTGAAGACTTTCCAATAACTCTTTCTTGGATGCCAGCTCTTTCGAATTGTAGATTCCCTGTTTTTCCGCCTGCTTCACTGCTTCCTGTTCTTCCAGTAAAAGTGCCAGATATCCTTCCACCGGAAATGCTTTTTGCTGAATTATAGCCAGATATTTTTTTAAAAATTCATACCAGTCATCCGTCTTTTTTCTCTCTTGTTGTGCCTGCTCAAACTGTACAAACAATGCATCCAAAAGCAGATTTACAACTGTCAGTCGTTCATCAAATGCCGCCTGATAGATTCTTGCAAACACCTCCGGCTTCTGGCGCCCGGCTAGGATCTCAGAAATCCCATAATCGTCCTGATATTTCTGGTACAAATCCAGATAAGCCGCCACATCTTCTGCCACATCCTCGTGCCGCAGGAATTCATAGATCACCTCTTTTGTCACTGGAATTTCCAATTCCCGATACACTTCCATCAGATTGCTCAAGTCCTCCCAGCCTCGGGCAGTGACAAATGACAGACCATCTATCGTAGACTCTACCCGATAAAAATTCTGCGGACGTATCTCTAAATAACTCAAAATCGCAGGATTCACATGCTGCCTGCGCGCATATGGTTTCCATACCGACAAATCTGCTTCGATCGGCATACACCGAACACGGTCAAGCGTCACCATATCAAATTCACGCACCGATTTATTGTACTCCGGCGGATTTCCTGCTGCCACAATGATCCATCCCTCCGGGATTTTCTGATTTCCGAATTTCTTTTCCTGCAAAAACTGCAGCATCGTGGGTGCCAGTGTCTCTGATACGCAGTTGATCTCATCGATAAACAGAATTCCCTCCCGCAATCCTGTTTTTCGCATTTTCTGATAAACACTTGCAATGATTTCACTCATCGTATACTCCGTTACCGAATACGTTTCTTTGTCAAAATTTTCTTCCCGGATAAACGGAAGCCCAACTGCACTCTGACGCGTATGATGCGTAATAG
This sequence comes from Lachnospiraceae bacterium, assembly GCA_051880395.1. Lineage (GTDB taxonomy): Bacteria > Bacillota > Clostridia > Lachnospirales > Lachnospiraceae > JBJENW01. The sequence goes on along the minus strand of JBJENW010000046.1, from coordinate 18,521 downwards.
TATAAGAAACCAGACCGATTCTGCACTCTCTTGCCACCTGTTCCATAATCTGCGTTTTTCCAATCCCAGGCGGTCCGATCAAAAGCAGTGGGCGCTGCCGAATTGCCGGAATCCGGTATGTGCCATCCGCGTTTTTCATCAGATATGCCTGCACTGTGTGACGTATTTCTTCCTTTGCCTGTTTTATATTCATAGCTGTAATCCTTTCTTTCTCTATGATAACTCACGTTTCTCCATCACATGGTCTGCATGCCTCTTTACAATTCTCACCGATTCGTTTCCATCAGCTCCTCCAAGAGAATCTGCTGTTGCATCGCCCACGGCGGAACGGCCATCTTCTCATAGGCATCCAAAAATAAAAATGCCACCTGATAATTCGGTCGCACCTTTGGGTAGATGCCTTTGCCGTCTGTAAAATATAATAGTCCTCGTAGATTTTTTATCTCGCCTTTTTCAATCAGATCGTTCACATAGATAAATGCCGGTCGAAAATCTGTAGAACCTCCGCCCGTAACTGTAAAATCATGCAGCAGACGCTCCACATCCTGATCACACGTCACCACCGTATCCATTCGCACCTTGTCATCGCACTGCAAAATATGAATCCGGGCCGTAGTAAAAAACGATTGTTTCTGTAATAAGATTGTCGTCGTCTCCCGCAAAAAATTTTCTACCAGCTTCCCATTCGTGGAATAACTGGTGTCCACAACGATCACAAATTCCTGAATTTTCATTGTCTCCTGCGTTTCTAACGGCTCGATGAGCGGCATATTTCCATAATGTTCTAATCCAAACATATAATAGTTTAAATCAAATTCATCCAAATCACAATGCATCTCTTCGTGTAACTGTGCAAATTTTCGCAAAAATTCTGTATAACTGCGTCGGCTTTTCTCCACTTTCATCTGCGTCTGCAACAGTGCCTCCCCCTTTTTCGACTCTTTTCCCCGTCGTTTCTGAGAAAGGCTGCTCTGCCTTGCGATTTTCTGCCAGTTCTGTGCCGTCTGCTGCTGTCTGGCACTCAGTTTTTTCTCCTGCGGCCAGAATCTGTGATCATCCGTATAAAATTCCATCTGCAATGCCACATATTCTTCCTGTGTTTTCTGTCTCAGAAGATGATAGATCTGTGCTGCTGATATTCCGTTTTCTTCTTTTTCCAATTCCGTATAAATCTGTCTGCGACGCAAAGTCAGCGCTCGTTTCGTACACTGTTTTTGCAAATGATCGATCGTGTATTCCACCGCAATATCACAGGCGATCGACCAGAGATTTTTATCCCTGCTCTGTCGTATCCACAGATGAGAGAAAATACAGTGTAAAAGAGTGTGCAGATACAGTCTTGTCAAAAACTGCGGATTCTTTTGAAAACACTCAATCGCTTTTAATGCAGAGAAATAAAGAACCTCTCCATCCGTCGCAAATGTCTGCACCCGTGTATCTGCCTGCGGCAAAAGTGCGGATAACGCAACATCCAAAAAACGTAATTCTACATAAATCTCATCCCTCGTCAGATTTAAAATCTTTTTCGCTTTTTCTTCTTCCCATTCTTCCTGCGTCTGAATATGCATCCTATCCTCCATCAAAAATCAAAACTGTATCGATTCTTTTTCGGCTGTTCCTGTCTGAGCTGAAGCAGTTGTGCTGCACCTTCTGTCCATCCCTGCGCCGCTGCCTCCGTAATCAGTTCTGTGACGATTTTTTCGTCACACCAGCTTTCTTTCACCAGAAACCGGATCGCATCCAGATCCTGCTCTTTTAGAAGATGTAAAAACAACGATTTTTGCTGTTTTTGTAGATATGTTTCATACTGTATGCGCACCTGTTCTGACAATTCCACCGGATAGCGAAGCCGATTTAACGCAATCGTCTGCAATGCCTGTGCGCTTTCTTCTGCACTCGCCTTTTCAAATGCCGCATCATATAGAGAAAGCTCTACCCTCTCATCCTGAAAAGCTTTCCGTAGTCGAAATCCTTCGCCCTCAATATTCATACAAAAAATATGCGCCGGACCGATCTCATCATAATATTCACGATATTCCGGATAAAACAAAACCGCCTCCAACTGATCTGGCATAAATTGAACCAACACATCCCACGTCAGTTGTGCTAACATCTGTCGTATTCCGCTTTTTTCCTTCACGCTGCTGCGCAGACACACCCGATGTAGATTTTTACAGTTTAAAAATGCATCACTATCAAATTCTGCTGTCTGTTTTCCCATTGTGATCTGCTTTAATTCTGTACAATTATAAAAGGCACAATGACCGATTTTTTCCACCGTCTCCGGCAAAAGAATCTGCTCGATTTCTTTTCCTGCCAGCTCCAGATCTTCTTCTATTTTTCCACTACTGCAATCATATTCTTTCTTTTTCCAACGTGCTTCTCTGGAAAAACAGTATTCTCCTATTTCTGTGACCGTTTTTCCATTAATCTGATCCGGAATCCTTACCACCGGATCATTTCCAAATACCCGCAAAAGACGGATGCCTCCCTCTCTCGTCTCCTGCCAGATATACGCCTGATTCTCCTGCATTGTTCCTCCTTTTTCTCTTTATGTTCTCTCGGAGTCTCTTTGTGCCTGATTTTGTGAGATGATTTTTTGTCAGATGTGCACAAATTTATGAGGCGTACGTGGAGCGTACGTTGATTAAATTTGTGTGCATCTGGCGGAAAATCAGCCGCAAAAGCGGGCGCAAGGGAGATTCCGAGAGAACATCTTTCAATAGAAACGCCAAAAAAAGGACCGTAAATCAAATCCTCTGATTCACAGTCCCTTCTCCTTTTATGCGAGAATGATCAACGCCATAAATACCAAGTCTGTATCCCCCGTATTTTCCAATCCGTGACCTTTTCCATCCGGTGTAAAAGTTACATCTCCTGCTGATACTTTTCGTTTTTCGCCGTTGTCATCATACTCTCCCTCCCCACGAAGAATATAATACGTCTCGCTGTTTCCGTGATGCTCATGATATCCGAGAGAACTTCCTGGTGCGATTGTAACCTCCGCGTACATCCCGCATTTTCCGTTTAATTCTTCCTCCGAAAGCAGATATTTTATATCGACATGGCCTTTTCCACCATTCATATTTTCTTTCCGAACTGTCCGTATCTCCATACTGATTCCTCCTTCAAGCGTTCATAACTCTTATCATACCGTATTCTACTCAAAAATGCTACCCCTTTTTTCGATTTCTCATTTTTTAAATTTCTATTTATCGTTCTAAGGCGGACGTTTCCGGGATTTGGACAGACGCAGGTCACGGGGCGGCAGCTTTCAGAGGGGCCAGACAGAAATGCAGTCAAGTTCGCGACGGGCCAATCTGCGATGCTTTATTTTTGCTGTTTTCCGAAGGTCGTACAGTCTGCACAAAGATGTACGCCAGAGCAAGACTCAAAGTCGGATTCTTTCTCTGGCGTACACCTTTGCACAGCCAGTCCGCCAATCGGCAAAACAGCAAAGGCATCGCAGATTGGCCCGTCGGAACTTACTAGCATTTCTGTCAAGGTCCCTCTGAAAGCTGCCGCCCCGTGACCTGCGTCTGTCCAAATCCCGGAAACTGTGTATCAGAACCGAAAGACGATGAATTTTCTATGGCCACAACTTTCTGGTGCAAACGAAACAGATTTCAACCTCTCGTTTCCAATACTCAGTTGCAAAAAATTAAAATATATTTCTTGAGAAAACGTAATATATTCAAAATTCATCACAAATTTTACGAACTGCATAAGGTCTCGCATATTTTAAATATGCATCACTCACATAAATTGTTTCCCTTTTTTCTGGTTCCACCCACATAGCCGGATAAACCACTAATTTTTTTCTCCTTTCATCTTTCTCAATTTCTAATCCATCTTCTTTAAAGTCTATTGTATACCCCATCCTTTCCAAAATTCCTAGTAATGAATTCACCAATTTCTTTTGTCTTTCAACTGAAATTTCTTCTGCTTTTTTACCTGCAATTCCCCAGTTTAACAATTCTAATGCCGCATGACGGTCTAAGATTCCATGAACATACTGATTTCTATAATGTTTCAGACATTTATAGCACGCGCTTTCGCAGTTACATTGTGACAACATATTTTTCATATCTTCCAGTAGCACATTTATTATTTCTGCCACGCTAACAGCATAACCCGCACCACTCGAAAGGCTGTCATAAATGTAAATGTCTATAAAAGCACCTTTTTCATTGTTTCTAAACCGATACCCTGTCACTAATTCTGTAAACTCCACATCGAGTTTTTTACTTGCCGCAAGGCGTAATGCCTCTGCCAAAGATTGTGCTGCACGCATCAACCATGGATTATTCTTTCTTTCCGATGTAATTTCTTTTCTGTCAATGGCAAACTCTAAAACAAGCATATCTGTCACAAAATCATAACCTAAATCTACATTCTTTACATTTGCATGACGACAAGCTTTTACATTTATTTTATATGGTCTTGACATATCCTTCAGCACACTTTCATCATCTCCCGGCATCGCAGCTCCGCAATCTTCACATACCATAAATCCTTTATTCGCTTCCCCTGTATTAAGCATAATAATTCTCTGATTTGTTCTTGATGCCATTCGGATATTTTCACAACCTAAAATCTGGTTCATCTCTTCTGATTCAGGAAGTGTAGAATACAAAGGCTGTTGCACTACTGAATATTTCTCATCCACTTGTGCACTTACACTTGCTTCTCCATTGCGTGGAGCAAATCCCCATGGTTTTAACATTTGCCTTGTTGCAACCAATTGATCATTTCCGCAAAATGGACATACACGCGCTTCATCCGATGCCAGCCCAAACCAGCCGCATTCTTTACACTTTAAAATGTCTTTCATGTAATTCTTATCCTCAACAAATGATCTCGCCGGTGTCAAAAAATGTCCTTTTTTTCTCTCACTTCCGGGATAATACAATCCTCCGATCTGATACAACTGTTTGTCTACAACAATTGATCGCCCCGGTGCATATTCACCTATTGCAACATCCAGGCCGCGTTGTACTTCGTACTGTATTTTTCCTTTGTTATCACACATATATGTACTCACAACATTTTTCGGAAACGAATATGTGGGAATAATTCCCTCATCATATAGTGCATCTAACAAACTTTTTACTTTTCGAAACGCTATGCTATCTTCTGACACATAAAGTTCTGGATGCGCATCTCGTTTTGCTTTGAGTTCATTCAACTTTTGTATTAACTCTCTTTTAAAGCCAGTATAATTAAGCTCCACCCTCTCTGGAATTAATATTTTTTTATCCTTTACTTCAAAGAGTTGTATATATTCCTTACATTCGTTTAACAATTTATCAAGAAATGTAATTGCCTCTATTGAATCCAAACTTGTATGCTTCTTGGCTAAAAATTCTTGTAAAACAATCATATTCAAATGTCTCTGAATTAATTTTTCACTCTCTATATCAATCCAAGGTACTCTCGGTTCTCCTCGAAACATCGGTACCGGATTATGAAAATATAGTGTATCATGTGGACCATCACCGCAAAAAGTTACAATTGTGGAAAGACTTGCGCCCCTTCTTCCTGCTCGTCCGGCTCTCTGCTGGTAATTTTCACGCATTGGCGGAATATTCCGTAACCCTACCGCAACCAAAGACCCAATGTCTATACCGACTTCCATCGTTGTTGTACTGCTTAAAATATCAACCGGCGTTTCTCCTTCTTGTACCAAATCTTGAAAACGTAACTCATAATGTTCTGTTTTAGACCAAAGATCATCCCGCTGATCTTTGTACGACAATTGTGCTGTATGTTCTTCTGTATCAATTCCGTGAATCTTCTTTCCATCCAATGCACTTTGTATTGGTTTTCTCCAAAACTCCAATGAATCATAGTCTTTTTCATTCATTTCTTCAATTTGTTCTGATCCACAACAAGGACATTTTTCTTTTAACATAAACGGCGTTATTTCTGAGCACTTTTTACACCTATACCATTCATGTTTCTGATCTAAACACGGTTTTATACGTGACAAATCAACATACCACTTACCTTTATTTACCTGTCCTTCATCTAAAAACTCTTTCGCTAACACATGTCTCCATATACTACAAGTCTTACTTTCCTTTGTCCATCCCATAATCTCTTGAATATTCTTTGAAAAATTCCAATCCTTTTCCAGCCCGTAATCATTCCATTTTTTCCGCACATCATACCGAACATCATCGGATATCGTATGTCCTAACGCTGTATTAGAATCACATATTTGAATCATCCAAGCATTAAATAACTCTAGAAAGTCCTGCTCGGTAACTTCAATTCCTTGTTCTTCCAAATTATATAACGCATCATCAAGTTTTTTTTCTGTAGGTTCAATCCAACATGTTGCAGAATCATACAAAGTATTATATCCTCCACAAAATAATCGCAATAAATATCCTTTTACCTTAAAAGGCGCATTATCAAATGTCATATCTGGAGAATATTCTTTATTACGTTTTTTACGTCTCCTATAATTCTCTACGACTTTTGTGCAATCATCCAGAAACTTTTTCTGGTCCTCTCCACTTAATAATTGAATATTTTGTTCTCCCGCCATTAAACAAAAATAGTCGTATAAATCATCCATAGAGCGTTCTATAACAGAATGTTCCATCTCATCAATTGCCAAGACAAACAACTGTCTGACGGCCTCTGTATCCGACGCTTCCGACATATCTAACGCTAATTTTGCAGCTCGCTGACGGCTATCAGAAAACAAAAGAACCTTTCTTCCCTCATTTGGAAATTTTTCTTTATCCTTTCCTTGAACAGCCGGTTGCACCTGAAATTGTGCCTGTATCAAACTATAAAAGGCCAGATTTCCTTTCGTGCTAAAAGAAGTCAATTGCATCTGAGATAACCTGTGTCTACAATGTGGACACGTCGGAAACGTAATAACAGATGGTCTGCCTTTTACAGAATAATTACAGTAAAACAATTTGCGTATTCCTGGTTTTCCCGCCTGCGAATCATCCTTAAAATTGATAAATCCACTTTGTGTATCTAAATAGCAAGGTTTTATTGGATTCTTTACTTTTTGATTTTTTGCTTCATAACCAGCAGGTGGTATATATAAGTGAACCTCTTTCATATTTTGATCCAATATTTGTCCGGAATATCTCCAAAAAAAGGCATGTTTGCTATTTTCAATTTCATCTTCTAACACATACCCTTTAAAAAAAATTGCTCCACACCGTCTATCGTTATATAACTCATATACCGCACTTCCACACTTTGGGCATGTAAGATGACCATCTGACAAATAAATCTCTCCGATTGTTAACTCACCATCTGTATGTGAACATTTGCAATTTTCATTTGTACATGCATAAACGCCATTTATTCCTCGAAAAAGCATGTGCATTCTTGCTGGAAACAAAATTGCTCCTTTATTGTTTCTTGCAAGTGGAGCAATTGCGAGTAACACGCCAACCGCATATATTGCATCCTCATCACTTTCCTCCGGAAAAATGCTTTTTGATAATTCTAAAAGTGATACTGCTTTACCACGACACTGCTGCATCAATTCATAAAACGGTCGAAAATAAATTAGGTTCTCATACATCCAAAATTCTGCATCTTTTATGGTTTCAAATGGCTCTAACGGCGCCCCTTCTATTCCATCCCAAAACGCATTCAATTCATTTATTTGCTTTTCCCCACCTTTTTCTATATCCCCTGTGGAGCAGTTTAGGAATTTCTCAAACGGAATATCATATTTTGCCTTTCCCGTTATATCCTCCCTCTCTCCTGTAAGATAACAAAAATCTGCATTCTCGTCAGCTGCAGTCAGTTTTCTTGCAAACGATAAAACTTTTCTTCTATCGCTTTCCTCTCTATCCGGCATACTTGCTGTTGTTAAAATAAACTGCACTTTACTTCTGTCAATATGAAGTTTATGAAACAATCGTCTAATTAAAAGCGCAACTTCTCCACCTGAAGAACCTTTGTACATATGTGCCTCATCAATAACAAATAACAATTTATTTTCTTTTCGTTCGTGCAGCCATTTTTCTGTATCCGACCAAATTTTTTCTTCTCGTGGACGAAAGAGCATATATTCCAACATAGAGTAATTCGTAATTAAAATATCCGGGCAAACATGTTGCATCTCAAAACGTGTAAGCAATTCCGCATCTTCTTCATCCGGAATATGTTTGCTCTCATGAAGTGCTTCCAAAAAAGTTTTCATGTCTTTTTTCGCAGGTATTTTTCCTTCTTCCTGCAATTTCTTTAAATACTCATTTTTCTGTTCATCTTGTCCATAAAACATATCCGACAAAGTTCTTTCTAGTTCATGGTCATCCTTTTTTACCGGCTGTTCTCCCGGATATGGTGTACGTCCCGTATACATACCAAATTGTGGTCTGCGTGTCTCATATCCACACGTTTCTCTAAAAATCTTCTCAAACTTTTCTTCCGGATCTCCGATCAATCTTCTCAGTCGACTAATTTGATCCGATACCAACGCATTCATCGGATACATAATTATGGTTCGCACACCTCTTAAATTCCATGTATTACGTTGCTCTCTTGCCTCTGTCACCAATTTTGCCATAAGCGGCCACATAAAACATTCTGTTTTTCCAGATCCTGTTCCTGTAGCCACAAATAATTCTCTCCCCTTTACTGCTATCTCTAATGCCTGAACCTGATGTACAAATGGAGACGGATACACCCCCAATCCTGCATCTGATAATTTATAAAAAAACTGTTTCAGCCATTCTGGAATATCAGCTTTCAGCAATCCATTCAACTCGCTTTTATATGCTGGCGATGATTCAATGTACGGCTTTTGATACAAAAGTCCTTCCTCATCTAATCTCCCCTCTAATGCATCTAAAAGCAATGGCGTTTTTCCAAAATACTGTGTTTTTATATAATTTTCTAATTCGCTTCGTAACTTTTTGTGAACTGATCCAGCTCCATTCGACATGCTTATTCCTCCACTTCGTACCCAAGTTCTTCTAACATGCTTTTCATTGGTTTCCAAATTTCTTTGCTTACAATTCTTTTTCTAAAATCATTTGATATATCGCAAAATTCCATCGGCCAACTATATAACCGTATAAAATCATGAATATCCTCCGCCGGAAGATATTGAAAATCTATTATCACATATACGTCTCTTTCTTCTACCTTAATCTTCGGTAACACATTTCTAGATGCCAGCAATGCGTTTGATACTTTCCTATACTTCTTCCCTTCAACCATCCATTCTGGCAAAACACTTACAGACACTTCATTATCTGCATAGCGATATAAATAGTATCTTCGATTTCTTTTATCACCCATTCTTAACACTGAAATATCGTGTTTTTTATCTGGTGCGTTTTTCCAATACCCTCTTGAAAACGGTGGTTTTACTCTTAAATATTCTGCCTGACTTTCATTTTGTAAAGTATGCCATTGAACACGCTTTAAAAGAGCACTCCAAAATTCTTTCAAACTTTGGCTATCAATATGGAACATCGAACATAATTCTCTTGTTTCATATATGTCTGATTCGTTTTTTATGTATGTTCCCAACCCACTAATAGAAATATTTTCATTCCATTGCGCACCTCTAACAAATGAAATATGGAAACACTCTGCTCTTTTCTCTGAGCAAGGCAAGAGTCTATTTGGTGTATGATACAAATACCCATTTTTCAAATACAAACGATATATTTCTTCTTCCAAATCTTCCACACTATCTGTTATTATCTCTACAAGATCAGGAAAAAAATCAAAAAATGCATCATAGATTTTTTTCATTCGACATTTAAAATGCGTAATCGAAATAGATCCATCTTCTTCTAAAACATCCCTTAGAGAAGACAAGCCCGTCTGCCCCATTAAACTGTAAATTATCCGGGCACGCCAAAAATTATTGTCTTCATCTTGTGATTTTTTTATCTTCCATTCTCTTGCTATTTTTTCTATCAAATTATCAAATTCATTCATTCGTTCATCCCCAAATATGTCTTAAGGTCTTGTTTCTCCTCGTTATGCAACTGCCTATCTGCTTCAATTTCTTCACCTAATACATTCACTTGATTCGTTAAATATGCATAGGGAAGTAATACATACACATAATCTTCAAATGATCCCGTTTTATCATACATCGTATGCATATCTGCTAAAATTTGTTGTAACCGATTCTTTGAAAAACTATTTCTACATAAACGATTCGTAATTCCCCTCTGTACAGTTTTTCTACTTGTTATCTTATATTCTTCATAATTTTCAGCCCTTTTCTTCCCAACAAAATTTTCTGTAGGAACTTCTTCTATCAGCATTTCCGTAAAGACCGGCATTACATAATTCACCAAACCCCTTGATTCAATCTGAAGTTCATCCATGAATGGACATAATAAAATATAAAATTTCTTTGGTGGAATTAAAAGTCCCATTATACTATTGATCCAGTCCGCTGAAAACGGATTTTTTATAATTATAACCTCATTTAAACTATTCAACATTTCCTCAATTGAATTTTGATCAAATGAATGATTACAATCTAAAATGCCTGCATATTTTCCAAATGCGCCTATAGAAAACGCATGTGCTATACTTTCTCCATTTGGTCCAGCTAAAAGCACTGCTGCCTGATTTCTATATGATGCATATAAAAACGCTCCAAAAGAGTAACTGTGTTTTTCTATTCCTGCTTCTTCAAGTTCTTCACCAATACTTTCTATTGCCAAATCCCAGCTGGCAATTTCTTCATCATATTGCTCCTTTCCTTCTTGAAAGACGCTTAAAGACTGCTTTTTACTTCCAGAATTCATTACTATCGGTTGATTATAAAATGTCATACTACTAATAAATTCCGCAACATCTGCGCGAGCATTTTCTATTTTCTCTTGCACCTTTTTTTCAATCGTATTGCTCAATGCCTGCTTTTCTTCTATAGACTTATCCAGATTTTTCATCTTTGTTCCTGCATTTTTGATGGAAACATCTAATTTCTTTTTTTCATTTTTTTGATTTTCTATTTCCTGTTGAATTCCTTCTAATTCTTTTCTTTTTGTATCAATCAGTATTTTATTTTCTTTTTTCCACTCTGCTTCTACTAATTTTTGACAATCCGACCGTAAAGCATCGTCATTTTTTACAATCTGCGATAATACCTGCATATCGAGGTCTGTACTTTCAATATATTTGTTTGATAAACCTATAAACTCTAAAACATAGATTTTTGCTTGTTGAATACTACATACACAACCTGCCGCAACATCACTATACAATGTTTCGTCTGTTATATTTTCAATGAAATCGAAAAATTTTTTCCTTTCATTTTGACTAAATCCTCTCTCTTTCATTCCTTTCCGTCTTGCTCGCTGCAAAATTTCCCTTTTTACTATTTCCATTGGAGATTTTAATGGTATTTTTCGTATCGGTTCTCCGATATCTAACTTTTTCATAAAAAATTTAGGCGGTTGTGGATATTGTGTCTGGAGTATATCTTCTTCTGAAAACACATATAATGACAAGTAATTTATTTTCTCCGAAATTTTTATTTTATGATCCGTAACTTTCAAATCATTTAATGTAAAATAGGCACCTATATGTTTCCCTGTTCCGTCTGAAAAAGATATTATCATTCTATCGCAACATGGCTCAAACGATATTCCATCTTGTATTACATTTTTTAATTGACTTTCTGTTCGAATATCTGGTAGCTCGCATATTTCTATTGGTTTCTCACTTGATAAAACTAATTTGCTAATATAGTCTCTATTACTATCATCTAAACGTGGGTCTGCTGACCAACTCCAAACTCCCACTTTTCCTTCCTGAAATGGTCCTGTTTTACACAAAAACTTATTACGTTTTTCAAAATATCCCATCTGATCTTTTTGAAAAACAAACAGTTGAATCATTCCATTTTCTATATCCCCTAATCTAATCAGTGTTTTTTTCCTTGCATAATCACAGTGTGACATGCACAGGGATTTTTTTTCTATATGTATGATATCTTTCATTTTTTCTTCCCTCATTCCTATATTTTTCTAGTCTTCAACATTTTTAGCGCTTTTTCCGATATCTTTCCTTCTCGTATTACCTGATAAACCCATTTTTTTAACTCCGAATAATCCGAATAATTTTCAATGATACTTCCCAACGAATGATCTACCGATACTTTTCTTCCAGAGCACTGCTTTAAATTCTTTATAAACTCTTTTTCTTCCAGTTTTCTTTCCTTGTCTTTTTTCACAAAAGTGCTTTCCCATACAATATCACAACCTTGATAAATAACAATCCTTTGTCCAAATTGAATATCGTCTAAAACAAACTCTTTTCCTGCATTTAACGTATACTTACCAACTATGCTATCCCTTTCAAATACATCGATGCAGCCATCTACTGCCGGACTGATTATAATTGTATTCTTATATGGTAAAGAATTATGTTCTCCATCATTTACTGCATTATCTTTATCATCTACAATACTGATCTCTGGTTCTTTGGTTGGAAACTCTAAATTCATTTTCCAAAAAAAAATATACTTCAAAACACTTATTCGTCCAATATACAACAACTGCTGCCCATCTACACTTGAAATAAGCAACAGCTTTGGTTTCTCATAGGGATATCTTTTCTTGACACTTTCTATCGAAACTATTTTTATTTCTGCATTCCCTTGAAAATACATATAAATTTCTTTTGCTTGATGATACACTACATACGGGGTTTCTATATGGAGCGGCCAAATTGGATATGCAGTTACCGGACAATCAGTCAAACGATAATGCAATTCAAAAAAAAATCTTGCGGCTTCCTCTGAATATTCTGTTGCTTTAACCGTATAAACTCGCCATTTTGTCCATCCGATATGCTTCGAACAGATTTCTTCTATTTCAAGTGTTCGATAATATTTTTCCCTATATTCCTTCTTCGTAATAAGATAGTATATTGTCTCCGTTTTGACATCCGAATCATATTCCAATTTTTTTCCAGTTTTTTCTCCTAAATTTGCAGTAAACAGACTGCCTTCTTTCCATATTCCTTCTGTCTTTTCCGGCCAGAATACTGATATATCGCTCGATTTTTGTTCTAATGCTATCTTGTATTCTTTTGCTGGTTCATTTCCAACACTCAGATACGTAATGGTCTGTTCCTGTAATCTTGAAAGTAGATATTCAAATTTATCCGCTGTTCCCAAATCAATTAAAATTTTTTGTTCAAGCTTCTCCTCTCGTAATTGTTTTGGAATCGCAAAAAAACCCAAAAAAAACTCAAATTCATGGTCATTTAAAATTTTAATCTTCAAAGGTAAATTATGCACTTTGGCAGAAAACAAGTCACTATAATTTGCTCCAACACTTCTATCTTTACAACGTTTATCTTGCTCACCTCGACTATGAAGAAAATATCTGTTTTGACCGCTCGAAAGAGCAACATACTGATTGCATAATTCGCACATAAATAATCCTTTATGTGAAGAAACGCCTCTTTCATATAATTTTGATGCTTTCTTAGCTGTGATTCTCTCCCAATTATGATTTCTCCATATACATACATGTGTCAATGGCATAGTAACTCACTCCCATCTGTCAACAAAACATTCTTTGATATATTTTAAAGATTACAGATTTATTGTATATTTATATATCGACATAATAACCATTTTCAATTATCCTTTATCTGTAGGTGTCTAAAAAATAGGCACTACACTAATTCCCAAAAATCTCATCCTCTTTCAGTTCCAATACACAGTTTCCGGGATTCGGTGGGGGACGCGCACAGGGGCGGCTGGTTCAAAAGTGGCTTTGACAGAAATGTTAGTGAGCTCGGACGGGTAAAATTGCGATGCCTTTGCTGTCTTGCCGTAAGACGGATAGGCTGTGCGGATTTGTACGCCAGAGAAAGAATCCGCTTTTGAGTCTTGCTCTGGCGTACAAATCCGTGCAGACTGTCCGACATACGGAAGACTGCAAAAATAAAGCATCGCGATTTTGCCCGTCCGAACTCGACTTCATTTCTGTCTAGCCACTTTTGAACCAGCCGCCCCTGTGCGCGTCCCCCGCCGAATCCCGGAAACGTCCGCATAAGAATTAATAGGCTAAATAGAAATTTCACTTTTTTATGCCGCCATATCTTTTTTGGTATATTTGAGGAATCCTGCTATCACAAAAATGACTGCGTAAACAAGTCCTAATACAACCAGACATTCATTCAATTTATGATCTGCAAGAATGTCTCCGCCCTCTGTATAAGCAAACGGCGTGATATATTTTAAAAATTCCACCTTTTCGCTAATGTTACAAATGATGTTCATAAAATAAAAGATCGTCGCTAACCCAATTCCGATGCCAATACTGCTACTATGTAAAAAAGCAGAAACCCCAAAACAGATCAGTGCAATTTCGATCTGTAAAATCAAATATGCAAGGTGCATCAGTAAAAAAATTTCTTCATCTATTTCCTCGTGAATTGCCCAAACAGACGCATAACTGCAGATTATGATCAAAACATTCATCGCCACAACCTGACTGATCAACGCAAGCAATTTTTGCGCAAACACATTTGCACGGCTTACCGGATGTGATAACAAAAATTCTGCTGTATGTTCTTTTTCTTCCTTTGAAAGCATCGCAATTCCCAGATACGCTGCAAAAAAGCCGCCACCAATTCCGAGTACATTTCCGCATTCTACCCCGTAAAATCCAAGAAAATCCCCGAAATTCAGCTGATCCATTCCAAATGCCTTTGTAAAACTGCCCATATTTGCAAACATGTCCGATACTTCATTCATCTGTCCCTTCATTTGTGGGAACATGCAGACACAGATCACCATCATACATGCAATCGAAACCGCCCATATCAGAAATCCTTTATATCCCTGTCTCCATTCTTTTTGAAATACTGCCATTTTTTCTTCCTCCTGTCATCGTTTTTTACTTTCCTTCGTAATAATGATAGAAAATCTCTTCTAATTCCGGTTCCGCGATCGTCACATCTGTAACCGGTAATACCGCGATTTCCTGCACCAGACGTTTCACATCTCCATGATATAAAAATGTAAGACTATCCTCGATCCGTTCTACTTTTTGCGCTTGAAATGATTCCGGGAGTTCTTGCACCCCGCGCAGGGTCACACGTTTTGCATTTGTCTTCGAAAGATTCTCGATGGAATCCACCACCACTAGTTTTCCATCCTTCACTATAGCTGCCCTGCTGCAGTTATGCTGCACCTCTGACAGAACATGAGAAGAGAAAAAAATCGTCGCACCTTTCTTATTTTTTTCTTGCAATACTTCGAAAAATTCTTTTTGCATCAAAGGATCCAGACCACTCGTCGGCTCGTCAAAAATATACAACTGTGGATCGTGCTGCATCGCACATACGATTGCCACTTTTTTTCGGTTTCCCAGTGATAATGCTTCAATCTTTTTATTCGTATCCAATTGAAACCGTTCGCATAGACGTTTGGCCTCCTCTTTGCAATCTTTCTTTCTCATTTTTGCCGAAAATTTGATCAAATCTTTCACTTTCATTGAATCATAAAACATTGCCTCCGACGGCATATACCCAATTTCATTTAAGTAGGAAATCGGTTTTTCAATGGAATTTCCAAGTATTTTTGCATCGCCACACGTCGGTTTGATCAAACCCAACAGTGTTCGGATTGTTGTGGATTTACCAGCACCGTTTGGCCCGATAAACCCAAAAAATTCTCCTTCTTTAACTGCCAGATCCAGTTCTGTGATTCCTCGTGCTTTCCCATACCTTTTCGTTAATTTATTTGTCTCGATCGCGTTCATTTTTTCCTCCATTTCCGTAGACAACTTTCCAAAATGCAACCATTTTTCGAAAATCAGTTTTTACTTTAACTTGTTTCATCACAATTTTTATAACTATTTAATGCAAAAACGCGAAAGCCTGCATTCAAAATTCTCTGCTGTTTTTCTTCTGGTAATTGAAAAAACTTTTCATTCACAACTTTTTCTCCTCTCCTTGTATTAACCGTATCGGTTAATTACTATTATATTTCATTGACCGTTTTTGAGAAGACTCTTTGGAAAACTTTTCTAAAAAAACAGGAGTCAACCATTGTCAACTCCTGTTTCTTTCTTCTATTGTTTTTCCAAATTCTAAAATGGTGCCTCCGGCATGATCAATGCCGCCAGAAAATATACGAGGATTCCTGCACCGGAGCATGCAAAAATTGCCCACAAGATACGAATCAATGTCGGATCAATATTTAAATATTCTCCGATTCCTCCACAAACACCACAGATCATTTTATTTTTTACAGAACGATATAATTTTTTCTCCATAATTTTTTCCTCCTTTTATTTTACCGCCAGATCAATATCTCCCGCACTGTTATCCAACTTGATCAGATAGGATGCACCGTTGTCTTCTTCATAGCAGCCACCCACACCTTTTTCATAGTCTTTCTCATTCATTGTAACATCTCCACATGTGCTTCTCAACTGATAATTGTATGTTTTCATATTTCCTTTCAATTCCAGTTCCGTATCTCCTGCCATACAATCTAATGTCAGATTTCCTTTTAAAGTCCCATCCATATCGAAATCTCCCGCACTCAGTTTTCCCGAAATATCACCTGTATAATTTCCGGAAAATTCCACATCGCCGGCAAGTGCATGTAATGTAATGGCAGCTTCGATACCATTCTTCGATCCAATCGTAATATCTCCTGCATTCGCTGTTAAATTTAGCTTTTCTGCTGACAGATCCATATCAAGCTCCAGATCTCCTGCTGACAGATCAAAATTCAGTGTCTGATACTTCTGCTGTGGCAATTCCAATACAATTTTTACACGACTTTTTTGACCGACATTCTTTTTGCCTTTATCTTGAATCATCAATGATCCGTTTTCTGTATTCACATTGATTTTTCGATTATGTGCTTTCACAGTAACCACTGCGGTATCTGCTTTCTCACTTTCCAAAATCTGAATATCGCCCGAAATGTCCTTTACATCTATGCTTTGCATTTCATTTGCTGCAAATGTCTGTTTGCTGATCTCGTTTGCAGCAAACTTGAGTTCTACTCCGTCCTCGTATTCTTTTCCATATTTTTCTACAAGCCGGTCTGCTGCATCTTCGATGTTATCTGTGTTTTCACTTAAATCTGCTGCTGCTTCGGTCAGATCGATCAAATGTTGCGTAAATCTGTCAATACTCTCGATTTTTTCATTGGATGCAAGTGCTTGAATCGCTGTCTGTCCTGCTCCCATTGCAAACCCTGCACTGCATCCACACATTCCAAGTATCCCACAAACCAACGCTGCAATCAGACAACCTTTTACAAACTTTTTCATGCTACTTTCTCCTTTCGTGTCAAATGAAACAAATTTTGTATTCCATTAATGATTGCACACACTGCCCATGGCAAAAATTTACCACAGATCAAAACCAGCAGTACCAAACATCCGAGACCTGCCGCAATCCCCAAAAGACCAATTCCAAACAGTGCAACCGCCTCTGCTGCCGCTCCCACTGCTGCCTGCCCGATTCCAACACTCATGCAGGCAATTCCTACTACAAATCCTGCAAACACCAGTACTGCGATTGTGATAACGATACCTACCAGAACAGAAAAAATTCCACATACTGCACTAAACCAGATTGGACTTGTCAAAGCCAGCAAGATCACAATCAACACGATTCTACCACCATCACCTGCCGGAGCATTTCCATACGCACCATAGGTTGCCCCCTGCGTATACGTGTTTTCTGCATTCCATGTATTTTCCTGCTCTTTCTTTGCAGATTCTTTTTCCAGAGAAACCACTGGCGGATGCTTGATCGTCTCCTCTTCCACCCCATAATTTCCAACCAATCCCTCTTTTATCGTTGCCGCCACTTTTTCCGGCGATTCCAGTTCCTGTATGATGGATGCCTCATTATCTTCTCCCGCATCATCAAAATAACTGGCATAAAACGCAATCGCTTCCTGCCTTTCTTCTTCCGAGAGGTCTGACAAAAGCTGTGCCAGTCTCTCCATAAATTCTTCTCGCTTCATCAAAGATCTCCTCCTGAAAATAACATTGATATGTTCGATGAATAGTTTTCCCATTCTTCCTTATACATTGCAAGCTGCGCCCGTCCACGCTCTGTGATTTTATAATACCGACGGTTTCTGCCCCCGCACTCCCGATCATAGACTTCTAAACATTCGTCCTTTTGCAGCCTTCGAAGTACCGGATACAATGTAGATTCGGATACTTCAATCGCCTTTCGTACATCCTGGGTGATCTTATATCCATATGTGCCGTCCTCCTCCTGTGACACAACTGCAAGTACAATCGCATCGAGCAGGGCCGCACCTGTATTAAATACCATGCAATCCCTCCTTTTTCCAAAATGTTCTTCACCATCTATCATATGATATAATATTGTTTTGTTGATAATACTATACGCTATATAGTATTGTTTTGTCAATAGTAAAACACCTTTTTTCTAAAAATAACCATATATTCCTATTCCTCATTGTTCTCAGTATTTAAATTTCTATTTGTCGGGCTAACCACTACGTTCATCTGCCCACTACTTTTTTG
>JBJENW010000045.1:0-4126 GCA_051880395.1 Lachnospiraceae bacterium | reverse complement strand
TCATCAGAACAATCGGCCGGTCAGAGGATGCACAGATATCGCTGAGGTGTTCAAAAAGTTCCGGTAACTCAAAATCCTCACTTTTTTCTTTCACTGGAATTTCTAACTGCTCGATCGCTTCCCGTAAATCACTGTCTTTTGATTGTTGATTGATTTTCAGACTCCGCAAAAAGAGTTTTGCAAACGTGAGTGCAAATAGATTCTCGCTAGCAAACTTTGCATGACTGATTGTCTGAAAATCCATCAAAACCACCATATACTCCACCTGCAGATACTGACTGAGTGCACGGAGTGTCGTCGTCTTTCCGTACTGTCTGGCGCGATTGATCGTAAAGTAATCGCCTTCGTCCACCAGCTTCTTGATCGCAGTAAGTCGCGAACCGAGCTTTACCATATAATGTTTTTGGGGTTTACAGTCTGCTGTCACATTAAACACTTTTGGCATATCTGATTCTCCTTCCTATGACACTCCTTTTTCCACCATACACGTCTTTTCACAAAAGCAGATCCCATATTTGAGCAGTTTCTGATAGCCTTTATCCAAAAACGGGGCGGCGTACTCTTTTTCCTCGATCTGGGCGAGTGCCGCTTTGCACCCGTCTGCCATTTCTGTAAATTTATTGCAGACCTTCAGTTCCAAAATGATCACTGGTTCCTCCTCATCATACGGGATCAGTGCGATGTCCGGTCTGCCATTGCCATATTCCCGGTTAGACTGAACCAGATAGTCTGGAAGTCCCATCAGAAATCCCGTCAGGACACCATGATAGAATGCTTCTTTCTTGTCATGGTAGCTGATCGTTCTGCGCAGGTTCTGCTTTAGGATTTTCTGCATACTACTGCTGTCTCCAGAGAACATTGCCTGATAAAATGCAGAAAAATCGATTGTCTTGATCTGTTGATCCAGCCATTCCCGTATGGTATTTTTATAAATGGATCGTACTTCCATATTCGGAACGGACAGCGTGATATAGATCGTATCCTCTTCAAACCGTTCCTTTTCTTTTTTCAAGTACCCGGTGAAAAACAGAAAATTCCATAAGTTTTCCTTATTTTTATGAATATCTCCATACGTGACTTCTTCATGCACCGGTTTCTCGATCGTCCCTCCGTCAATGAGCCGCTCGATTTCTTCTTTTACATCCGGTTCTGCCGATTCGATCAGTTCCCGCACAATACTGTTTGATGAGGTATTTGACCAATACGGTTTTGGAAATGCCGTTTTCTCTGTCAGCGCTGCTTTCACATAGTTGATGATGCTCCATGGATTATACACTTCTGTATCTCCAAACCGATAGCCGTCATACCACTGTTTTACTTCCGAAAGTTTTTCCTCCAGATCATAGGTTTTCAGCATCGTTTCCACTTCTGTCTCTGTAAATCCAAAATATTCAGCATAATTGTTACTTAAAATGGAATTTATTTCCAGATTATTCAAGCCGGTAAAAATGGATTCCTTACTGATACGCAGGCACCCTGTCACCATGGCAAACTCCAATGCGTCATTCGTCTTTAATGCCGACTCGAACAGCGAACGGATAAAGTCGATCATCTGCGTGTAAAATCCTCGGAAGTAGGCATTTTCCAATGGTACGTCGTACTCGTCGATCAGGATGATCGCATTTTTCCCACTGTATTCCTTTAAACACTGCGACAGGAACTGAAGTGCTGTCGCATATTCGTCTGGTGCGGCCGAACGGTTCATGATCCTGTTATACTGCTCCTTATCCGCATCGATCAGGTTTTCTGATTTTAAAATATATCGGTGTCTTTTATATTCCTTCGCAAGTTCCTTGATCAAACAAGCATGTGCCATCTGAAAATCCGGCTGTTTTGCAGATTTCAGGGAAAGCTGTATCACCGGATACGTCCCCATCTGTGACGTATAGGTTTCGCCTGCCGTCAAAATCTTCTTTCCGTTAAAGTATCGGCTGTTATCAATCTTTTCTCCGTCATACGTCCGCTCATCCTCAAAAAAAGTACGGATCATGCTAAGAGTCAGAGTCTTTCCGAACCGTCTCGGACGGGTAAACAGGTTGACGATACTTGCCTGATCTATCAGTTCCTTTATCATCCATGTTTTATCGATATAATATGCATTTTTATCTATGATCTCTTTATACTTTTCTACTCCGATCGCGATTGGATGTTTCATTTTTTCCCTCCCCTCTGCGCAAAAAAATCCGCTATACAACTACTTCTAGTATAACGGATTTTTTTTGTTCTTACAATTTCTATTTTTCCCTTTTTCTTTTCAATAGACAAGGAATTTGGCTGAACATCAATGATACAGTACACTAATTTCGTGCACCCCAATCTCTTTTTTCTTGTTAAAATTAAAACTCACCATGTAACCCTTCGTCTGATGATAATCCTCCAGATAACCGACCAGCTGTTTTTCGCCTCGGGTATGATATTCTTCCCCATGCCAGATCTTCATCTCTATGACAAACTGCTCGCCGTTATAATCCACGATGATATCGGTACGGCGCAGTCCTCTCGTCCTCGATTCGATGTAATAATTTCCCATCCCGTTGATGATCGGACGCAGGTATAAAAGAAAATATTTTCTTCCCTCTTCTTCGAGAAAGGTTTTCGTACAGTCTCCGTACAGTTCCTGAAAATGAACCACAAACTTTTCCAGAACCCGGCGCATATTTAAATGACCGTCCACGATAAACTGATTTTTATCCTGCAAAGATGCCACATAGATTTCCTGATTCTGCATGTCTGCCGCAGAAAGATACAGATTATACAGCCATGTTTCAAATATCCGGTTTGCCATCACAAGTGTCCCGTTCTGATTTTTCACGAATCCAAACATCGTCGCCACATCGATCGAAGGTTCATAGGAATTGTACACAATACTTTTTCCTGTAAAAAGCAGTGACCGAAGCATCGCATTCAACTCCGGGAAGCTCTCCAGTTTTTCACTCAGGGATTCGAATAACGTATTCTTTTCCGCCAAAAGCATCCGGACTGCCTCATAAAATCCGCGTTTTGTCCATGCCTGGCTCTTGGTCTCAAATCCTGCCCTCCCATACACCTGCTCATCCATCAGCTTGCATAACCGTGACACCAGAAACGGATAACCACTCGTGTAATCATGCAAAAGCTGTGCCAGCAGTGAAATGTCCATACCGGTTTGATAATCCTTTTCATATTCCTCCAGCATCCCTGAAATCTCTGCCTCCGAAAAACTCATATCCAGATCAAAGTCTGTTGCGATATTCCACGGACTATTCCTCCTATGCGCATCCTCGGGACATATCTTTCGTTTCAAATTTTTCACATCATATACGCCGGCAAGAATCACAGACTGAAACGATGGCTGCACGTCACGGTCGATATAATAGGCGCGAAGCTGTGCCAGAAAATCTAAAAACACCTGATTGTTTGTGGCACTGTCCACCTCGTCGATCATCAGAACAATCGGCCGGTCAGAGGATGCACAGATATCGCTGAGGTGTTCAAACAACCTCTGCAGTCTGAAATTATTTTTCTCTAATTTCACCGCCTCTTGCAAGCTTTCCATTTCCTGACAAAACAAATCCGTTCCAGACAATTGGTTTCGTTTCAACATTCGAAGAAACCCCCTCGCAAACGACAGCGAAAAACTATTTTCGTCTGAAAACTCATCTGCTCCAAACGTCTGAAAATCCATTAAAACCACTGTATACTCTGCCTGAAGATACCGACTGAGTGCACGAAGTGTCGTCGTCTTTCCATACTGTCTGGCGCGATTGATCGTAAAATAATCGCCTTTGTCTACCAGCTTCTTGATCGCAGCAAGTCGCGAATCAAGCTTTACCATATAATGTTTTTCCGGTTTACAATCTGCTGTCACATTAAACACTTTTTGCATATCCGATTCTCCTCCCTGTGCAAAAATATGCTTATAGTTGCAAGATTTCTTTGACTTCCTCTTCACTCTTATTCATCACGCGGGCAATCTGCTCAATAGAAAGATTCTCTCGGTACATATTTTCGATTACCTCATGTGTCACATCACTTGTGACTTTTTCCGTTACCTCGTTTGTGACTTTTTCCGTTATCTCACCTGCCACTTTCTCTCGCTCATCTGCTCTTGCCTCTTCTTCCCAATCGATCATTGCCTGGCTCATTT
>JBJENW010000044.1:0-4143 GCA_051880395.1 Lachnospiraceae bacterium | reverse complement strand
GGGGAAAGAGAATGATGAAACCGATACTTTTTTGGAAGTTCAAAATAATGTTCTGGCCAAAATATATTTCACTAAGCTAGAACGTAATCAATCTGGCATATTTTTTTAATATTGTATGGGAAGATAAATGATCCGTACAGAATAATTTTATTAGATCACGAATACGTTCCGTCTGCAACACTTTTCCACCCCAGAAACAGATCTCAGCCTACCGTCTCCGATACACAGTTTTCGGAATTCGGCTGGAAGCAGCCGCCCCCGCCTTACGCACCCAGCCGAATTCCGGAAACGTCCGCATAGGAATCCCCCAGGCTGAGATCTGTTTCCCCAAGCCACCCCCAAAGAGTAGTGGGGCCGATACAATTTCGGGTGGCCAATACAATCCCGTCCGCAACACTTACGCTCATATAAAGCGTAAAAGCGTGTGCAGGCAAAAAAGCTTGCGTTTACCGTGATTTTTTCCGCTAAATCGCTTTCTTTTTTGCGGTTTTTTGGATATAATGGAAGAAGTTGATGTCAACGGGGAAGAAAGAGGTGCAATGTGAAAAGCAGAAAACCGGTGGTAGGAGTCGTACCACTGTTTGATGAAGAAAAAGACAGTATCTGGATGCTTCCGGGATATTTACAGGGACTGCAGGATGCAGGAGCGATTCCGGTGATCCTGCCGTTTACGGGAAGTCGTTTGGATTATGAAATTTTGGATGCACAGATAGATGGATATCTGTTTACCGGGGGCCATGATATTGATCCGGCTCTGTATGGAGAAAAAAAGCTGCCGCAGTGCGGAGCAATCAGCCGAGAGCGGGATGCATTAGAACCTCTGCTGTATGAATTTGCATTGCGACAGAATAAACCACTGCTTGGAATCTGTCGCGGGATTCAGATGATCAATGTCATAGAGGGGGGAAACCTGTATCAGGATCTGCCCAGTCAGCATAAGAGTGAGACAGACCATCACATGAAACCGCCGTATGACCGAACGGTTCACAGCGTGACGGTGAAAGAGGACAGCCCGCTGTTTCAACTGTGGGGAAAAACAGAAAAGCTGGTCAACAGCTATCATCATCAGGCGATTCGAACCGTTGCAGCAGCGCTGAAAGTCATGGCAGTATCTGAAGACGGAATCGTCGAGGCCGTGTGCCGTCCCGATCATCCATTTCTCTGGGGAGTGCAGTGGCATCCGGAATTTATCTATCAAAAGGATGAAGAACAGAAAAAAATTTTCGAGGCATTTGTAAAGGCAATGAGTTAGGAGGTGAACATTGTGTTGATGAAAAAACAGATTTTATGCAAAAGATGGCTGACGGTGCTGATCTGTCTCTTTTTTACCATATCCGGGATCAGTACGTTAGATGGAAAAAACGATTCTTTTTTTGCAGATACACAGAAGAATCTGTCACAGTCGATACAATGGACACAGCAGCATTGGACAGAAAATCCGCAGGACGCCTGTACCGGCGAACAGATCGGAATGTATGATGTGGGAACCATTTTAAATATCGGGTTTCATGTACACAGGCAGGTTCGTGTATCACCAATCGTTCTATTTTACGTTTGTGCGGCTGTCTGGCTTGTAAAGTGCGGAATCGGATGGAGGTGGAAAAACACCGTCTGTGTGCCGCTGCACCAGAGCCTGGAGCGAACCATCCGCTACATTCATAAAAAGGATGGGGAAAAAGGAAACTTATCATAGAAACAAAAAAACAATGTTTTTATGATAGGAGGAAAACGGATATGGCAATGAATCTTATGGTTGGAGTTATGGCAGTCATTGTGATCGCAGCCAGTGTATGGTGCTGGTGGCTGGATCATCAGGGAAACGAGGATGAGAAAAAGGCGGATGAGATTGAGCAAACGCAGGAAAAACATTCTCGATAAGGAATCGCAAAACATCTTACAGTAAGAAGAATAAAGTTACATAATAAAAAAGAACGGGAAAGAAGCAGAGGTGATTGTTTCTTTCCCGTTTTGTGTCAGAGGGAAGAACGTCTTTTGGAAGGTGGTTTTTCCGGCAGCTTGATCTGAATGGAAAAGGCGGGCCCTTCTTCGTATGTCGGAAGGATCTGGCCGTGATGCAGTTGTACGATCGCTTTTGCGACAGAAAGACCGATGCCGTATCCACCGCTTTTTTGCGTGCGGGCGTGGTCCCCGCGGTAAAAGCGGTCAAATAATTTTTCTGGTGCTGCATCGGGCAGAATCTCGCAGGTATTTTTTACAAAAAGAGAGATCTGTCCGTCATTTTTTTGCAGCTCGACATCGATCTGCCCGTTTTCGTTTGTATATTTGGCTGCATTGTCAAATAAAATGGAAAGAAGCTGGCGAAGGCATTCCTCATTTGCCTGTAAAGTAATGCCGGGGTCTACTTCTGTAAATATTAAAATGCCGCGCAATGCAGTCGATTCATAAAACGGTTGTAATACGGTTTCGGTCAATGTGCTGAGATTTACATCGTTTAAAATCACATCCGTTTGTTCGTCCATCCGTGCAAGTGATAGAAGATTTTGTGTCAGACCGGTCAGACGTGTGATCTGTTCACGAATATTTTTGCTCCATTTACTTTCTCCCTGATGCAGCTCCATGGCTTCGGTATTTGCCAGAATGATTGCCAAAGGGGTTTTGATCTCATGTCCGGCATTTGTAACAAATTGTTTCTGGCGTTTTATATTTTCCGCAATCGGGCGGATCGCGCGTTTGGAGAGAAAAATCGCGAGCAAAAGCATAAAAATCCAGCAGATGCATCCAATGAAAACAGAGACCAGAAGCATCATCATCCGGCTGTAAAACTGCAGGGTGGTGTCCAAAAACAGAATGCGCACGCCCGGTCCATGCTTATGGTTCAAAACACGATAATACAGGTGCTTGGTTGTACCGGCGGTGGTATTGTTTTTTTGCCATGCAGAATAAATGTTCTGTGCGATTTCTTCCGCTTCTGTCTGCGTGAGTGTCGTGATCTGGCTGAGTTCTTCATCTATGATGTCGCCTGATTCCGTGAACATAACCCAGAAAAACCGAGACGACAAAACCTTTTCCTGAGCAGGTGGAACCCCAGGATCACGCGAATCGTTCTGATTGGGAGGTTGTTGTTTTAAATCATTGTTTTCAGGCAAATCGGTTTTGGGAGAATCGTCTTTTCTTGGTGGTCTCTCCGCTTCTGATGCAATGAAATTCAATGTCTTTTCATTTTCTCGAAGCTCCATGTAATAGGTTACGATATTAAAGGCACTGACCATGCCGAAAATCAAAATACTGACGATGAGCATGGTGGTGACGATAAATTTTTTTTGCAGGGTTTTGAACATAAAAAAATCTCCTAATTTTATTCTAAAACGGACAAAGTATAACCGACATTTCTCTTGGCCTTGATGGTGACTTTTGAGCTGAGGGAGGTCAGTTTTTTTCGAAGGTAGGAGATATAAACCCATACAGTGTTTGCTTCGGCCTCGGTGTTATAGCCCCATACTTTTTCCAGAATTGCATCGGTGGAAAGGTAGGTGCCTTGATTTAACATAAACAGCTCCATCATTTTATATTCCAGATTTGGCAAGGTCATCGTTTGTCCATTGCCGGCTAATTCATAGTTCTGCTGATTCAAAGAGATATCGCCGAAAGTCAGAACATCCGGTGTAAAATCTTCCCGTCGGCGCAACATGGCACGGATTCGCGCCAGTAATTCTCCCATTGCAAATGGTTTTGGCAGATAGTCATCCGCTCCGAGATTGAGTCCTTGAATGCGATCGTCAATCTCTGATTTTGCACTTAAAATCAAAATCGGGGTACGAACCCCTTCTTTTCGTAGCTGCTGCAGGACTTCCAACCCATTTTTCTTTGGCATCATGATATCTAAAATAATGCCATCATAGTTTTGCGCTTTCGCATATGCGAGAGCTTCTTCCCCGTCGTACACTGCATCAACCGTATATTTATGGTAGGTTAGAACGTCTACGACTGCTTCGGACATACTTTTTTCGTCTTCTGCGTAAAGTAATTTCATATGAAATCCTCCTCGATTTTCAAACTTTCTCAGATACCTCTATTATAGCATGAAAAACCAAAAAAAGTTATAAATTTCTATTTAGCCTATTAGTTCTTATGCGGACGTTTCCGGGATTCGGCGGGGAGATTTGCACTGGGGATGGCTGGTTC
>JBJENW010000043.1:0-4149 GCA_051880395.1 Lachnospiraceae bacterium | reverse complement strand
CCAAGCTCACTAACATTTCTGTCAAAGCCTTTCTGGAAGCAGCCGCCCCCGCCTTGCGCACCCAGCCGAATCCCGGAAACGTCCGTATAGAAATCCCCCAGGCTGAGATCTGTTTCCCCAAACCACCCCAAAAAGTGGTGGGGCCGATACCGTTTAGGGTTTTCAATAAAGTCCCGTCCGCACACTTACACTCATATAAAGCGTAAGTGCGTATGCAGCCCTAAAAGCTTGCGTTTACCGTGGTGGTAAGCTTTGTATATCTTGACAATGTTAACGCTCGTTAGCTATAATATAGAAAACGGTCGTTAGCATTGGGAGGATAGATGATGAAAGATATGCCAACAAAAGAAAGAATACTATATGCTGCACTCGATCTTTTTGCTGAAAAGGGATATGACGGAGTGGGTGTAGATTTGATAGCAGAGAATGCCGGACTGAAAGGGCCATCTCTTTATAGACATTTCAAAGGGAAAGAGGATATCTTTAATTCTCTTATCGATTTGGTTGTTTCCCGTTATGAAGAGGGGATCGGGTTACAGAATAAGATGGAAGAATTGCCCAAAAGCATGGATGCGTTAATTGAGAGCGCCATGGAAAAAATTCAGTTTACGATGCATGATGATCTTGTTCGCAAAACGCGACGAATCCTGGCAATGGAGCAGTTTCGCAGTGAACGAATGGCGGCGTTTACAACGCGCTATCATCTGGAAAACATGCAGGAAATGTATGCGGGTATCTTTGCAGGAATGATGGAAAATGGAATCTTAAAAAAGGACGATCCGGAATCACTTGCATTAGAATTTGTTGCACCGGGCTCTTTACTGATTCATATGTATGACAGACAACCGGAGAGAGAAGAAGAAGTGCTGGATAAAATCAGAAAACATTTTGAACACTTTGCGAAGGTGTATGCAGAGGAGGAATCAGCTTGCTAAAGATTGCAATCTGTGATGACAGAAAAAAAGACAGAGACAGAATATATCAGTATGTACAGCAGTTTTGTCAGGAAAAGATGCTGCAGGCAGAAATAAAAATATTTGATCATCCGGATGCTCTGATCTTCGAGTGTGAGAAACTACGGCCTCATATTTATATTCTTGACATTGTGATGCCCATGGTAAACGGAATACAGGCGGCACGGGAATTAAGGTGGAACCAGCCGGAAGCAGAGATTATTTTTGTCACATCGGAAGAATCCTTTGCACTGGAGTCTTTTGATGTGAATCCGGTGAATTACATAGTAAAACCTGTACAAAAAGAAAAGTTGTTTGAAACACTAAATCTGGCGGTAAAGCGGCTGAACCGAAAGGAAGAAAAAACAATTACGATAAAAGTAAAGGGTGGGTACAGTACGATTTATTTGGATGACATTATGTATATGGATTATCGGAATCATGTGGTAAGTTATCATCTGCTGTCGAAAGAAACGATTTCTACCAGTACGCTTCGTATTGGATTTGCAGAGTATTTAAGTCAAAATCATGCCGGAGAAGATTTTGTGTTATGCCATGAGTCTATTGCTGTCAGTATCAAGGCAATTGATAAGCTCACCAAAACAGATATAATGGTGAGAAACCATGAGATTCTTCCGGTGGCAAAAAGCCGGTATGCACAGGTGCTTGAAAAGTATATGAATTATCGATTTGGAGAAACATCAGAGTAGGAGAAAAATGTTTATGCATTTATCAGGTACAAATCTATTGTTAGGGGCAGGAGATTTTCTGACGATTTATCTTTTTGGATATATGCAGAGAACTTTTTGTGCGAAACGAGATTGGGCAAAAGATAGTAAGATAAAAGTTCCAATGATATATTTGCTTGATTGGATCATGCTGTTTGCTGCAAATATGATGGAGATACCACTATTGAATCTTATTGCTAGCATAGCAACATATCTGTTTCCGCTGTTTCTCATATATCATGTGAAGAGCATATGGGAACTGAACCACTATTTATTCTATTCGCTAGGGAGAATAGTAATGGAGAGTGTTTTGTTGATCAGCGCCGGATATTTGAATAATGAGATGGGTTCTGGTGTTCAGTATGAACTGATTACACCGCAGACGACACTGATCATGAATTTTATGGAAATAATTCTGGTACTTCTGATTTGTAGATTCGGGAGCAAAGAGAAAGAAAAAAAGTCAGATAAGATGATTCTCGTACTTATGGCAATGCCTTTGGTTTCACTGGTGCTGATTGTTGGGGATATGGCTCTGCTTGCAATGGGGCTGTATCAGAATTTTAATCCTGGACAGTTCCTTCGAACGGCGGTTTTACTGGTCATTGTGAATATCGCTATTTTTATTATTCTCGAAAAATATACAGGATTAATGCACCGTGAAATGGAGCATGCACAGGAAAAGAGCAGACTGAAAGCGGATGCGGATATCATGGAACTGGCAGCAAAATCCATGAAAGAACGTCTTCAGTCAGCAGAAGCAGTCATGCAAAAAGACAAGGTTATGCGCCATGACAGAAGACATTTTGAAGCGCTGCTTTTTGAACTGCTGGAAGATGGAAGAACGGAGGAGGCAAAAAAGTATCTGACAGAACGGCTTTCTATGGAGTCAAAAGGGGTACAGAAGTATTGTGAAAATACTACCGTGAATGCTGTCATCAGCCACTATATATCCTGGGCGGAAAAGGAAGACATACAGACAACTGTTTCTGCGAATATTCCAGTCCGTCTTTTGGTGGATGAAATGGAACTGGCTATTACCATCAGTAATCTGCTTGAAAATGCAGTATATGCCTGCATGAAACTTCCGGAAGCAGAGCGATATTTGAAACTGACGGCAAAATACAAAAATCAGCTGCTTTTGGAAATTGAGAATTCTTGTGAAGGTACGGTATCTTTGGACGAAGATGGTCATCCGTTTTCCAAGGAGAAGAATCATGGAATCGGAACAAGGAGTGTATTAGCTTTTGTGGGCAAAACGAACAGCGAGATTCAGTATCTTGCACAAGAAAAAAGATTTCGAGTGAGAATGATCGTATAAATCATGCTGCTATGAGAAAAGCCGTGTAAAACAGGCCGGAATCCGTGTGGTTCCGGTTTTTTCTTTTAGAATATGGTATCTTTTGAAAATGGAAAGCAAAGCTTTGCCAAAAAATGTTTTGAAATGAAAGGTGGAGATATGATACGAGACAGAGAGCAATTTGAAGTGCCAAATAAGAATGGAAACGTGTGGCCGGAGAATCTGTGCCCGGCATATACGCCAAGGGAAGAAGCCATCGAGAGCTTAAAAGGCTGTTGGTATTGCCGATATGCTGATTTTCATTTGAAGGAAGAGAGAGCTTTGGAGGTAGGGATATGCAAATGGCCACATAAGGTTTTATAAAGAATCTATGAAATGGATTTGGAGTTCTCAACCGAGAATACTAAAAGATGAATGGGAGTAACTATGTTGGAAACGAAAAGATTATTGTTAACTGATTGAAATGAGGGAATAAAATGGGAAGATGGGATCCTTGGCGAGGCTGCCACCGATGCAGCGAAGGGTGTAAGTTCTGTTATATCCATAAGGGCGATGCCAAACGTGGAATTGACACCAATGAAATAGTTCGAAACAAGAATTTTGATCGACTGATTCAAAAAAAGAAAAATGGTGAATACAAAGCTGCAGCAGGATTATATTATTTGTGTTTTGCAAGCGATTTTCTGTTAGAGGATGCAGATCAGTGGAGGGATGAGTGCTGGGAAATTATTCGTAAAAGAAGTGATTGTACTTTTTTGTTTTTGACGAAAAGGATTGAACGTTTCATGGACTGTATTCCAACAGATTGGGGAGACGGGTATGATAATGTTATTATTTGCTGTACCATTGAAAACCAAGAGAATGCTGATAGAAGATTGTCTGTTTTTCAAAAGGTTCCGGTCAAACACAAGCAAATTACTGCCCAGCCTTTAATTGGACCTGTAGATATGGAACAATACTTAGATGGAATCGAAGCGGTGGTAGTTGGTGGCGAGTCTGACAAAAATGCACGGCCATTAGATTATAATTGGGTACTTGATATTAGGGAGCAGTGTATCAGAAAAAATGTTTCTTTTCAGTTTAGACAATGTGGCACACATTTTCTTAAGGATGGGAAAGAGTATACTTTGCAGGTTAAGGATTTGT
The DNA here is from genome assembly GCA_051880395.1 of Lachnospiraceae bacterium. Taxonomy (GTDB): domain Bacteria; phylum Bacillota; class Clostridia; order Lachnospirales; family Lachnospiraceae; genus JBJENW01. The sequence goes on along the minus strand of JBJENW010000043.1, from coordinate 22 downwards.
GCAGACAGGCACGACTGGCAGG
>JBJENW010000042.1:0-4154 GCA_051880395.1 Lachnospiraceae bacterium | reverse complement strand
GAAATACTTGAAATTTTTAGGCTTATGGAGAGTTTGAATGCATATGAAGGCAAAAATACACAAAGCAGGAGGAGTTATATAATGAGACAGATTATGAAAAATATTAGTCCGTTTAATAACCGAACGGAAATGCCAATAGCAGAATTTGTTGTAAAAAAAATCCTTGCTTTTTGGTTCTGCTATATAGTGGGGTTATTTATGGCAGAAGGGGTTGTCATACTTTTACATTTCGCACTGGGAAAAAATGTGTTTGCAGGTGAAATGTTTGACACACAGACAATAACGCTGATTACCTATTACGGCTATATAGTGGTAGCAGGTGTAGCATTCCTCTACTGGAAGTTGATTGAGAAAAAAAGCTTGACGAAAATGGGAGTGACAAAACGGTTTGGAAATTACTTTATCGGTGTGATCATCGGTGTGTGTTTGCTTGATACGTCAGTCATCGCCATCCTCTTATCAGGAAATATAGAATTTCATGGATTTTTCGAAAATACAGATTTCCTTTTTATACTTTTGGCATTTGGGGGCTTTATCATTCAAGGAGCAACAGAAGAAATTCTCTGCCGGGGCATTGTGTTACATTCGCTAAAAGAAAAGACGCCGGTTTGGATCGCAATACTGGTAAATACGATTCTGTTTATCATTCCGCACGGGTCGGCATTGTTTGAGGGAGAAATGATTTACGGTATCATCGGTATTATAAATCTTGTTTTGATTTCTTTGATTTTCTCGTTTCTGACGATTCGCTTCAAGAGTATTTGGGCTGCTTGCGGTCTGCACTCATTCTGGAATGCGATTCTATATAGTGTCCTTGGCTTGAATTTAAGCGGGAATGAGGAAACGGCTACGGCCATCTTCCATATGCAATCCATAGGGAAAAATATATGGAATGGTAGTAGTTATGGAATTGAAGCAAGTCTGATTACTACAGTTGTATTGGCTTTCGCGGCCATATTGATTTGGTATAGGAACAAGAAGGACGCACAAGCAAAGATTCTATAGAGGATGTTGGGATGTGTAGTATTGGAAATATTTTAGGAGGGAAAAGATGAATAATAGTATTGAAATCGAACATTTAACGAAAAACTTTCGCGATGTAAAAGCAGTGCAGGATAAGGTGAGTGGTGCCAGACGTGACTTGACGATATCGCCGGTTGGGAAAGGTACACTGGCGTTGGGGTATTACAAAAGCTGGGATATTTGAAAACCAAAATGGTTGAAAAAAATGATAGGAAGGAGTTAACGAACTTATGTTTTTACAAATTCATGACATCAAAAAACATTACGGAGACGGAGAAAATCGGACAGAAGTTCTGAAAGGAATTGATATCGAGATAGAGAAAGGAGAATTCTGTGTTCTGCTTGGTCCCTCCGGTTCCGGAAAGTCGACATTGCTGAATATTATCGGAGGAATCGATCAGGCGGACAGCGGATACATTTCAATCAATGGAGAAAAAACAGAGGAGATGAATGAAAAATCTCTGACACGCTATCGGAGAAAACATCTTGGATATATTTTTCAGATGTATAATCTGATTCCAAATCTAAATATTAAAGAAAATGTAGAAGTGGGAGCATATTTAAGTGACAATCCACTCGATGTAGACGATCTGTTAAAAACTCTTGGTCTTTATGAACACAGACATAAACTTCCGAATCAGCTTTCAGGAGGACAACAGCAGCGATGTGCGATCGGTCGTGCGATCGTAAAAAATCCGGATATTCTTCTTTGTGATGAGCCTACTGGAGCGTTGGATTATAATACTTCAAAGGACATTTTAAAATTAATCGAAGAAGTCAATCAAAAATACGGAAATACCATTGTGATGGTAACGCATAACGATGCGATCAAAAATATGGCAGACCGCGTGGTAAAACTGCGGGACGGCGTGATCCGAAAGAATTATCGGAATGAAACAAAAGTTGCGGCAGCGGATTTAGACTGGTAGGAGGTCGAAAAATGAAGAATCGCTTGAATAGAAGAATTCTGCGGGAAATTAGGGATGAAGCGGGAAAATATATGGTGATTTTCTTGTTTATGACAGCAATGATCGGCATTGTCTCCGGATTTTTGATTGCAGATGATAGTTTGAAAACAGCCTATGATGAGAGTTTTGAAAAATATAATGTTGAAGATGGCAATTTTGAACTGGCAGAAAAAGCCGATCATGCATTGACGAAAACAATCGAAGAAGAAAACATTCAGATATACAACAATTTTTACAAAGAACTGGAAACAAAGAAGATTGATTCGACCTTACGAATTTTTGCAGATCGAAAAGAAGTAAACAAGGTTTGCCTGTTAAGCGGCACAATGCCGAAAAAAGAGGATGAGATCGCACTTGACAGACTTTACGCAAAAAATAATCAGATCGCACAGGGAGACTCTATCAAAGTGGATCAAACATCGCTGAAAGTAACCGGAATTGTGGCACTGCCGGATTATTCGGCATTGTTTAGCAATAATTCGGACATGATGTTTGATTCTATTAAATTTGGCGTGGCTGTTATGACCGAATCGGGATTTGAAGCATTGCCAGACAAAAACATGCATTACAGCTATAGCTGGAAATACGATACACCACCGAAAGATCCGAAAGGAAAACAGGCAAAGAAAATGTCAGAGGATCTGGTAAAAGCACTCGGACAGAAAGCACCGATTACAAATTATATTCCGCGTTATCTGTCAAGCGCGATCAACTTTGCGGGGGATGATATGGGCGATGACCGCTCGATGTTTTTGACGATTCTGTATATTTTGATCGTGATCATTGCTTTTGTCTTTGCCATCACAACCAGTAATACGATCAGCAGGGAGGCAAATGTGATCGGTACTTTGCGGGCATCGGGATACACAAAAGCAGAACTGGTGCGCCACTATATGGCGGCACCGATGCTTGTTTTGCTTTTGGCGGCGCTTGTGGGAAATATTTTGGGATATACTTATTTCAAAGAAGTAATGGCAGATTTGTATTTAGGAAGCTATAGTCTTACCAGTTATAAAACAGTATGGAATGCGACAGCTTTTATAGAAACGACAGTGATTCCGGTTTTGATCATGATGCTGATCAATTTTGTTATTTTAACACGCAAGCTCAGCCTTTCTCCATTAAAATTTTTACGACGTGATCTCAAACGCAGACAGCGAAAGAAAGCATTTAAACTGAATACAAAAATAAAAATTATGACCCGGTTTAAGCTGAGAGTACTGTTTCAAAATGTTCCAAATTATATTACGATTTTTGTTGGAATCCTGTTTGCGGAAATCATTTTGATTTTCGGAACCATGTTCACACCACTGTTGGATTATGTGGAAGAACAAACGGTTTCTAATATGATCGCAAAGCATCAGTATGTCTTAAAAGCACCGACAGAAACAAAAACCAAGAATGCAGAGAAATACTGTATGGAAAGCCTGAAGACAACAGGAAGCGATTTCAGCGAAGAAATAGCGATATATGGGATTGCAGATGACAGCAGATATGTGGACGAGGATCTGAGTGATGGAAAAGTGCAGATTTCCAGTGCGTATTCGGATAAGTATGGATTACAAAAAGGGGATACGATCCAACTGAAAAATGAGTTTGGAGATAAAAAATATAAGTTCAAGATCGATGGAATTTATGAGAACCCGACCACGCTTGCTGTATTTATGAGTCGGGAAACATTTAACGAGACTTTTGATAAGGAAAAGGATTATTATAGCGGATATTTTTCGGATAAAGAGATAAAAGATATTGATGAAGAATGGATCGCTTCAGAAATTACGAAGAATGATTACACGAAGACCTCACGCCAGTTGAAAAAGTCGATGGGAAATATGATGACAGCTTTCTGGTTTATGGGTGTCATGGTTTTTATGCTGATCATTTACCTGCTTGCCAAGATTGTGATTGAAAAAAATGCACAGTCCATTTCCATCACAAAAATTCTCGGGTATGAAAAAAAGGAAATCAACAGTATATACATACACACGACGACGATCGTTACAATTGTTTCACTTGTATTGGTGATTCCGCTGGTCAGCGTAGCATTGAATCTCGTCTGGCATCTGATGATGCAGACATATTCCGGATGGCTTCCATGCGTCATTTCAAATACAGTATATTTGAAAGTGATCGTGACCGGAGTGGTGACTTATGCGATCGTGG
>JBJENW010000041.1:0-4159 GCA_051880395.1 Lachnospiraceae bacterium | reverse complement strand
CCGCCGAATCCCGGAAACGTCCGCATAAGAATTAATAGGCTAAATAGAAATTTCATACACCAGAAAGTAAAAAAGGGTTGCATAATTTGAAAAAGGAATGTATAATTATGCAATACAGAAAAAATCAAATCCGGTCTTTACGAAACGGCTTTTGTATACTATTATGGTAAAGGCAAAAAAGAAAGAAAAGTGGAAAAGGTTATGAGTGAAGAAAAGGTTACGATTCGAACGATGAAAAAAGAAGACTATGACGGCGTGTACGCTTTGTGGATGACGATTTCCGGATTTGGAATCCGTACGATTGATGATTCAAGAGAAGGGATCGAGCGGTTCATTCAGAGAAATCCGACAACGAGTATTGTAGCGGAGAGTGACGGAAAGATCGTCGGTGCAATTCTCTGCGGACACGATGGAAGACGCGGTTGCTTTTACCATGTATGTGTACATCAGGATTTTCGAAAACATGGAATCGGAAAAGCAATGGCGGTAGCAGCGATGAAAGCTTTGCAGGAAGAACATATTAATAAAGTCAGTCTGATCGCATTTAAAAGCAATGAAGTGGGCAACCGTTTTTGGAAAAGTGTGGGCTGGAACTTTCGGGAAGACCTGAATTATTATGATTTTACTTTAAATGAAGAGAACATAACAAATTTTAACAAATAAAGAAACAGAGATTAGGAGGAACGATTATGGAAATTATTTCAGGCGGCGTAACAGCGGCAAAAGGATTTCAGGCAGCATCAACAGCAGCAGGGATTAAATACAAAGACCGGAAAGATATGGCGATGATCGTGAGCACGACCCCATGTAAAGCGGCAGGTACATTTACAACGAATGTGGTAAAGGCAGCTCCGGTGCAGTGGGATAAAAAAGTTGTGACAGAAAGCAGCTATGCACAAGCGGTTGTTGTAAATGCAGGAATTGCAAATGCCTGTACGGGAGAAGAAGGATACGGATATTGTGACAAAACAGCAGTCTGTGCGGCAGAAGCATTAAAAATTGAGAAAGAGGCGGTTCTTATGGCATCAACCGGTGTCATTGGAATGCAGCTTCCGATTGAAAAATTAGAGGCAGGAATCAAGGCGATGGTTCCAACTCTTTCAGACACGAAAGAGGCAGGACATCAAGCAGCACAGGCAATCATGACGACAGATACAAAGGAAAAAGAAGTGGCAGTTACCATTGATGTCGATGGGACAACTGTGACGGTAGGTGGTATGTGCAAGGGGTCTGGTATGATTCATCCGAATATGTGTACCATGCTGAGCTTCGTCACAACAGATGCAGTGATCTCAAAAGAGTTGTTGCAAAAAGCATTGAGTGAAGATGTGCAGGATACCTATAATATGATTTCTGTAGACGGTGATACATCTACAAATGATACCGTTTTACTTTTAGCAAACGGTCAGGCAGAAAATGCTGAAATCAAAGAAGAGGACGAAAATTATAAAAAATTCTGTGAAGCGTTACATTATATTAATGAGGAGCTGGCAAAGAAAATGGCTGGGGACGGCGAAGGTGCGACCGCACTCTTTGAAGTAAAAGTCGTCAATGCACGTTCCAAAGAAGAAGCAAAAATTTTAAGTAAATCAGTTGTGACATCGAATCTGACAAAAGCTGCGATTTATGGTCACGATGCAAACTGGGGACGGATTTTATGCGCGCTCGGTTATTCAGGTGTGGAATTTGAACCGGAAAAAGTGGATCTGTTTTTTGAGAGCAAAGCAGGAAAAATTCAGATCATCGAAAACGGTGTGGCACTGGATTACAGTGAAGACGAGGCGACAAAGATTTTGTCTGAGGAAGCGGTCACAGCCATTGCGGATATGAAACAGGGCGATGCAAATGCAACAGCATGGGGCTGCGATCTGACCTACGATTACATTAAGATCAATGCGGATTACCGTTCTTAAGAAGCGGCAGAATTTATGTGAACAGGATAAAAGAAAAGAGGAAAAAACAAAATGGAAGAGAAAAGTATGCAGGAAGTAATGAAAAAAGCAGAAGTGCTGATCGAGGCACTCCCTTACATACAGCGGTTTAACCGCAAGATCATCGTTGTAAAATACGGCGGAAGCGCCATGGTGGATGAAAAATTGAAACAAAATGTCATCCGAGATGTAACACTTTTGAAATTGGTTGGATTTAAACCGATCATTGTCCACGGCGGTGGAAAAGAGATCAGCAAGTGGATCGAAAAAGTCGGAATGAAACCGGAGTTTGTCAATGGCCTGCGTAAAACAGATGAAGCAACGATGGAAATAGCAGAAATGGTACTTGGAAAAGTCAATAAATCGCTGGTCAAACTCGTGCAGGAATTAGGTGTCAAGGCAGTCGGAATCAGTGGAAAAGATGGCGGACTTTTGAAAGTGAAAAAGAAACTGTCAAAAGGACAGGATATTGGCTATGTCGGTGAAGTGACAGAAGTCAATCCGAAGATTTTATATGATCTTTTGGAAAAAGATTTTCTCCCGATCGTATGTCCGGTCGGAATGGATGACAATTATGATACATTTAACATTAATGCTGACGATGCTGCCTGTGCGATCGCGCGTGCGGTAAATGCAGAAAAACTGGCATTTTTAACGGATATCGAAGGTGTTTTAAGAGATCCGGATGATAAAGAAAGTCTTATTTCTGCACTGACTGTTTCGGAAGCGAAAAAACTGATCGAAAACGGAAATGTCGGTGGTGGAATGATTCCGAAGCTTGGCAACTGTATCGAAGCGATTGAAAATGGAGTTTCCCGTGTACATATTTTAGACGGAAGGATCGCACACTGTCTGCTTTTGGAAATTTTCACCAGAGAAGGAATTGGAACTGCAATCTACAAAGATTCAGAAACGAGGTATAATTATGAATAAACAAGGATGGATAAACGAGGCAGATCAGAATCTGCTGCATACATATAATCGGTTTCCGGTGGTATTTGACCATGGAGAAGGCGTGCATTTGTACGATATTGACGGAAAAGAATATTTGGATTTCGCCGCAGGAATCGCAGTTCAGGCATTCGGTTACGGGAAAAAGGAATATAATGATGCGTTAAAAGCACAGATTGATAAATTGATGCACACATCAAATCTGTATTACAATACGCCGATCATCGAGGCTGCCGATCATCTGTTAAGAGTGTCTGAAATGGATCGTGTGTTCTTCACAAACAGTGGAACAGAGGCGATAGAAGGTGCGATCAAAGCAGCCCGTAAATATGCTTACACACGCGATGGACACGCAGGTCATGAGATCATCGCTATGAATCATTCCTTCCACGGAAGAAGTATGGGAGCGCTTTCTGTAACAGGAAATGCGCACTACAGGGAACCGTTTGAGCCATTGATCGGTGGAGTTCGGTTTGCGGATTTTAATGATCTTGAAAGTGTCAAAGCCCAGATCAATGAGAATACCTGCGCCATCCTGTTTGAGACCGTGCAGGGGGAAGGTGGTATTTATCCGGCCAAACCGGAGTTTCTCAAGGGAGTGAAGAAACTCTGCGAAGAACACGACATTCTATTGATCCTCGATGAGATTCAGTGTGGAATGGGAAGAACCGGTGCGATGTTTGCATGGCAGAAATACGGTGTGAAACCGGATATCATGACGAGCGCAAAGGCACTTGGCTGTGGCGTTCCGGTCGGAGCATTTTTAATGACTGAGCGTGTAGCAGAAAAATCCTTACAGCCGGGCGATCACGGTACCACTTACGGTGGAAACCCGTTTGTTGGTGCTGCGGTAAAGACGGTTCTGGATTTGATGGAAAAAGAAAAACTGATGGATCATGCCAATGAGATCAGCGTTTATCTGGAAAAACGGCTGGATGAGATGGTGGCATCCTACGATTGTCTGACAGCCCACAGAGGCATGGGCCTCATTCGTGGAATCGAGTGTACCATTCCGGTTGGACAGGTATCTGCAAAAGCATTGGAAAACGGACTCGTATTGATCACAGCCGGAAGTAATGTACTTCGCTTTGTACCGCCGCTTATCATTACAGAAAAAGATGTGGATGAAATGATTGAAAAACTGAAGAAAACGTTGGATAGTTTTCAATAAAAAATGTAAATATTGAGGCTCACAGTGAAAAGCACTGTGAGCTTTTTATGATAAATTTCTATTTGTCGGGCGAACCACTACGTTCATCTGCCCACTACTTTTTTGG
>JBJENW010000040.1:0-4162 GCA_051880395.1 Lachnospiraceae bacterium | reverse complement strand
TGTACTGGCGAAGATTACACCGGCTTCTTCCAGACAGCCGGTTACATAGAAAGTGAAAATGCGTCTTATTCTGCCCCAATGTGTGATTCAGAGCAATATTGCATTTACACCACTTTACAACTTTTTTAATAAAAAATATCGCACAGGGACTTTCTGATGTATAATAAGTTTGCGACAACTATTTACAAAGGAAAGTGACCCTGTACGACAAACTTATTATACAACGAAAAAAACCTGATTGGTAGACTTCATCAATATTTTTTAGCTTATTTTGATACTTTTTCTGCCCCCACAGCAGACACTCTGTTCCTTTTGGTACTGTCCATACTGGCTATGGAATCCGCCCATTCGATCCGATTTCTGTACCGGCATTTTCTTTCCAGCATTACAGAAAAATCATTGAATGCTTTTTATTATGCCTGTTCCTATGCCAGAGTGGATTATTCCAGATTTATGAATGTGACCGCCTCCATGGCTCTCCGACTGATTCCTGAGCACCTGCAGTCTCAGCCGGTTTTCGTCTGCATTGATGATACCATGGTCTCAAAGTTCAGTAAAAAATTTGAGGATGTTTCAAAGCTTTTTGACCATGCAGCACACAATGGTTCCAATTACCTGAACGGACACTGTTTTGTAAGCCTTATGCTGTGTATTCCGGTCTGGAAAGATGGGCGGATTGTTTAGCTGTCTGTCCCTCTCGGATACCGGATGTGGCAGAAGAAAGAGTCCAAACTGGAACTTGCCGCATCCATGGTACGTCAGGTAATGCCTGTTTTTGCTTCACAAAAAAATGTGATTATCCTTTGTGACAGCTGGTATGCAAAAAAAAACCTGGTATGTGTTGTAGAGGAATATCCGAACCTTGACCTGATCTGCAACGCGCGGTATGACTCTGTCATTTATTCCCCTGCACCTCAGAGGACTGGCAAACGGGGCAGACCGGCAAAGTATGGAGAGCGTCTCTCTCCGGACAGGGATTTTTCACTTTCCGACGATAAGATTGGTGATTATTACATCGGTGTGCGCCGGGTTCTCACCAACACCTTCGGGAATCGGGAAGTCCTTGCCTACGTGACATCCGCAGAAAAGGAAGGCACCTCCAGAAGGCTGTTTTTCAGCACCATTTTCCCGGAACAGATGCAGATTTTCTGTGCCTGGCAGGAAAAATCTCCGCTGAATCAGACAGGAAGTGACCGTATGAAGTATATTCCCCTGTTCTGTTACTCCTTCCGCTGGAACATTGAAGTAAGCTATTATGAGCAGAAGACCTTCTGGTCATTCTGTCGTTACATGGTACGCAGCCGGAAAGGAATAGAAACACTGGTGAACCTGATCAACATCGTATACTGTGCCATGAAGATTCTTCCATATCAGGATGAAGCATTTGCGAAATACCGTGCCGAAAGTGTGCAGGAATTCCGTTTTGTTCTCAGCGAGCAGATTCGGGCAGAAGTATTTTTTGCTACTTTCGTACAAAACATCGAAAACAGTATAAGATCAAATGCTGTTGTGAAAGCCCTGAAGCGGCTTATTCAGCAAAGGGTCACTCATTTATAAAAGTTGTAAACTGGTGTAAAAAGTTGTAAAGTGCTGTTATTACTATACAACGTTATTTTCAATTTGTCTATGGGGTCTCGACTACGATTTCTCATCTTCATTCACCCCATGCTACTTTAACTGCTTTTTCAAAATATTTAGCAGAATCACATAGATCAATCACTTGTTTCCAATGACTTTCCAATGTCGGAATCAGCTGCTGGTATATGCGATTATTCTTTTTATGTCCCGGTATCCTTATCCCATGGTAATCCTTTTTTCTGGAAATAATATCTTCCCATGGATTTTGTATTTTTTCTATCTCTTCCATAGGATCAAAAGCAGCAACAATCCATGTATCTGTACTATCACATGGCACCGTAATAATGATATCATTTCTTTCGGTATCTGTTCCAAGCCATTGTAAAACGCAATGTGTTATATGGTTGCGGTATCCTTCCGGGGTATTCTCATGATCTTTACATGGAATCTCTACCGGACATGAGCCATTTTTTAAAGTTTCACATCCTAAAGGATGAAATTCCCCTTTATGCACACATTCCACAGTTGCACACCGACAATGGACTTCTTTTTCTTTCCGAGCCACATCCCCATCCATCTGGATCACAATCATATCAATTTGAGGAGTAATACCCTTCATGATCTTATCCAGATTCTGTCCTGTGGACTCACACCAGTTCCATACACCTTTCCATCCATTTCCGTACTCACCCAGCATATTTTGTTCCGGCTGAATTCTCAGATAATCATTTTCTTCTCCGGTTATCTGATCGATCATGCATTTCAGTACAAGATAATCTGTCGGTCCTTCACCTACAATTCCTATCCTCTTTTTCATAACAGTTCCGGAACACCTCCCAGAAGTCCGTTGATCCAAAGCCTGGATAAAGATTGTCCTGTCTCTAAAAGTTCCTGAGAAATCTGAATTCTGTTCAATTCTGCATAGCCATACTTATTTTTATTAATAGCAAATAATCGTATCCGTTCATCCGCCAGATTAAGTCCATCCAGAACAAGAGGGTTATGTGTGGTCATGAAAACTGTCTTACCACTCTCAATAATCAGCTGGCTGAATATTTCTGTGATTCTCTTTGCCAGTCTTGGATTTAAAGCATGATCAAAACTGTCAATCGCAAACATTCCCGGAACATCCGGATGCATAGCCAGAGTCAGCATAAACAGAACATAAAGAGCACCTTCGCTGGCATCATACCCCGTAAATACAGATTTATCCTTTAAAAAACGGTCCTGAAATTCGATAACCTGTCGTGTACTTGGAACGCCCGGATTCAGGTTTGACCTTTTCGGCTTCGTAATATGGATATCGGATGCCCACTCGATCAATTCAAGGACATCATCCATGCTCAATGTTCCAAACATTATCTCGTCATCTACAACAGAAAATAAATCCTCCATCGCATCAGCAAGTCTGCCCCCGTTGAGTCCGATTGGCGTAACCTGTGTAGGATCTGCTACATTTCCCCGTAAAGTAAGAGTATCCGGCTGATAGATCCCGTACCCTGAGATATAGTTGCCCATATCCGTATACTCTTCTCCGGTCAGTTTTTCAGACAGAGCATAATAACCTACCTTATTATTTAATTGCACGCTTGTTCTGTTGCTCCGCCCAAAAACGATTTCTCCGTTTTTAGAAACACTTTCTGAATGATATTTCCAGGTATCATTATCTGACGGTGTGGTAAGATGTACGGAATAATCATATTTATCATGATTACGTTCCCAATTCATAGCAAAATCAACCGTCGGCATACTGCGTTCAATTGAACGAAACTGTGACTTATACAATGACGATGTACTAAGTCGGACACCTTTCCTCTGCAGGCTGTTATTATTTACCCGGTCCGTCATGGCAGCACTCAAAACACCAATTGCTTCCAGAACGGAAGATTTTCCTGATCCATTGGCCCCAATAAAAACATTGATATTCCCAGGGCAGAAAGATACATCATAGAGTGATTTGAAATTTTTAATTTTGATTTCTTTAATATTCATTGGATTCTCCTAATAGCCTAAACTTTTCACGATATCTAATCTGATTTAATTATAATAACGTTTCAATAATATGTCCATATCTAAATTTTATAATTCCTTTAAACAAACGGATTTTTTCTGTTTTAGATATTATAATATCAACGTTTTTATCATACCTAAACAATATTTAGATATATACTCTATTACAGTATTGCCCTATTTAACTCACAATAAACAAATGGCTATTGAAGATTATCTTCATCATGTACTACAAAAAATGGGATTCCCTTTAATTCTTTGATTTCCTCATGCGAACTGTATCCTACATAATAAATGTTATCAAACTTTTTCAAGGTGACATCTTAAGGGACATCTTGAGGGACATTATAATTAACTCAAACTTCGCACATAGATTTTGCCTATGCACCCTGACAATTTAATACCTGGCCGTTATTCAATTGTCAAAATTCCGCCGCTATGCTGCTTGAAGCTGTGTTTTCAGTAAAGCAGGCAATGTGTTCATAAACGTATCAACCAGTTCATCAATTTTGTCTTCAGACTATAATGGTCCTATGATTTAAGACAAAATTTTAAATAGTTTTTCGTTAGGTCA
>JBJENW010000039.1:0-24370 GCA_051880395.1 Lachnospiraceae bacterium | reverse complement strand
CCAAAAAAGTAGTGGGCAGATGAACGTAGTGGTTAGCCCGACAAATAGAAATTTACACAACTATTTTCACTGCATCATGAAATTCCAGACTTCTTTTACGGTACGTACACCGACCACGCGAATTCCTTTGACAGGCTCCATACTTTCTTCATTCACTTTCGGAATTATGCAGGTGGCGAACCCGAGTTTTGCTGCCTCCTGTACTCGTTGGGATGCCATGCTTACCGCACGCACTTCTCCACTTAGCCCAACTTCTCCGAAACAGATCGTCTTTTCATCGATTACGCAGTCTTTTTGGCTGGAAATGATCGCCATCACAATTCCAAGATCAATTGCCGGTTCTGTCATTTTGATGCCACCAGCAATGTTTACATAAGCATCACAGTCTGATAAGTGGAGGCCTAATCGTTTTTCCAAAACCGCCATCAAGAGATTAACCCGATTGTAATCGGTTCCGGCTGCGGTGCGACGGGGAATTCCAAAATTTGTATGGCAGACTAATGCCTGTACTTCTAGCAAAATTGGTCGTGTTCCTTCCATGGAGCATGCCACTACACATCCTGTAGCACCTTCCGGTTTTCCATTCAACATATATTCGGACGGATTTTCCACCTCACACAAACCATTATTTCGCATTTCAAATACACCGATTTCGTTTGTAGAACCAAATCGATTTTTTACCCCACGCAAAATCCGATATGCTGCATGACGGTCTCCTTCAAAATATAATACGGTATCCACCATATGCTCTAATACACGCGGTCCCGCAACGACTCCCTCTTTTGTCACATGACCGACAATAAAAATGCTGATTCCCATTCCTTTCGCAATCTGCATGAAAACATTTGTAGACTCCCGTACCTGTGAAACGCTTCCAGGTGCAGAAGATACAGAATCGTTCATCATTGTCTGGATAGAATCAATCACTACAATCTTTGGTTTTTCTTTCTCAATCGTCTCTTTTATGATCGATAAATCTGTTTCGCAGAGCAAAGAAAGATATTCGTTGAATGTTCCGATTCGTTCTGCCCGAATTTTGATCTGCTGAAGGGATTCTTCTCCTGAAATATAAAGAATCTTTTTTTTCTGTGCAGACAGGTTTTGACAAACCTGCAATAAAAGAGTCGATTTTCCGATTCCTGGATCCCCACCGACGAGAATCAGAGAGCCCGGTACTACACCTCCTCCAAGCACCCGATCCAATTCTTTCATCTGTGTGTGATAACGCGTCTCTTTGGATAATTCAATTTCTGACAAGAGCGCAGGTTTTACCGCCTGCGCTGTCTCACGCCTTTTTTCCTGCGGGGATTTTTTATCCACAATTTCTTCAACAAATGTATTCCATTCTTTACATGCCGGACACTGCCCCATCCACTTAGATGATTCGTATCCGCAAGACTGGCAAAAATAGACGGTTGTTTTTCCTTTTTTCATGTTTTTTTCCTTTTCTATATGATATACTATCGATTTTTCTCTTGCACTTGTTTTTATGACTTTTTTCCATCAGCTGCACATAGATTTTATCTCCATACGCTCCAAGTACGCCTTATAAATCCGATGATTTTGGAATGGAAAAACCGGTGCATCGTCTGACACACCGGTTTTTCTCGTTTATCTGGCTCTTATGCAAGTTTTGTAATTTCTACTTTTGTCTTGCTATCTGCATCCAGCTCTACGCTGAGAATCAGTTTTCCACCCAGATTTGTTTTCATCTGACCTGCATCGACACCGTTTACTTTTACATCGTATTCGGTTTCGTCTTCCATACCTAAGGTGATCTGTGCATCTTCCGGACCTTCCACTACAAAAGATACATGCTGATCGGTAAGTGCAAGCTCCGTCACCGTGGTACCTGGAACAGATTCATATACAAATAAGCCGTTACGTTCCAGTTTTGTGATTTCCTGATACGTCTTTACTTTGTACAAATCTCCATTGTGCTCAAAGTTGTCCAATTTTGCCTTTTTGTCGAGAGAATAATCTCCGAAACTAATGGTACCATCTGCCTCTGTGCGGATTAATTCCTTGATTCCTGCCATTGTTACTTCCTCCTAGAATATAGATTCCTGACATTTTGTCTGAATCGTTACTACTTTTTTCAGGGAAATGCATTTCACTTCCTGTATCTCCTATATCTTAATTATACAATAGTTTTGGCTTTTTTTCTAGCTTTTCCAACAATTTTCGAGAAAAAATTGTCAGTTTTCTACCATAAAATGTACTTCTTTCTGTCTCATACCAACTGCAACTGTATCCCCTCGTTTCACGTTTCCGGAAAGAATTTCATCTGCCAGCGGATCTTCGATCTGCTCCTGAATCTTTCTTCTGAGCGGACGTGCTCCGTATTTTGGATCATACGCAGCCTCTACAATATGTGTCTTTACAGAATCGCGGATGATCAACGAAATGCCCATCTGTTTTTTGCACCGCTCTTCCAGTGATTTTGCCATCAATCCAACAATCTTTTTCATATCTGCTTTTTCTAACGCATGGAATACTAATATATCATCGATCCGATTTAAAAATTCCGGTTTAAACATTCGTTTCACTTCATCCATGACACCGGCCTTCATGTATTCATAGTTTTGTTTCGCATCATCCGTCGTAGCAAATCCTAACCGTTTTGGCTCTACGATTGATTGTGCTCCTGCATTTGATGTCATGATGATGATCGTATTCTTAAAATCTACCTTTCGTCCCTGCGCATCTGTAATATGCCCATCGTCTAATACCTGAAGTAAAATGTTAAAGACATCCGGATGTGCTTTTTCAATCTCGTCAAATAAGATGACAGAATATGGATTGCGACGTACTTTTTCACTCAGCTGACCGCCCTCCTCATATCCGACATAGCCAGGCGGAGATCCTATCAGTTTTGAAACGCTGTGTTTTTCCATATACTCTGTCATATCTACTCGAATCATTGCCTGTTCTTCGCCAAAGATTGCCTCCGCAAGGCTTTTGGAAATTTCTGTTTTTCCGACACCGGTCGGACCGAGAAACAAGAAAGAACCGATCGGGCGATTCGGATCCTTTAATCCAACACGGCCACGACGAACCGCTTTTGCAACAGCGTTCACTGCTTCTTCCTGTCCAATGACACGTTTATGTAAAATCGTTTCTAATTTTCTCAAACGTTCCCCTTCGCCTTCTGTCAATTTTTTTACCGGTATTTTTGTCCAGCTTGCAACGATCTCTGCGATTTCATTATCGCCTACCACAAGTTTTTTCTTTGCAAGCGTCTTCTGGAATTTTTCCACCTGTTTTTTCTGTTTCTTTTCTGCTTCCTGCTGTTTTTTATGGAATTCAGACGCTTTTTCAAATTCATTTGCCATCAGTGCTTCTTCCATCTGTTTTTCATACTGCTTGATCTCCTGCTCTAGTTTTCGCATGGTATCTGGCTCTTTATATCCACCAAGACGCACTTTTGCCGCCGCTTCGTCGAGCAGATCAATCGCTTTATCCGGCAAAAAACGATCATTAATATATCGGATGGAATAACGCACTGCTGCCTCGATTCCTTCGTCCGAGATCGTAACCTGATGATGTTTTTCATACATCGGACGTAATCCTTTTAATATCTCTACTGTCTCTTCATAAGTCGGTTCCTCAACTGTCACTGGCTGAAAACGCCGCTCTAAAGCAGCATCTTTTTCAATATATTTACGGTATTCTGTGATGGTGGTCGCACCGATGATCTGGATCTCTCCTCGTGCTAAAGACGGCTTTAAAATGTTTGACGCATCAATCGCGCCCTCAGCTCCGCCTGCCCCGATAATCGTATGTAATTCGTCAATAAACAGCAGGATATTTCCACACTGTCTTACTTCCTGAATGACACGTTTGATTCGTTCCTCGAATTCACCTCTGTACTTTGAACCTGCCACCATACCAGATAGATCTAATGTCAGCACTTTCATATTTTGAACGGTTTCCGGAACAATTCCAGAGACAATCCTCTGTGCCAGACCTTCCGCAATCGCCGTTTTTCCAACTCCTGGTTCACCGATCAGGCATGGATTATTTTTATTTCGACGGCTTAAGATCTGTATCACACGTGAAATTTCTTTTTCACGTCCGATCACGGGATCTAATTTTCCTTCTCGTGCCAACTGCGTCAGATCTCTGGAATATTGTTCCAGTGTTCCGGCATCATTTCCACGTTTTTTTCCTACTTTTCCGTTACTTTGAAATTCATCTTTATATGCACTGCCCTCTTCTCCCATGGCATTTAAAAGTTCTAAGTATACTTTCTGAGCATTGATATCCATTGTATTAAGCAGTCTTGCCGCCGCACAATCAGACTCTTTTAGAATCGCGATCAATATGTGCTCGGTTCCAATCGCTTCGCTTTTAAAACGCTCTGCTTCCTGTTGTGCCTCTTCTAATACCTTCTGCATACGCGGGGAATATCCATCCGCATCTAGAAGGGAAACCGTTCCCACAGGTGCGATCAGTTCATTGATCAGCTCAATGATCCTCTCATCATCGACTCCCATCGCAGCCAGTACTCTTGCGGCTGCTCCCGTTCCTTCTTTACGAATTCCCACCAGCATATGTTCGGTTCCAACATAATTGTGATGCATGCTTTTTGCAGTTTTTGCTGCTAATTCCAATGCTTTCTGCGCTTTTTTTGTATAGGGTTTCTGCATAGCAAATCCTCCGTTATTTTTCATTTTTCTCGTATTCCTCAAATATTTCGTCTACAAGATGATGTATTTCCTCTTTTGAAACATGTTTGCAGCGTGCTCTTGCGATCACTGCACGCAATCTCTGCCGCATTTCCTCTGTAACCTGCAGTTTATCGGCATTTGGTGCAATGACTGCACCGTTTCGTCGATCTAATTGGATGAATCCTTCTTCCTTCAGTACATGATACGCTTTATTCACGGTATGCATATTGATACCGATCTGTTCGGCAAGTGATCGAACAGACGGAAGTGTATCACCGATCTGATACTGATTTGTGGCGATTCCCAGAATGATTTGATTTCTCACCTGAAGGTACAATGCTTCTCCACTGTTAAAATCCAATTCTATCAGCCAATTCATCTGCACTGCCTCCTCTCTTTGTTTGAAAACCGATATTTGTTATATCGACTCTATAACAAATATCGGTCTTTTGTTCCTTTCTCATAAGGTTTATAAATCATTCAGATCCAGTATTTCCAAATCTTCGTTTTTATTGACTTTCTCAAAGTCCTCACGCTGCTCCTGAACCGTTTTTTCTGTTCTCTCGGCTGCTTCGGCTGCAATTGTTTTTTTTACAGTTTCTTGCTGCTTTGTCTTTGGAGAAGCTGCCTTTTTTTTCGAAACTGTCTTCTTGTTATCTTTTGCTGCCTCCTGCGGTGCCGCAAACTCTGCCTGTGGCTGAGTTTCTGCTGTTTTTGACACTTTTTCTAACACTTCCATGTAGTGATCCCGTGCCTGTTCATCTGTCTCTGCTGAAACAATCTTTTCCTGTTCCATGGTGTCATTTTGAATTGACTGAACAGCAGATGCCACCGCCTCTGCCACTGCTTTATTGTCAGACTCGGACATTTTCTTTGGCTGTTTCTTTTTTTCTGTTTTTTTCTCCTTATATGCGCGCGTACTTTCTTTTTTCTTCGCAGGCCGTCTAAGTAAGACATTGATCAATAGGAAAAACAACAATACACAACCAATGATCATTCCTGCCATGATCTTATGATCTGATTTCCTCTGCTGTTCATTTTTTTCTTTTAATTTGTTGTATGCCTTATTCAGATTATTCAGCTGTTCACTATTATCCTGAATATTCAGACGCTGACACGTTTTGTCGACATTGTCATAAGAATACCAGCTGCATGTTCCTTCTTCGTTCATCGCATAGACTTCATAAAAATCACTGGATTCCTGATTTCCCAAGTACCAGAATGCCTCTAACTGTGTTCCATTTTCCAACGGAAGGATGGTCGCTGTACTCCCTGTCGGAAGTTCATTGGAATCTTGATTCTGCAAAAAGATCAAATATCCGTCTCCATATGTCACACGAACAAATGGATAAATGGTATCGTTCTTTTCATCACAAATATAAAAAGAACCAATGCTTGTCTGCTCATCTACCAAATACAATGCGTTTAATTCGCCATTGTTATAAGTTACTCCCTGATAGGTTTTTCCTTTATACTTCACTTCACCTTTTGAAAAATCAACCGGTACTTCTTCTGCGGTAAAATTTTCACTGATTGCTAAGGTTAAGCTTCCGTTTTGAATCTTGTTTTCTGCCTCAGAATCTGCTGAATCTGCATCCGTTTCTTCCTGTGCCTGACTTGAATCTGCATCCGTCGCAGATGAAGTCTCTGCCCCTAATGGGGAATCAGTCTGTGCGGTATCCTCCAGCTTCACTGCATTTACCGGCGTTTCCTCTTGTGCTTCTTGATCTGCGTTTTTCGCATCGATGATCAGGTCGCTGCGTACCCAGCCCATAATCTGTTTTCCTTGATTGGTAAACTGAATTTTACTCCATGACTGACCATCGGAGCCCTGCTGCGTCTCTTGAACTGACACATAGGTGCCCTGTGGCAGACTTGTGATATTTTCACCATCCACCGGCTTTTGCCGCACGTTTGCACTTCGAACATCTACATAGGCAGAAGTCGCTGCAAAATCTGTCTGTGGAATCGCAAGGCAAAATACGGCTGCCATTGATACTGCCACTCCCGCCTTTTTCATCTGACTTATGATTCTGTTTTTCATTTATGGGAACTTCCTTTCTGTTCTGCTTTCTCTGTCCTTTTTAAATGTCTGTTTAATCCGTTCCATTATACCGTTCCTTGTTTTGAACGTCAACTAAAAGCGCAACTTTTTAGCAGAAAAACAAATAGGAAATCAATGCAAGTCCTCCTAATGTAAGAAGAATTGCCGGTACAAATACAATACACGCAGAAAGGAACAGTGCAAGCCTGTCCCCTTTTTCTAATGGTTCCGGTGTTTCTTCCGGTTCCTTTTTTGAAAGCAATCGCTCTATTTTTTTCTGAAACAACATATACATCTATCTCCTTATTTCAACGCATGATGACATGCCACGAAATGTCCCGGCTCTACCTGCTGCATTTCAGGCGCTTTTTCTTTACAAATCTCTGTACAATACTTACAACGCGTATGAAATTTACATCCCTTTGGCGGATGAATCGGACTCGGAATGTCACCTTCCAAAATGATCTGCTCTTTTTGTTCCAGATCGGTTGTCGGAATCGCAGAAAGCAATGCTTCCGTATATGGATGATACGGATGCGCAAACAATTGCTGCGTCGGACTGATTTCCATCATATTCCCTAAATACATGACACCGACACGATCACTGATATATTTTACAACCGATAAGTCGTGTGAAATAAACAAATAGGTTAGCTGTTCCTGCTCTTTTAAATCTAAAAGCAGATTAACGATCTGTGACTGAATCGAAACATCCAAAGCAGATACTGCTTCATCACATACCACAAACTTCGGTTTGACCGCCAGTGAACGGGCAATTCCGATTCTCTGACGCTGTCCACCAGAAAACTGATGTGGATAACGGTTGATAAAATATGGTGCAAGACCACATTTTTTCATAACATCTAAGACATACGGCTGCAAGTCTTTATCGCCACGCTTAAACATTCCATGTGCCAAAAGGCCTTCTTCTATGATCTGTCCGACTGTCATACGCGGATTCAATGAAGAATACGGATCCTGAAAGATCAGCTGCAGATCACAACGCAACTTTCTCATTTCCTCACTCGATAACTGTGTCAGATTTTCTCCTTCTTCTTTTCTTCCATAGTAAATTGTTTCTCCAGCCGTCTGTTTATATAATTGTAAAATCGTCCGTCCAAATGTCGATTTTCCACATCCACTTTCTCCTACTAAGCCAAATGTTTCTCCTGCATAAATATCCAGACTGATATCATCATTTGCACGTACATATTCTTGTTCTTTCCGAAATCCTTTCTTTCCTACGGGGAAATACTGTTTCAGATTTTTGATGGAAAGTAATTTCTTCTGCTCTGCCATTTATCGGTTCCCCCTTTCCGGATAAAAACAACGAATCTGATGTCCCGGTTCTATTTCTTCTAATTCTGGTTCTTGTTTTTTGCACTTTTCCTGACAATACTTACAGCGTGGCGCAAATTTGCATCCTTCCGGCAGTGCCAACGGATGCGGCACTGCCCCCGGAATCGCTTCCAGACGTGTTCCTGCCGGTGTGTCCAGACGTGGGATGGAATACATCAAACCTTCTGTATACGGATGCATATAACAATTCTGCCCGAAGATCATCTCCATACTTGCAAATTCTACTACTTGTCCACAATACATAACCGCCACATTATCTGCCATCTGCCGGATGACTCCAAGATCATGTGTAATAAAAAGAATCGCTGTTTTGTGCTCTTTTTTTAATTCATTCATCAATTTCAAAATCTGCGCCTGAATCGTTACATCCAGAGCGGTTGTCGGCTCGTCTGCAATCAGAAGTTTCGGCTGACACGCCAGCGCCATAGCGATCATGACTCGCTGACGCATACCGCCGGACAGTTGATGCGGATACTGCTTCGCCACTGCTTCCGGATTGGGAATTCGGACATTTTTTAACATCTCCACAGCTTTTTGGGCCGCTTCTTTTTTACTCATTCCCTGATGAATCTGAAACGGTTCGGATACCTGACGCTCAATGGTAAAAATTGGATTTAAGCTGGTCATCGGTTCCTGAAAAATAACCGAAATGTCATTTCCACGAATTTTACACATATCTTTTACCGATACCTGCGACAGATCCTTTCCGTCAAAATGAATGGTCCCACTGTCAATGTAGCCGTTTCCATCTAACAGTTTTAAAATACTCATCGCTGATACACTTTTTCCACTTCCGCTCTCTCCTACAATTCCAAGTGTCTGTCCTTCTTCCACTGTATAAGAGACACCATTGACTGCTTTGACCGTTCCGCGCTTTGTCTGGAAAAATGTATGCAGGTCTTTTACTTCTAATAATGACATTTGCTTTTCCTCCTAACGTTCGTTCGATTTTGGATCGATCGCATCACGCAGACCGTCACCAACTGTATTAATGCAGATGACACAAATACTAAGCATAATAGCCGGAAATACCCAGCGCCACCAGTAGTTCTGAATAACAACCGAACTAACGCATCCATACAACATATTTCCCCATGTCGGACGCGGCAGCTTTACACCGAATCCCAAATAGGAAAGCGATGATTCGATCAGCATACAGCTGGCAAAGTCCAGTGTCGCAGACACAATAATAACAGAAATTACATTCGGTATGATATAACGAAATACAATGCTGCCTTTTTTCACACCCATGGCATTTGCAGCCGTGACAAACTCTTTTTCTCGTTCTGCCAATACCTGTGCACGAACCAAACGTGCCAGAGACGGCCAGCTCAACAAACCTAAAATCACCATGATCATAAAAATTCTTGCATTATCTGATAATTTATTTCCAATGATCGTTGTTAAGATCATCGCCAATGGAAGGAACGGCAACGAAGAAACCAATTCGGTCAGACGTTGCAGTAAAAGATCCACCCAGCCGCCGAAAAATCCTGACACACCACCGACAATAATACCGATGAGCGTAGAAAGGATCACAGAAACCGCTCCGATTGTCATTGTCATTCGTCCACCGTTTAACAACCTGGCAAACACATCTCTTCCAAGATCATCGCTTCCCATCAGATAGCCTTTTAATCCCCATGTTTTGATGTCTCCGCTTTTTGTGATCGCATAATTCTGGTAGTATCCGCTATAAACTTCTTCTACCTCATTTCCGATTTTCGGTATATCGGTCTGATGATAATTGTTTTTTCCCCAGCCATATAACTTTCCATCCTCTGTCAAAACGGTATAATGGAATCTTCCGCCTAAAATCGTTTTTATCGTTCCATCGATTTTTGGCACTTTATCTTCCCCATATTTTTTTGCCCCCCAGGTAACAATTGTTCCGTCTTTTTTTACCGCTGCCATGCTGTTTGATGTTGCAGCAATATCTGTTACCTCGTTCAATCCATCCGGAATCTGCGATACATAACAATCCTGTCTTCCCATATGTGTCACGGTTCCGTCTTCCTTTAATCCCATTAGTGTATTATTTGTATAAACAATCTTTTTGATCGTGCCCTGCCCGGTTTTTTCACTTGTCTTAATATCATTTAAGTTTTCATTTCCCCAGGTAAACACTTTTCCATTTTCTGTTACTACAGCAGAAAGCTGATATCCTGCACACACTTGAACAATTTTTCCTGCACGATAAATATCCCGCGGCACAGTTACCTGTGCAAGTCTGTCATTTCCCCAACAAATGACTTTTCCGTTGTCATTCAGTGCCATAATATGGTCATATCCGGCTGAAATTGCGACAACCTTTCCAATATTTTCTGGAATATCCGCCAGATCAATGACTTTACTGCGCTTTGTTTTTCCCCAAACATAGACTTTTCCGTCGTTATCTAAGCCCACACTGAATGTGGAACCAACGGAAATCTGTTTTACATTTCCCTCTAATCCCTTCGGATACTTCATTAAATCAAACCCTAAAGCTACGTTGGTCTGTGTTTCTTCCTGATCGCTTAAGTCGATCGGCACAAACACCGGCCCGATCAATACCGTTAAAAAGATCAACAAAAATAAGATCAGGCTTCCCATTGCCAGTTTATTTTCATAAAAATTATGACATATGGTCCGAAACGGTGTTCTTACAATTTCTTCTTCAAAAATATCACGATTCTCCGTCTTTTTTCCGAACATCCTGCCGACAGCCAGAGAAAACGTACTTTTTTTCTTTTCTTTTTTTCCCATTTTCGTTTCCTCCTATTTATCTACACGAACGCGCGGATCTACAAGACCGTAGCTTAAATCAACGATCAGGTTTCCGATCAATGTCAGTGCGCAGTAAAACATATTGATTGCCAATGCAACATCATAATCCTGATTATACAGTCCATCATAATATAATTTTCCCATTCCATTGATCTGGAACATATTCTCAACGATGATGGAGCCCATAAAAATAGACATAAACCAGTTAATCACCAGTGTGATAACAGAAAGCAACGCATTTCTCCATGCGTGTGAATAGATCACAACTTTCTCCTTTAATCCTTTTGCACGTGCCGTCCGAATATAATCCATGCCAAGCGCATCGATCATCGCTGCACGAACGTAGCGTGTCATACTTCCCAAGGATGCAACCGTCATAACCGTCAACGGTAAGATCATGTAACGCATTGTATCCAAAAATTTTTCAAATCCCGTTCCCTGAAAGTTTGGTGTACCCATTCCGGTCAGTGGAAACCAGCCCAGTTTCACACTAAAAAGAAACATCAAAACCAAACCGATAATAAACTCCGGGATACTATATCCGATAATGGTCAGAACCTGAACCGAGTTGTCAAATTTTGATTTTTTTCGCACCGCACACCGGATTCCCAGCGGAATCGTAATGCCAAGTGCCAGAATTGTTGCAAATATATTTATAAAAATTGTTGTTTTCAGTGGATCTTTTATTACATCACGTACATCTTCTCGATAATAAGTCGAATATCCAAAGTTTCCTCTTAGGATATTTCCCATCCATTTCACATAACGCACCGGAACTGGGTCATCTAGTCCAAGTGACTTACGCGCATTTTGATACGCTTTTTCAAATTGTTCTTCTGTGACTTTTCCATTTAATTTCGATACCTGTGCCATCGCACGGTCTCCCGGCATACAATTAAATAACCCAAACATAATTACGGATACAATAAAAAAAACACCGACCATGTATGCCAAACGTTTTCCAATATATTTTACCATAGTTTTCCCAACTTTCTTTTAAAAAACGGGGAAGAACAGTTATGTCCCATTCTTCCCCGCCTTCTTTTTTTCTTTTTCAGTCTTACTATTCTACAGTCGTATACAAGATCGCATCTCCAACGTTCCAGTCATAATCGTTCTGGTTCCAGCCTTTGACACGTTTGTTAAAGAAATCATGTACATCGTTTGAATATAATGGAATATCCGGTAAATCTTCGTTCCAGCGTTTGATGAATCCAAACCATTTTTTCAGGAATTCATCTGTATCCCCTTCTTTTACCTTGATCATTGCTTCTGCATTATCATACAGTTCCTGATCTTCAATACCGTTTACATTGCTTGCGCTGCCCGGCTCATAAAGATAAGCGGTGTCATATGGGCATCCGAATCCTTCACCCATGTTTAACATATTGTAATTGTATGCGTTCGGATCTGTATTCTGATAGATATTGATCAAATCATTAAACGTACCAACTGTCTGATTGATCTGCATACCAGCTTTTGTTACATCTTCATTCTTCTGCAGAGAAGTAACAAGTAAATCAGATACAGCGTTTCCTTCTGTCGCGTACCATTCGATCACTAATGGCATCATCGTTCCGTCATCTAACTTCTTATAACGAATGCCGCTTCCAGAATAATCGGAACCATCTTCGTTGTATACCCAGCCGCCTTTTTCCAGCTCTTCAACTGCTTTATCCAGGCTGTAGTTATAGCTGTTTAAGGTATCAATATCATCTTCTGCATCCTGAACCATCCACTGTGCGGAACCGTAAGGTCCGTTTACAACCGTTCCATGTCCGCCCGTAAATGTCTGCGCAAATTTGTTTCGATCCAGCAGATATGCAATTGCATGACGAACTTCCGCAAACTGTGTCGGTCCTACATTACACTTAAATACCAGTTTTCCATAACCGGATCTTGCATAGTGAATATAATCAAAATCTCCCGTATCAACCATATCCAGTCCGGTATCGATCTCACTTCCGGTCATACAGCCTGTCAGGATATCAATGGCACCGGTTTTTAACTGATCCATCATTGTTTCTTCTTTTATGTATTTATAAATAACCGTATCGATGGATGGTTTCTGTCCTTCAAAGTTACCTGGATAATTCTCATTTTTTACAAGAGTGTAGCAGTTTGCTTTCTTATCATAGCTCTTGAAGGTATATGGACCGGAGCTGACATCCGGGTTATAACGGAATTTCTTTACAGTGTCTGCGATATGTTCTTTCGTAAAGTTATCCGAGAATTTTGCTCCGTTCTCTGTCTCCTCGATGGTTACATCATCCGGAACCCAGCCTTTCATATATTCCGGTGTCGAAGATGATAATGCTTTTCCGTAATAATATGGTACATACTGTTTATCGATCGTAACTGAGAATGTCTTATCATCGATCAAATGAATTCCTTCCAGTGTGTCTGTCTCTCCTGCGTTATAAGCATCAAATCCTTTTAGATACTGTCCTACCAGAATGGCGTCCTGTGCTTCCATATCGGTACACATAACTTTTGATGACCAGAACAGATAATAGAATACATAATCCTCTGCTGTAACCGGATCTCCGTTTGACCATTTCAATCCATCGTTCAACTGATATGTCCAAGTCTCTGAACCATCCTCATTTTGCTTATCATCATGATCTGCCAGAACTGTATCATCATACACATACTGACCGTCCTTATCAATTGCTATTGTTCCTAAACCTGTTGACATCTTATATGCATTGTAGTCCGACGCATTGTTTGTCCAATGCGGGAACATATCTCCATTTGACTGTGTGACGTCACCAAATGTGATCGTACCGCCTTCCTTTGCCTCTGCTGTATCACTTGCTTCTGTTGTGTCAGACGCTACAGCTTCCTTGTTTTCTTCTTCTCCTTTTGACTGATTACTACCGCCACAAGCTGTCATTGAAACCAGTAATGTTGTTGTCAGTAATACGGAAACTAGTTTTTTCTTCATAAACGAATCCTCCTATCCTTTTTCTATAGTTAACTTCGGAATTCCGAAATTAATTACCTTTTTTAAGTAATCCCATCTGTTTTCCCAATTTGTCTACATAATTCTGGGGATTGTATTTTGCAGACAAAAAATAAAAAGGGGCTGCTTTTGCAACCCCTTTGTTTGTTGTGTATTATAAAACAGACCTTTGTTTTTGAAAATAGTCTTTTTGTCCCATTATGTCAAACACCCTCGTAATCAAATGCCGGAATAAAGCTTTCTTTCGCGACATCTTCCGTTTGAAAAAATGCATTTTTGATGCATAATTTTTCAGCGTAACGTAATAAATTCTGATATGACTCCGAATCTGTTTTCTGATTTAACTCTTCTTGCGCGAGCGTCTGGGTTGGTGTATACTGGCTCATCATACTAATATAAATATTATCTTTATAGTTTTCCGATAAATATCGTAATATATAACGTGCATCCGCCAGCTGTGTCGGTAAGAGCAGCTGTCTTACAATGACACCTTTATACATCAGATATTCATTTTCATCTTCTTTGACTGAAACTGTATTATATTGCTCTGCCGATAAAAATTTTTTTCTTTTTGTTTGCTCAAGCGCTGATTCTACCGTCTCCCCTTCCTTTCGCACAAAAAACTGTGGCATGTCACATTGACGCACCATTTCTGCGATCGCTTCTGTCGCTTTTTCAAAATAATCTGGTGCCTTCGCATAACGCCTGCTCACTTGTGGGAATGCATATTTCAAATCCGGCAGATAAATATCCACGATTCCTTCTAAGCTGCGGATCGTATCCACGTTCTCATAACTGCCTGTATTATATACAATCGGAAGATACAGTCCCTGCCTCTTTGCACGTTCCAGTGCCTGAATGATCTGTGGCACAAACTGGGTTGGTGTGACCAGATTGATATTATTTGCCCCTTTTTCCTGTAACTCTAAAAAAATTTCGCTCAACCGCTCACTTGATACTGCTTTTCCAACCGTTCCGTTTGCGATTGCGTGATTCTGACAGAACACACAATGCAGCGGACATCCAGAAAAAAACACCGCACCCGAACCGCTTTTTCCAGAAATACAAGGCTCTTCCCACAAATGCAGTGCCGCCCGCGCCAGACGAATCTCCTCCGTCTGACCACACACTCCTTTTTCTTTCGTTCGATCAATCCCGCAGTTTCGCGGACACAAGTGACAGTTTCCCATATTTTCTTTCCTTTCCGACTTGATTTTTCCTGTTTTTTTCGATACTATGAGAGTAGAACCCTTAGTCAATTTGTATGTTTATACTTTATTTTACCTATGGAGGAAAATTATGACAATAAAAAATTGTATGGTCGCCCAGTCCGGTGGCCCAACTGCTGCCATCAATGCCAGTCTTGCCGGTGTCATTTCCCAGGCAAAAAAGAGCGGTTATCATACCGTATATGGCTCTGTGAATGGTATTCTTGGCATTTTGCATCAGCACTATCTCGACCTTGGTGATTTTACGGAAGACGATATCCATCGTCTGATTTCCACCCCTGCCATGTATCTCGGTTCCTGCCGGTATAAACTGCCGGATGCCGAAATAGATGACTCCCCTTATCAGACGATCTTCCAACTGTTTGAACAATTAAATATTCATGCTTTCTTCTATATCGGTGGAAACGATTCCATGGATACCGTGTTAAAATTATCGGCATACGCAAAAAAGACTGACAGTCCAGTACGTGTCATCGGAATTCCGAAAACAATCGATAATGACCTGCTCGCTACCGACCATACACCTGGTTTTGGTTCAGCTGCAAAATATATTGCTTCTTCCGTTTTAGAAATCGCGCACGATACCTTTATTTACCCGGTAAAAAGTGTCACAATCGTAGAAATTATGGGACGGGATGCCGGATGGCTGACCGCTTCAAGTGCACTGGCCAGAACTGCTTATTCCGGTGCTCCGCATCTGATCTATCTTCCAGAAGTCGCCTTCGACAAGGATGCTTTTTTAGAAGATGTACGCTATCAACTCACACAGGTCAATAATGTCATCATTGCTGTCAGTGAAGGAATCCGTGACAAAGACGGAAATTATATCAGTGCATCCTCAAAGTATCTCGATCAGTTTGGACACAGCCAGCTCAGCGGTGCCGGAAAATCTCTGGAATATCTGGTACAGGAGCAGATTGGTGTCAAAGTTCGTTCCATCGAGGTAAATGTTCTGCAGCGCTGTGCCTCTCATCTGGCATCGAAAACGGATCTGGACGAATCCTTTATGCTCGGAAAAACGGCTGTCTGTCTTTCCACGGAAGGCGTTACCGGTTCTATGGTGACATTGACCCGTACTTCAAATGAACCGTACACAGTCACATACGGACACTCTCCGATCGACTCCATTGCAAATGAGGCAAAATCTGTTCCACTTGACTGGATCGCACCTGCGGGCAATGACATCACAGACGCGTTTCTTGATTATCTGCGCCCACTCATTCAAGGCGAATCGTCCGTCTGCTATGAAAATGGCATGCCAAGCTACATGGATATTTCTCATTTAGCCAGAAATAATCAGACAAAATAAACAGACAGCTTCCGGGTGGTCCTGTTCCACGCCGGAAGCTGTTTTAGATTCCAAATCCAATTTCTGAAAAATATTCACCAACTTCGTCCCATGCCTGTCTCGATTCCGGCAGCAGTCTGCCCGCCATCTGAAATTCATGAAACATACCCTCATAGACACTGCAACGCACTTTTACTCCCTGCTTTTTTGCTTTTTTTGCCACCTCTGTGGAATCTGATAACAGCATTTCCAGCGATCCAACCTGTAAAAGCATTGGCGGAAATCCGGTAAAATCCCCATACAGCGGCGATAGATAGGGATCTGTCGGATCCTTATCACCAATATAATCCCGATTAAAGATCAGACTGCTATAGGAATTTCCAAACAACGGATCATTGGTAAAGTTACTGACATAGGACTCCCCCTGCAATGTCAGATCTGTCCAGGGCGACATTGCGATGACACCTGCCGGAAGCGGTTTTCCTTGATCTTTTAGATAATGCAAAAGCGCCAGTGAAAGCCCGCCGCCTGCCGAATCTCCCACAACCACAATATCTTTTGGTTCAAATCCCCGCTTCAAGAGCCACAGATAGGATTCCCACGCATCCTCTAGTGCCGCCGGATATGGATGTTCCGGTGCCACACGATATTCTACCGTAACAACACGACATCCTCCAGCTAGTTTACTGTATAGATACGCCCAACTGAAATATGCATTTTTTAGAGGTGCGATATAGCCTCCTCCATGAAACTGTAAGATCACCTGCTGTGCTTTTTTCTCCTCCGGAATCAGCTCATACACCTCGAATGTCTCAAATTTTATCTGTTCCATACGATATCCACGCGGACAATGCCACGGGGGCTCCACCATTTTTTTTCGCAGTTCGCCGTTTTTTATCTTTTCTCCCATTGTCAGATCATTTGTAATTCCTGCAATCAACTGTCGAATCAAACGTCCACGCAGACTTACCTCTTTTTCCATCGAACCACTCCTTCTTACTTCACATGAAATCTCCGCTGTAACTCCACGCGCGCCTTTCGGTCACCGATAATGACCGTTCCTAAAAATAGTGCCACAGAAACGCTAAACGCCAGTATAGACACTAATGGATCTGTAATCCAGCCTACAAACCAGAATACAAGCGGCAGAATACTAAAACAGATCAACATCATTTCAAACAGAATGTAACTCTGCCAGTTTCTTTTGTTCCAAAGCATCAAAACGACCACTCCAAAATCTAAAAATAAAATTCCTCCGGGCAGAACATAGTTCAAAGACCAGCCGCGAAAACCAACGACCCAGTCAATCAATATCACAAACAAAATCGCAAACAGGGTCTGCCAGATCATTTTTCCCCGATACCCGATTTCATTTTGAAGCGATACCGCAAGTGTAAAATAAATATATGCCATTGCCGCGATTGGAATCAGACACCAATACATCCCGTGAAAATTTATATAATTTAATCCAATGAAAAGTGCACTCAAAAGAAGTGCAACAAACAGATAAATTCGCACTGCCAGATGCAGCCTGCGCACCTTTACCCCCACATTCGGGTAAACATTTTTTGCCCCCGCCTCCTGTTCGAGCACTGCACCACACAACGGACAAACTTCGGTCTCATCTAAAATTTCTACTCGACATTTCAAACATTTACTCATCGTACGACCTCCTAATACACGCCATTTGTCTCAATAAAAACCTCCACCCCATCGGACGCGATCTGACGAAAAAATGCTTTCTGCACAGACGTATCCCGAAGCACAGAACTAAATGTAAATACCAGTGTATCCCCGTAGGAACAGATCGTACCTTTCAGATTCTGCCCTTTTGAAACCGCAAGATACGCGTGAAAGCTTTCAATGTATGATTGATACGCCTCTTCTACTTTTACATTTCCAATATTTGTGATCGTGGTCGAATTTGCCAGTGCAGATTTTGTATAAACCGCACGAATTGCCAAATTTTTTAGAAACAATGGTGCAACACGAGCAATCAGATTTTTTTCACTGCCCACATTATAAGAAAAAATTTCTTCCAAATGTTCTTTGGTAATCTGCGTTTCCAAACTCTTTTTTACAACCTCTAAAATATCAGAAAACGTGTAATCTTCGCGATCCGCCAAAAATTCTGCTGAAACCATGACAAAGAAATTTTTCGTCGTGATCGAATTAAAATACGGTCGCAGATTAACCGGAACCGCTACACGAAGCGGTCGTTTCTGCCTGGTCTGATTCATGCATTCTGTATAGACCGCCCACACAAAACAGCTGACAAGATATACATTGATCGTCGTATGATACCGATGACAGACCTCTTTTAACTGCGAAACTGACATCCGACCATGCATCACACCAAATTCTCCCGGTCGAAGTTTTTCTGCCTTAATCTGGTAAGCTCTTTGCGATTGATATGCTTTTGCATGATTTTTTTTATAATTTTTCAAAAAGCTGTCTTCCCGATTTAATGACGTATCCTGACTGAGATTGTCTCCAAATTGCTCCCGAAGTTTCGGATGTACCAGGCGCAGATATTGATAGGTCAGTTCTTTCAAAAAGTTCAATCCCCCCATTCCATCGGTCAGTACATGAAAAACCTCCAGATTGATCCGCCTTCCATAATACGTCACGCGAAACAGGTAGCTGTGATTTTTATTTTCTTCGATATAACGACACGGATACGTTTTTTCCTCCTCAACTTCTGGTGCAGACTTTCCGTTTTCTTCAAAATAATACCAAAAGATTCCGCGACGCAATCGTACATTAAATCCGGAAAATTTCGGCAATACGATCGCAAGTGCTTCCTGCAGCTTGTCCCCCTGAATTTCTTCTTTCAATACCACACTGATCCGATATACGTTACTGACCGCTTCCCCTGCTATAACAGGAAAAATGTGTGCGGTATTATCCAGTTTATCCCATCCGATCTCACGCATTTCTTTTTTTTTCACATTTTCACCCTTTTCTGACACAAAAGGCACTGCATATCTGCAATGCCTTTCCTTTTATTCTGCACGAGCCAGATCGATCACAGTCTGTAACTCTGTTCCTTCTCCCGGTGCCTCCTGGAGTACTTGGTACGTGCCATCCGCTAAAATCTTGGAAAGTTGGAAGGTATTTTTCTCCTCCGCTCCCTCGATCAGAAAATAACCTGTCTGATTTGTCTGCGGATTTACCGTCAGATAGACGCGAATCGCAATTTCTTTTGCAAGGTGTTTGTGCGGCAGATCAATCCGCGTAAGTTCTAAATCCTCTCCTATATTCAGAGACATGATTGAAAAATCGTCTTCGCTATATGGGCATGTCATTTTTTCATCATACCCTTTACGATAAAGGGATAAGATCATCGGTTCTGCCTCTTTTTCTAACGTCTGAATGAATTTCTGACCACCGCTGTGTACCGCCTGCGGCAGTTCCACATGCTCCGCGCGATGACGCACCAAACGGTGATAGTTCTGCTGTGATACCGGTACCACACGCTGTCCCTGCAGTTCTTTTTCTGCGAGAAGCATTGCCTCTAACAGTTCCTGTTGAAATAAAATATTTTCCGTAAACGGATTCAGTGCAATTCCTTTGATGATTTCTTTTTTCATATTTGTCATCGCTGCACATTCCAAAAAAGGCATCGTAACGATCGTCGGATACTCCTGCTCTTTCGGTATCTGTGCCGGATCTGTGAAGATCGGCAGATATTTCTCATCTTTCTTATTTTTGATCAACTGTGGCTGAAATTTTGTTCCCGGCGGCACTGCTACCGGCTTTCCATTTGCCTCCTTTAGTCGATTGACATCCCCTTCTTCCGGAAATGTCGCTGGAACCATGACCATAGACATCCGAATCTGACGCATGATATCTAACATATGTTCATGTGTTTTGTCTGCCGTAAACACACGCATGGTTTCTAATAATTTCGTATTATCAAATTTTTGTTCGCTCATTTATAGTTCCTTCCCCATCTCTTCAGGCCTTCTTCCCTGCTGATGTTACTTACTCACCTATTGATTCTAACACAAATAGCAGGCTTTGACTACTTTTTTTTACAATCCTTTCCGCAGTGACTGCAGTCACCTCCACACCCTCCAAAACAGCCGCCATTTTCTCGGCGGTGCAGATATCTGCAAGCGGCTGCTGCCAAAAATAACACCACGGCAAGTACGACATAGCTTTGTAAATTCATATGGTTTCTCCTATAAAATGCCCATCGCCATTCCGAGCAAATGAACGAGAAATGCCGCCATCCATGCAATGGAACATTGTGCAAGCATCATGATACACATCATCTTTTTTCCCATCTCACGCTTGACCGCCGCCATGGTTGCGACACAAGGCGTATATAAAAGAACAAATGTCAAAAAAACCAATGCCTGATAAGAAGAAAACAAACTTCCCAGCGCTTGCGGCAGATTGTTCATAGTAGAACCTGTCAGCACCGCAAGAGTACTGACCACTGATTCTTTTGCTGTGAATCCGGTAATCAGAGCTGTCGCGATTCTCCAATCTCCCAATCCCAATGGGATTAAAATCGGTGCGATCAAAGCGCCGATACAGGCAAGCAGACTCTGTTCCGAATTTGCTGTTACATTCAAACGTGTGTCAAATGTTTGTAAAAACCAGATGATGATCGTTGACACAAAAATGACCGTAAATGCTTTCACTAAAAAATCTTTCGCTTTTTCCCACATCAGATGTAACACACTCTTTGGACTCGGCATTCGATAATTCGGCAATTCCATGACAAATGGAACCGGTTCTCCGCGGAAAGCTGTTTTTTTCAATAAAAGTCCGACCAGTATACCGATGGCCATTCCTCCGACATACAACCCAATCATCACAAGTGCCCGATGGTGTGGAAAAAATGCCAATGTAAACATCGCATAAATTGGAAGTTTCGCACTGCAGCTCATAAACGGGGTCAAAAGTACCGTCATCTTTCGGTCCCGATCACTCGATAATGTACGTGTTGACATGATCGCCGGCACACTGCAGCCAAAACCGATCAACATGGAGACAATGCTTCTTCCGGAAAGTCCGATCTTTCGCAAAAGCTTATCCATAACAAATGCCACACGGGCCATGTAGCCAGAATCCTCCAAAATAGATAAAAAGAAAAATAACGTGACGATTGTCGGCAAAAAGCTCAACACACTGCCGACACCGGAACAGATGCCATCCACAACCAGACTTTTCACCACCGGATTTATCCCATAAACAGTCAATCCTTTATCGATCCAGGCGGTGATCGCATCAATTCCAATACTTAAGAGATTGTCTAAAAAAGAACCGATCACACCGAATGTCAACCAGAACACCAGTCCCATGATTCCGATAAAGGTCGGAATGGCAAGATATTTATTTGTCAAAATCCGATCTGCTTTTTCGCTTCGAATGTGTTCTTTGCTCTCCTGCGGCTTGATCACTGTCTGGCTGCAGATTTCTTCAATGAAATGATAGCGCATATCCGCTAATGCCGCTTCCCGATCCATACCGGTATCTTTTTCCATCTCGGATACCGCATGGTCTAATAGCGCCTGCTCATTTTCTGAGATTGACAGCTTCTGTAACATCGGCTGATCTCCTTCCACCACCTTCGTGGCAGCAAACCGAACCGGCACATTCTGCTGTTGCGCGTGATCTTCGATCATATGACACATCGCATGAATACAGCGATGTACGGCACCGGAGCAAAAATCGACGCGTCCCGGACATTCACGGTATTTTGCCACATGAATGGCATGTTCGATCAACTCATTGATTCCTTCGTTTTTTGCAGCAGAAATCGGAACGACCGGGATTCCAAGCAGCGATTCTAATCGGTTTACATCTATCGTACCGCCATTTGCCCGTACCTCATCCATCATATTGATCGCAAGCACCATTGGAATATTTAATTCCATCAACTGCAGAGTCAGATAAAGATTTCGCTCGATATTTGCTCCGTCTACGATATTAATGATTCCCTGTGGGCGCTCATTTAGTAAGAAATCACGCGTTACAATTTCCTCTTGTGTATAAGGGGAAATTGAATAAATTCCCGGCAGATCCACGACGGTCGCCTCCGGATGTTTCCGGATATGCCCGTCTTTTCGATCCACCGTCACCCCTGGGAAATTTCCGACATGCTGATTTGCCCCTGTCAGCTGATTAAACAACGTCGTCTTTCCGCAATTTTGATTTCCCGCTAACGCGAACGTGATCGGATGTCCGTCTGCAATGACTTTTCCCTGCCTTCTTGGATGATAGGCCTGATTTTCTCCACACCCCGGATGCGCAATCTCCTCTTCGTGCTTTTTTTTCGCTGGCGTTTTCTCTTTTCTTTGAATCCGTGTCACTTCGATTTTTTCTGCATCGTCTAATCGCAGTGTGAGCATATAATCACGGATCAAAAGCTCCATCGGATCTCCCATCGGAGCCACCTTATGTAACGTCACTTCCACTCCCGGCGTCAACCCCATATCCAGAAAATGTCTTCTCAGTTCTCCCTCTCCGCCCACGAGATCCACGCGGGCTGTCTCTCCAATTTCTAATTCTCTTAATGTCATTTCCTTTTTTCGCCTTCCTTGTGATAGGGACAAGCTTTACAGATTGCATTCCATCCCACAATTCGCTTGAATTTCTTTGGAAGTGCTTTGCTGTTTTTTGCCAGTCCCGATTCTCTACAAACAATCTGACATTCTTCTTCTGTTATTTCTTCATTTCGCAATATGATACATTTCATGGGTTCCCCCTTTCCAGCATAATTGCTTTTCTATTTCTTCCTCTTCTATTATAGATACTTTTTTTCAATAACACAAGTTAGTTTTAGATAACTTTTGCAGGGATACCTGCCGTGTAGTTACTGTTCACTCGTTTTTCAAAACCGGACGCTCAGAAAGTCTGTCTGCAGATGCTTCACACAGGTCCGCCCTTCGGTAAAATTATTTCTCAACCGGTATAAAGTCGCAAAAATCCTGATTTTGTTCAGATTTGAAGGTATAAGACTGAATTTCTCCATTGTGTTCGATTCCAAAACTTCCTTCCATATCCAGGTAAGACTGTGTTGCTGCGATCTCCTCTAAGAATTCTGCCATATCGCCGCAGAAATTTTTCAGGTCTTCCAAATTAGATGCGGTATCTTCTGTGATCGTATTTTCTGCATAAAGGCGAAATGCAAACTCGTCAAGATCACTTTCATCATCAAATTGTACCTGCTTAAAATATGAATTTCCGCAATTTTGAAATAAGTTTTTTACAAAAGACGTACTGGACAAGATTCTCGACTGTGACACATCCTCTGCCTCTAAATAAATTTTGTACTCGATTTTTATATTTTCTGCCATGTTTGTTTCCTCTTTTCTTTCTGTGTTTTCCCTCTATCTTATCAAAATCAACCAGCTTTTTCAACCAGAAACAAAAACAGACATCCCTTTTTCTACAAGATGTCTGCCTTTGCTCAAAATAATGCTTTTCTGTTCTAATTTGCTTTGCTTTCTGCTTTTTTCAGGAACTTTTCATTTTCAATAATGAAACGCTCGTGTGTTCCTTCACCGATGACACCTGCGGCATCATAGGCTTTCACTTCAAATACCAGACGTCTGCGATCGATCTCAACCAGTTTCGTCTCGCATGTCACATCCATACCGAGCGGAGTAGCTGCCGTATGCTTTACATTGATCAATGTACCGACAGTCCCCTGTCCTTCCTCCAGGTATGGCTGAACACTGCTGCTTGCTACATTTTCCATCAACGCGATCATCGCCGGTGTTGCAAACACCGGAAGTAAACCACTGCCAACGGTGTCTGCCGTATTTGTCTTATCTACGGTAATGGTCTTTTTTGCGGTAATTCCAGTTTCCATGCCTCCTATCCTTTCTATAAAATCTGCAGATTTTCTCTGCTAAGGAGCGACAAAGCCAACCCTACCTCATTATAGACCATACATTTCCACTCTGTCTATATGGAAACCTGTGTTTTTCAAAAAATGCATATTGCCACGCTACTGTTCACTCATTACTTTTTATATGGGTGTAAGTCTTTGCGGGCTCTACTTTATTGGCCTCCCTCTACATT
>JBJENW010000038.1:0-4167 GCA_051880395.1 Lachnospiraceae bacterium | reverse complement strand
TCAAAGAAATCAATTCAACCTTATGTCCGACCTCTGCGGCTCCCTTTGTAAAAGCATCGACCAGCTGCTTTGTATTCCCATTTGGTCTGCCTCCGCCAAGTACAACCAATATATTTTTCATTGTTACCTCCACCAATACCAATTTATCTTTTTATTGATTTTAATTATACACTATTACTAATAATATTTCTACACATCTTAGTATATCACAGCAAAGCAAGTGAAATCAGGTGGGTTTCGATTTGATGTATAATCTCGATAAACACATCGTCACTCTGTCCCGTAGGATCGGGCAGTCCCCAGTTATCATCAAAGGCTCTGCCGATGTACGGACACCCAACATCACAGCCCATTGAGATAGCAATATCGGGAGTAGGAATTTTATCAAAGGTTTTGCTATACTGTGTTTTTTCCATATCTATACCGTAAAGCTGTTTCATTAGCCTTACAGCGTCCTGATTTATTTGCGGTTTAGTTTGAGTTCCTGCGGAGTAAAAATCAAATTCATTTCCTCGCAGATGCTTTCCAAGAGCTTCAGCAATCTGACTGCGGCAGGAATTGTGTACGCAGATAAAAGCAACTTTCTTTTTGAGCATTTCAGACCTCCTTAAAAGCCTAACTTGTGCAACAGTTTTTCTACATCAGCGGCTTTCAGCACCTTGCCCATTGATACAACCTTTTCATTGACAACAATGGCAGGCATACTCATAACGCCGTATTCCATAACCTTTTGCATATCGGTGATATATTCCACTTCCACACTAAGTCCCATTGCTTTTACGGCTTCTTTAGCATTTTCATATTGCTCGTGGCAAGACTTGCACCCTGCGCCTAAGACTTTTATGCAGCAAATACCGTCTTTTGCTTCAGAGCAACAATCATTTGTAATTTCGCTGACTTCACTTGTAGGACAACCGCAATTGCAAGCGCAAGCGGGAGCTTTCTTTTCTTTTTCCTTTTTCTTACCAAAATTAAACAGTGCCATAATAAATAACCTCCAAAAACTTTTTATTTAGAATGCGAGCCAAAACAATACAAAGGGCAATATTACACATAGCTTTTTATTCATTCTCATTTATCACTATAACTAAACCCACATCCGCAACTCGGTGTAACATCCGGCATACCGCCTTTATCACGAAGAACAGGGGGGATTCCAGCCGGTGTCATCGCCCACATAAGTGATTGCACCAACAGGGCATTTATTTCCGCACCCGTGACAGTGGTCAACGCACCCATCGGGATTGATTACAATCGGTGAAGGATCTTTCTTTTTGTTATAAACCCCGTATGAGCAGAAATTAACGCAAGTGCCACATTCAATGCAAGATAGTATATCCACAACGGGATACCATTTTTTCGCCATTTTCTTATCCCCCGTTTTCTATATAATCATTGGCTGTATCAGATTAAAGAAGTAACCTACAATGATAATCCCCAAGATGCAGATTGCAATGAAGATACCAAGCAATTTCGGTTTTACCGCTTTGCGAAGCATAATCATTGACGGCAGAGATAGTGTAGTAACAGCCATCATAAAAGACAGCACCACGCCAAGCAACGCTCCTTTTGCAAGCAAAGCCTCCGCAATCGGTATTGTGCCGAATATATCAGCATACATCGGAACACCGGCGATTGTGGCGAGAATCACACCAAAAGGATTATTGTTGCCGAGAATTTTCACGATAAATTCTTCGGGAATCCAGTTGTGAATAATTGCACCGATACCAACACCGATAAGAACATACGGTGCAACCTTTTTAGCAGTGGCTACAACCTGTTCCCATGCATATTTTAAGCGGTCTTTAAATTGTAATTCCTCTTGCGGAACATCAATCGCATGACCGTTTCGGATAAATTCCTCCACCTGATTTTCAAGGTGCAGCTTCTCAATCAGCGTACCGCCAGCAACAGCTATTACAAGACCGAGCACCACATAGACTGTAGCCACCTTCCACCCGAAAATACTCATCAACAGTACAAGACTTCCCAGATCAACCATCGGAGAGGAAATCAGGAAAGAAAAAGTAACGCCAAGCGGAAGTCCCGCACTTGTGAATCCGATAAACAACGGAATAGACGAGCAGGAGCAAAACGGTGTAACCGTACCGAGCAGAGCGGCGATTATGTTTGCCCATATTCCGTGTAATCTTCCGAGTATTTTTTTAGTTCTCTCCGGCGGAAAGTAGCTTTGAATATACGAGATAATCAAAATCAAAAACCCTAAGAGAACCATAATTTTAATGGTATCATAAATAAAAAACTGAACGGTGCCGCCAATCCTGCCTGTTGTGTCTAATCCACAGGCGTTAAGAATTGAGCTTATAAGTCGATTCAGCCAGTGCATACCGAGGATTTCATTTTGAAAGAAATCCCACACTGTTTTTATTGCTTCCATAAAAAGCCCCTTTCATATAGTTAAATTGAAATGTGTCTATGAGATAAAGATATGATAAGTCGTGCAAGAAAATGATTTATCAATCAATCTTCACAACACGACTTATCTTCAAACTTCACATCAATAGTTGTAAGTGCCGTCAAACACTTGGTCGCATATTCTGCACCCTCAGAAGAAATCGAGTAGTGCGTCCATTTTCCCTCTTTTCGTCCGACAACAACACCGGAATCACAAAGAATTTTCATATGGTGGGACAGTGTAGGCTGAGTAACATTGAGTTCTTCAAGTATCTTGCAGGCACACTTTTCACCGCTTTTCAGCATTCTTAAAATTCGGATACGATTTTCATCGCAGAACGCTTTGAAGATTAATGCCGTTTTTCTTTCGTCCACTTGAAACACCTCCCATAGAGATATACCTATATATTATTATATGCATCACATAGATATTTGTCAATGGGTTGAGCAAAAAATGTGGCTACTCAAGCGGGCAGTTATCAGATATATTATGAGAAAACTGTTACTTCTTGATCGTCAAAATAGACCATTGTGTCGTTTTTTAATTGTGAACCTACATTAGTTACTGTTGACAAAATAGTAACAAGTTATGTCACCCTAAAGAGATTGCATTGCTAAAAGAAAAATATATGTGTTAGAACATAGACAGTATAGATAGCAAAACCATGAAAAGGTGTTCTACTCGCCACCGATGACATTAAATGTGTAAATCAAATTGTCGTTTACAATTTCGGCGGCTCTGCTGCGGATATTGTTCATCCGACCAACCCACTCCATTTGATTTCCTGCTTTGAGTGCTTCGGTTACACCTTCACGCTCTGCCATCTGTTTTTCCAGACGAGAAAACATTTCTTCCGCCTGCTTGTCAAGCTCTGCGAGGTATCCGTTCAGCCTGCCGATTGTCAACAGATTGAGATATAACACCTTGTGATTTTGCTTGATATACCGCAAATGCCGCTGTCCCCATACGCCGATAGGCTTTTGTTCTTCCTCCGGCAACTTCAAGCAGGGAATGTAATATTCACCTTGCAGTTCGTACCAAAGACCGTTCTTTTCATCATAAATAACCTTTTCCATAATCACGCCTCCTTATAAATTACTTTGAATTTCTTTTGTTTTGCATCAATGATTTTCAGTAAAACCTCATCCACCGCATCGGTGTACTTGCCGTCAGCAATAAGTTTGTTCCGCATTTCGTTCAGGCAGTTCACAACCACACGCCGTTCAAAGTCATCCAACGCTATGTAATACTTTTTATTTCGCATATTGGTCACTCCTTCAACAAGTCTTGAAATGGCGTGTCTGTGGCTACAAAAGTATCGTATGTAAAATTGGCTCCTAACTGAAACCCCATCATAAAACTATCGAGGTTGGATTCGCCGTTTACAACGCTCCAAGCATTTACAAAGTCGAGGAATTTCTTTTTGTTTTCACCGGAGAGTGCTTCTGTCAAGAACTCCTCATTGAGCATTAGCACCTCCATTTGTTTCTGCACGGCTTTGTTCTGCTTGGTGCTTCGTGCCTGAGGATCAATGTTTCCGTAATAAAATTCTTCTATGAAATTACCCATTTTGCTACCTCCTTTGAGTTTCTATCGTAATTGTACTCAAAGGCAGCAAAAGAGTCGAATGTACCGCAATAAATAAAAAAAGGGCAAGAAAAAAGAGAGAAGCGTAAAAACTTCTCTCAATTCTCTTGCCTTGCAATGCTCGTACCTTTAAGTTACTGTCCTTAAGGGTACGATGCATTTGG
>JBJENW010000037.1:0-24714 GCA_051880395.1 Lachnospiraceae bacterium | reverse complement strand
ACCACGGAAATCTGCTCTTGGTGGGAATCAATTATGAAAAAGACAGTAAGAAACATAGCTGCGTAATCGAACAATGGGAAAGAGAATGATTGCAGCAGAGTTTTTGTGATAAAAAAACGGGAGAGTGAACAGTAACAAAGAAAACTTAAGAAAAGACGCCTTGTTTTTAGATTTTTAAACTGTTATGCTTTTTATGAGAGATTTTGTGTAAAAGCTAGCAAAAATAAAAAGAAGGAGTTGGGTGAAAATGAGAGCAAAATACATAGGAAAAAAAGCAGCAGGTATATTTCTGGCAGGTGTATTGTGTGTGACAAGTACAGGTGTATCCGTTCCGGTTTCGGCGCAGACAAGTGTGCAGGCGTTGACACAGACTGCGGATCAGCAGGTAACAGTGGAAAGTATCCAGATTCTGCCTTATGATACGCATGAAAAACATTTGCGATATGATCATCATATGCTCATGGGAGAAAGCTGCTGGCTGCAGGCGGAGATTCATCTGAGTGATGGAACGGTTGTCAGAAGTGATGACAGTATCGAAAAAACGAAACTGGGTTCAGATTTGGAAAAAGTAAAATGGGTTATGACAACAAAAGAAGGAAAGGTGCCGGCTTCCTATCGTGAGGAAACGGATCGCAATCTGATCAAAATCCAGTCTCGTGCCAGCCATCCGGAAACACTGGAGATTCGTGCCATATCATTGGCGGATGATACGATTCAGAGTGAGCCGTATGAAATGCATGTTTTGGAAGCGTATACCGATCCGACGTATGGAACTTCTGTGGGAGAATCGCAGGCAGCCATCAAAGCAGTTCGTATAAAGGTACGTGGAATTCCACAGGATTATTCTACCGAACATAGTCTGAGTCTGGGTTCTACGATGATATTAGAGGCGGAAGTGGAAAGAGAAGACGGCTCGTTGCAGACAGCGGATGAGAACATGGCAACGTGGAGTGTAAAAAAGAAAGATGGAGAAGACAGTGCGGCGTGTTTTGTAAATCATGGATATATCAATAGTTTATATGCGCCATATGGTCAGACAGAAGATCTGATCGTAACGGTAAAGGTAGGAGATGTTACTGCAGAGCATGCGTTGACCACTTTTGAAGAAAAAGAATTAAACGGTGACAGCTATTTTCGCTTCCAATTAGGAAAGGTGGATCCAAAGGACGTCAGCATAGATGCACCAAAGGAAACATGGAATCCAGAGAAGAAAAGCTATCAGATCGTTTTGCCGGATGTGACGGATCTGCAGATTTACACACAGGGCATGGGAAAGAGATTCCTCGGATGGAAGGAAGAAGCGACCGGAAATGTCTATAAAGGCGGTACGATAATTGAAAGAGAATACAAAGGAAGATCGTACGTTATCTTTACTGCACAGTGGAAAGATCTGCAGAAGGGAGAAACGTTCATAAAGGATGATGCGATGTATAAAGTCACCAGTGACAAAAAGGGAAAGAAAGAGGTTACATTTGAAAAACTGGCATATCAGACGCAGAGCATTCAACCTTACAAGATTCCGGATACTGTAAAATACGATGGAATCACCTACAAAGTGACCGGAATCGCCGCACATGCATTAGAGAAAGCAGGCTTGAATAAGATTACGATCGGAAAGAATGTTACCACGATTTCTGCGAAAGCATTTGCAAATTGCAAATACCTGAAGAAAATCGTGATTCAGTCAAAACAATTGAAAGCATCGGGAGTTAAGAAAAATGCCTTCACAGGAATTTCGAAAGATGTGACGATCCAGTGCCCGAAAGAAAAAGCCGGTGCATATACAAGTCTGTTTCGAAAATCAGGATTAAAGAAAAATGTGACCATTAAGGGAAAGTAGTTCTCCTGAAAAATAGAAACGAGAAACAAAAATTGTAATAAAGAAGGAAATCCGCTATACTAAAAGGAAAGAGATGTATAGCGGATTTTTTCAATTATGGAATCTGTTTCTGCGAGAAAACATGTATGGTGGAAAAAGGGGGAGAGCAAAAATAGCGTTGCGTAAATGGGGAAAGCGGGCTTATAATAAAGAGAAGAGTGTACAATGATAGGCATGAAAGCAGTGATTATAGAAAGATGAACGGAGGTATTAGGTATGGTAAAAACAGAATCTGTAATGATTACCGTTCCGATAGGAATGTCAAAATATGTCAATCCTGAAAGTGCAGAGACAGAACTTACAAGAAATGCACTTCTTTTGTATCCATATATATTAAATCAAACAATTTCTCATGGATATGCGGCAGATCTTTTAGGAATTAAGAAGGCAGAGTTAATAGAAATTTATGATAAACTGGGATATTCATATTTGGATATGACAATGGATGATCTTGACGCAGAATTGGATACATTTCGTAAATTAAAGGAGAAGCAGATATGATTGTTGTATCAGATACAACGCCGCTTATATC
The DNA here is from genome assembly GCA_051880395.1 of Lachnospiraceae bacterium. Taxonomy (GTDB): domain Bacteria; phylum Bacillota; class Clostridia; order Lachnospirales; family Lachnospiraceae; genus JBJENW01. Next base: position 22,303 of record JBJENW010000037.1, on the reverse strand, counting down.
GCTTTTAAAAATACAACGTCTGGACTTACTTGAAGAATTATTTGGTAAAGTATTGATACCGAAGGCAGTATTTGATGAATTGACCATAGATCAAAGATTTCAGAATGAAGCTGCGGAAATAAAAAGCAAACGATTTATCGTTGTGAAAGATATTATAAATCAGGAGTCTGTCAGTATACTAAAGCGTATAACAAATTTAGATCAGGGAGAAAGTGAAGCGATTGTGCTGACGGATGAGATGCAGGCTGATTTACTTTTGATGGATGAGGCAAAAGGAAGAACGGTATCTGGTCAGATGGGAATTAAAATCATGGGAACAATAGGGATTCTCATGGCTGCTTATGAAGAACAGAAACTTATATCGGATGAAGTGAAAGAATGTATTGATCTTTTGCAAAAAGCTGGAAGACATATCGGGCAGAGGCATTATCAGATGTTGCTTGATAAATTGGAAGGATCCGACAGATAGAGAAGCAACATAGTATCGTTTTTTACAATACAACCAGCTGTTGCTGATTTACAATAGGTTTATCAGTTAAAGAAAGTAATCGAAACAGTCAAAGGCGCCTGTATGTTATATATAGGCGTCTTTTCGTATGGAAAAAAGGAGGATAAGTCCCATGAATAAAACAGCAGAAACCATTATCGTCGGCGGCGGTGTCATCGGTTGTGCCGCAGCCTATTACTTAGCAAAAAAAGGTGTCTCCGTCATTGTTCTGGATAAAGACGACAGCATCGGAAACGGTGGTTCGAGTCGAAATGGTGGCGGTGTGCGTCAGTCCGGTCGTGATCCGAGAGAACTTCCGCTTGCGATGTATGCGGTAGAAAACTTATGGCCAAACCTTTCCGAAGAATTAGATTTGGATGTGGAATATCACAAAGAAGGAAATCTTCGTCTTGGAAAAACAGAAAAGCACAGAGAGATTTTACAGGGGCTGACAGATCGGGCAGTAGCCTGTGGTCTGGATGTAAAAATGATTGATGGAAAAGAAGTCAGGGAGATTAATCCATATTTAAGCGATGAAGTCATCTGTGCCAGCTGGTGTCCGACTGACGGACATGCAAATCCACTCCTGACAACATTGGCTTATTATCGCAAAGCAAAGGCACTTGGTGTAACATTTTACACCGGACAGGAAGTGGTAGAACTTCGCAAGATCAAAGGAAAAGCAAGACAGGTTGTAACAAAAGATGACGTTTTTGAAGGCGAAAATATCATTGTTGCCTGTGGATACGAAAGCCGCGATATCGTGGCAAGTGTGGGTATTGATGTGCCGATGACCAAAGAATTGATCGAGGCACTGGTGACAGAGATTCAGCCGAAGATGTTCCCGCAGATGCTTGGAACCGCAGACGCAGACTTTTACGGACATCAGACTGATCATGGCTCTTTCGTATTTGGCGGTGCGTCCGGTTATGAGGCAATGAATAAAGACAATGGATTGATGGTAACGAACAGTATTACTGCACCATGTATCTGCCGCGGTATTATGAAATATATTCCAAAGCTTGCGGATGCTAAAATTGTCCGTACCTGGGCAGGATATGAAGATATCTGTGCAGATGGAATTCCGGTCATTAGTCAGATTGATGAAGTGCCGGGCTTGATTTTAGCTTGTGGCTTTACCGGACATGGTTTTGGTATCGCACCAATTGTCGGAGAAATTCTGGCACAGATGGCAGTCGGAGAGCCGACTACATTAGATATGAAAGAATTTCGGTATGATCGCTTTCATGCGGTAATCTGATAATTTGATAAATAAATAGGCAGGAGAAAAAAATTATGCTAAAATAGGAGGAGAAACAATATGGATACCAAACTTTCTTTTTTATACTTAAGTGAACCGGATATGATCAAAGCCGGTGTCAAAAATATGGACCAATGTGTAGAGGCAATGGAAGACCTTTTAGTGACGTTAAACAAAGGCGATTACGTGATGGGCGGTCAGAATCATAACTCCCATGGATGCATGGTGACGTTCCCGGATGAACCGGAATTCGAAGGAATGCCGAAGAATGCACCGGATCGTCGTTTTATGGCGATGCCTGCTTACCTCGGCGGCAGATATCAGATGGCAGGTATGAAGTGGTACGGCTCAAATGTAGAAAACAAAGAAAAAGGACTGCCACGTTCCATTCTGATGATGATGTTAAATGACAAAGATACTGGGGCACCACTGGCTATGATGTCCGCAAACCTGTTGAGTGCTTACAGAACAGGAGGCATTCCTGGTGTCGGCGCAAAATATTTAGCCAGAAAAGACGCAAAAGTCGCAGCTGTCGTTGGACCGGGTGTCATGGGAAAAACGTCTTTGAGCGCATTTGTCAGTGTCTGCCCGAATCTGGACACTGTAAAGATTAAAGGCCGCGGAAAACGTTCACTGGATTCTTTTGTAGAATTCATTAGAAATGAACTGCCACAGATCAAAGATATCATCATTTGTGATAGTGTGGAAGAAGCCGTTCGCGACAGCGATATTGTCAGCATGACCACGACGGTAAAAAATGACGTTTCTACGTTCCCGGTCATCGAAGAAGAATGGGTGAAAAAAGGTGCGCTGATCAGTATGCCATCCGCCGCAATGTTTGACGATGACTTTTTAAGTAAACGTTGCAAACTGGTAGTAGACAACTATAAGCTGTATGAGGCATGGGAAGAGGAATACCCATACCCGACTTACCCGGATATGCAGATCGTTGGAACCAAATTTATGGACCTTAAGCATGAAGGAAAGATTAAGCGGGAGGATATCATCGATATTGCCGACATCATTACCGGAAAATGTGCCGGACGGGAAAGTGATGATGAGATCATCATTTATTCCGTCGGAGGCATGCCGGTAGAAGATATCGCATGGGGCGGCACCGTTTATCGGAATGCGCTCAAAATGGGAATCGGCGTAGAACTGCCATTATGGGATAAACCGGAAATGGCATAATGGATGACTCCCGGCAACATGCAGGGAGATGAGATACATGGATAAAAATAACACACCGGATCTGATGCCATTACAGCCATATGTGGTATTAAATACACAGGATTATGTAAGATTGTTTGCAGGAAAAACAGGGATTTCCCATTTTTATGAATTTACCGTGACGGGAGAGGAAAATCCGCTGCAGGCAGTACCGGATGGTACGGTGGATCTGGTTTTTGGAATGAATGAAGCTGGGACACAGACGATGATCGGCGGTACGGTGCTTTCGGTGAAAAACTGGCCGCTCGAAGAGGGACGTACCTATTTCGGGGTTCGTTTTCAGCCGGGGCGTTGTGTTTTACCGGAGGAGTTGACCATTCAGGATATTGTAAACGATGATCTGGAACTTACCGGAAAGGTTTATGGAAGTAATCTGGCAGATCAAATTGCGGAATGTCCAAGTTTTTATGGAAAGGCAACCATTTTTAACGAATATTACCAAAAATATATGGAGCAGAAAAAGGAAAACACGGCAGCTGCAATTGAAAGCTATATCCGAACGCGGATCTATGCGACCAACGGAACAATTTCGATTCGTGAGCTGGCGCAGGAAACCGGATATTCGGAGTGTTATATCCGGCGAGTGTTTCATGAAATCCATGGCATCTCACCAAAAGTGTTTGAAAAAATTGTACGTTTTCAACATGTATTAAAAGGAATCAGCGAACAAAACAAAGAGGGACAGGTTACAGCAAATGAGATCGCATTGGATTGCGGGTATTATGATCAGTCCCACATGATGAAAGATTTTAAACGCTATACAGGCGTAACCCCGGAGGCTTACGCCCGCATGATAGATGGAAAATTATAAACACACAGCAAAAAAGAAAGGTTGGTACACAGTATGGGAGACGTAAAATTATCAAAAATCGAGATTATCACAGGCATGTCAAAATTTGCAGATTTAAAAGCTGCACTCAGTAAAGCAGGTGTTCGTGGCATGACCGTGATGCAGGTATTAGGATGCGGAGTAGAAAAAGGTACCCGCGAGTACGAAGTAGATGAAAACTATGAGATGGAACTTTTGCCAAAACAGCAGATCAACATCGTGGTGGAGACAGAAAAAGTAGACGAGATTGTAGAAATCGTCAAACAGGAACTGTATACCGGCCATATCGGTGATGGAAAAATCTTTGTTTACTCCATCGATAATGTCGTTCGTGTCAGAACAGGTGACGAAGGCATCGACGCATTATAAGAGGGGGTGGATATATGGCAGAAGAAAAGAAACTTGGACTGCACAATGTCGTATCCATTTCTGTCGGCTTAGTCATCGCCACAAGCTGTCTGGTATCCTTAGGACAGGGCGCCGGAACCATCGGCGTTGTCTTCATTATCGCGATGGTGATCGCCTGTCTGTTAAATATGACGACGGTGGCATCGTTATCAGAGTTAAATGCACTGATGCCGAATACGACAGGTGGTCTGGCACAGTATACATTGGCTGCCATGGGACCATTTCCAACATTGATCTCTATGGTAGGCGGATATCTGATCTGTAACACGTTATCTTCCGGTGTGGAGGCATCAATCTTTTCCTATGCGATGTCCGAAACATTCAATCTTCCGATTCCAAGTATTGGGTACACATTGATCATGACGATTGTGATCATGATCCTGAATCTGTTTGGTGTGGATATGTTTGCGAAGATCCAGGATTTGGTGGCATATCTTCTGGTCGGTTCCATGCTGGTCATGGGTACGATCGGTATGCTCGGTCTGGGAACCGGACAGAAAGTCAGTCAGCCGCTTTGCATGGCGACAAACTTTTCTGATATCGCATCGATGACAGCGGTTGCATTCTGGTTGTTCATCGGAGCAGAGTATGTCATTCCGGTATCGAAGAATGTAAAGAATGCGAAACGAAACGTCCCACTCGGTATGATGATCGGTCTGATTTTGATCTGTATCGTACAGTCGATCATGGTCATGGGATTCCACAACTATACGGACTGGGGAGAACTTGCAAACTCTCCTGCACCGCATTTATTATATGGTGCAGCATTACTCGGAAAACCGGGGAAGATGTGGATGACACTCGTTGCCGCACTCGCGGTCATCAGTACTCAGAACTCAACGGTAAATGGACTTGCCAGCATCTGTCAGGGTATGGCAAAGTTAAACATGATGCCGCAGATCTTTGGAAAGACAAATAAACACAACGTGCCGTATTTCGGTGTGATCTTTATCAGTGTATCGATCTTTATCTTTGCGGCAGCCAGCAATAACTCTTCCGATGCGATTTCGTTTTTGATTCTGGTCGGTTCGGTGTTCTGGATGGTTTCCTACATATTAGCACACATTGACGTACTGATCTTCCGGAAACGTCTGCCGAAAGCACCGCGTTCCTTTAAAGTACCGTGTGGACCGTTGTTTCCGATCATCGGAATTGTTGGAACCGTTTACATGATCTTAAACATCTCCAGTGATCCGACAGAGAGAAATCAGATCTGGTTACTGACCGGTGTGACATTCTTGATTCTGGGCGCGTATGCTTATTTCTGGATCAAGAAAAAAATGAAGATGCCCGTATTTAAACATGTGCCGATGGAAAAAGTTATGGCGATGGAAAACGATTTGTATTATACGATACGAAAACGGCGTGGAATTTGGAAATAAGTAAGATAAAAACTCCTTCAGAAATGAGGGAGTTTTTTGAATATTGAGAAACAGAGGGGATTGTGTTACGATGATAGTAAGAATCTAGGAGAAACGAAAGGGGCAGGAGACATGGCGAAAGTATTTAATACGGCAGCAGTATGTGTTCCACAGCAACACTATATGGTAAATATAGAGGGACGTTTAAAAGAGATCAAAAAACTGGTCGATCAAGGGAAATATTTTACGATTCATAAGGCTCGTCAATATGGAAAGACCACAATACTTTTTGCATTGAGTCAATATCTGGAAGAAGATTATGATATCGTGTCAATCGATTTTCAAACGTTTGACAATGCGAAATTCGAGGATGGGTCAGTATTTTCCATTGCTTTTGCCAGCTCATTTTTGAGGGCTTTGAAACGAAATAAGCCTGTGATGCAGGGGGACTTTCGCGATGCGTGTGAAACATTGGAGCAAAGTATTCGCGTTCAAACCCCTTTTTTCTCATTAAAGGAATTATTTGAAGAACTCAGCGATATTTGTGATACAGCGAATAAGCCGATTGTTTTAATGATAGATGAAGTGGACAGCGCAACGAATAATCAGGTTTTTTTGGATTTTCTGGCGCAGATTCGGGCCCAGTATATCAAGCGATTTCAGCAGCCGACATTTCAGTCTGTGATTCTTGCAGGTGTATATGATGTAAAAAATTTAAAGCGAAAGATTCGTCCCGAAGAAGAGCAAAACTATAATAGTCCATGGAATATCGCTGCGGATTTTAAGGTGGATTTGAGCTTTTCAAAAGAAGATATTGTTGGAATGCTTGCAGAATACGAATCAGATTATCATACAGGAATGGATATGGAGCGGATGGCGAGCCTGCTTTTGGACTATACGTCCGGCTATCCGTTTCTGGTGTCACGTTTGTGTCAACTGATGGATGAGGATGTCAGTGTAAAAAAAGAGTACGGTTCGAAAGAAACTGCATGGACAAAGGCTGGATTTTATGAAGCTGTTCGCATGATCTTATCAGAGAAAAATACGCTGTTTGAATCCTTGATCGGAAAGCTTCATGAGTATCCGAAACTGAATGCGATGTTGCGGACATTGCTCTTTACAGGAAGGTCGTTTACGTATGGAGTGGATGGAAGTGTCATTGATATGGCGGCTATGTTTGGATTTGTAAAAAACGAGAATGGAACAGTGGCGGTTGCGAATCGCATTTTTGAGACGCGTCTTTATAATTATTATCTATCAGAAGAGGAAATGCAACAGAAGGATATATACAAAGCGTCTTTACAAGAGAGGAACCAGTTTGTGGTGGATGGACACTTGAATATGAAAAAAATTCTTGAGAAGTTTGTGATGCATTTTCATGATATTTATGGCAATGAAACAGAAAAATTTTTGGAAGAAGAAGGAAGACAGTATTTTTTGCTTTATTTAAGGCCAATCATCAATGGGACGGGAAATTATTATATCGAAGCTCGTACGCGGGATTTGCGTAGAACAGATATTATTGTAGATTACCATGGAGAGCAGTTTGTTATTGAGATGAAAATCTGGCATGGGGAAGAATATAATCAGCGAGGGGAAAAACAATTAATGGGATATCTGGAAGATTACCATGTGAAGAAAGGATATATGATCAGTTTTAATTTTAACAAGAAGAAAACAATCGGTGTTCATGAAATTATAATCGAGGACAAAGCGATTATAGAAGCAGTGGTGTAAAAGAATTGGTAAATCAGGAAAAAGAAAAACTCCCCCAGAGATGAGGGAGTTTTTTTACAGGGAAATGGCATCATCAAGAGCTTCTCGGACTTTCAAAAGATCGAAGCGGAACTCATCTTGTATGCGCAGAAGCGTTTCCTTGTTCGGCATGATCTTCCCTGGTCTCAAGTAGTCTTTTCTATGTGCGATTCCCAGATACAGGCGATCCCGATAAAAACAAATAAAATCGCCATGGGTATACAAAGCTGCAATTTTTTCCATAATATCCGGAGTGAGAATGTAAAAAAGATTTTGCTCATTTGTGGAATGAATGGTGTATAATTCATTAAAATCCCTGCTTTCCGTTCCAGTGATCTGTTCCGTTGGTCTTTGTATTGTTTTTTTATTTACAGATCGATATATTTCCTCACTTGAATTCGGACAGAGCCCCAGAGGAGTACCCGATCTTTTGCGAAACGGAATGGATACAAGGATGCCGGAAAAGAGTTCCTCATGGACGCAGAATTCCGTTCCGTCCGGCTTTTTTTTGATGTGTTCACACTCAAAACTTCCGTATCCGCAGCGAAATGCAACACCCTGGTATGTCCCGCAAATGGGACCACGGGTGTGAACATTGCTTACCGGATATTTAAAACAGTTGAGCTGGAAAAGTTCATCCGAAGAAATTTTTTCATCACCGGGATAACTGCATTCGCTGCCCAAGATGTCATTGATCAGAGCAGGGAGAAGTTTTTGGTACAGCACACGGCTATAGTCAAAATCGAGGCCAAGACAATAAACAACAAGTTTCAAACCGCAAATTCCTAATAAAGGAAGAAGCATGGACAACAGCGCAAAAGGCCCCCCAAAAAAAGAGAATAAAATAAAAACGATGGCACAAAGCAGAAAAATCCCATAATTCTTTTTTTGACCTTTGGCATCCGTCGTTGTTGCTTCATCCGTAGGTTTCTTTTTTTTCGGCTTACATCCTTTTATAAATTCCGCGACCATTTCATCATCGACATGCGAAGGATAAGGCTGCGCAGATGTCTGTTGGATATGGACCGGGCTTTGGTGATAGAGTGCAGAATTTTTGGCGTAATCCATGACCTCATTGACGTTTTGCATCTTTTTTTGTTTCCGGCGTCGGGCGAGGGAAATGATAACACCGATTACGGCAGCAAACGGAGCAATCACAATAAGGAGGCAGAATATAACGAAGATGGTACCTATAAGTAAGGATTTTGTATCATTCAAAGTGTCATTCCTCCCTGTTGGTCAAATTCATAATCTTCCCGTTTGACTGCATCGGCACGGAAATAATCCAAAGTTTGTTTTCCGGTAAAAGAGGCAACGATCGAAGACGGAAAGGTCAGACAAAGGTTGTTGTAATTTGTGACACCGGTATTGTAGAGTCTTCTGGCTGCCTGCAGATGTTCTTCCACATTGTCACAGCTTTTTTGCAGAGCCATGACATTTTCGTTCGAGCGCAGTGTCGGATATGCCTCAAACGTTGCCCGGATCTGCCCGGAAATTCTATTCAGATCGTTCATTGCCCGATCTTTTTCCTGACAGGACATCCCGTTTCGAAGCCGGATGGTTTCCATCAGTGTCTGACTCTCGTGAGAGAGATATTGTTTGACAAGCGCATACTGTTTTTTTAAGAGATCATAGCGTTTTGTGAGTGCGACATCGACATCGGATTCGAGTTCACGCGCTTTATTTTGGTATCGCGTCAATTGATTTGCTGTCTGAACAAACCAGGAAAATGCTGCAAAAGCAATAAGCAGCAGTACAAGAAGACATAGAATTGAAAATTTCATAAGTAACTCCCCCTTTTGTATTAATATATATTCCTACAACTAAGCATAATGGAAAGAGAAAAAAGTTACTATCTGCGGAAAGTAAAATTTTTGTCAAGATTGTGTATGAATGGGAACAGATCTCAGCCTGGGGGATTCCTATGCGGACGTTTCGAAAATAAGTTTTGAGTCTCGGCGCAGACACTAGAGAAAAAACTTCTTTTCAAAGGTTTTATACGAAAAGAAGTTTTTTTAAAAAGGAAAATCAAAAAATAATCAAAAAAAAATAATGGAATTATTTTAGCGGTTGCGAAATTACGTCTACCGAATTATAATGGCTGTATTGTGTGGGAGACATAACAAACAAAAGGGAAGGAAGTACAACTCAAAGGAGGAAATCATATGAAGAAAAAGAAAGTGATCGGATGTTTGTTAGCTGCCGCACTGGTTACGACCGGGCTGCCACAAAATGTATGGGCACAGCAGAATCAGGCTCAGTTATCAAAACAGGAGACAACGTCAGTAGAAAAAGAAAGCATGTCCATTTTTGAAAATATGAAGAATGGAAAGAAACAACAAGAGCAGAAAGAGGATGAAATCGTAACTGTCATCGTAGAAGTAAAAGCGGACTCCATGGTGAAGCAGTTTGAAAAATCAAGCCATTCGGATTTTCAAACTTTTTTAGAGACAAACAAAGAAAAACGTGTTGCAATTCAAGAACAAGTAAATTCTGTAAAAAAATCAATCGAAAATCTAGATCAGAAAACAAGTCAGAAACCAGAGGTTTTATATACGTATGATACCGTGTTCAGCGGCTTATCTGTAAAAGTTCCGTTCAGTGAATTAGCAAAGATCAAAAAGCTCCCAAATGTAAAAAACGCATTTGTTGCGTCTACTTATCAGGTTCCGGAAGAACCGGAAAAAAAAGGTTCGGATGTGCGGACATCTATGGTCAGCAGCCGAAATATGATCGCAACGGATAAGGTTCAAAATCAGGAGGATCTGAATTATACCGGTAAGGGAGAGACGGTTGCGGTAATTGATACCGGCTTAAACTACAAACATGAGGCATTTGCAGAAACTCCGCCCCAACAGCATTATACTGCAGAAGATATTCAAAATTTACTGGATACCTGTGATCTTGCAAGTGAAAGAGATTTTGAAGAGGGAACGATCCAGGCACAGACCGGAGAGGACGCCACATCTGTGTTTAAAAGTGATAAAGTACCGTATGCATATGATTACATTGACCATGACACAGATGCGATCCCGCTGGATACAAACAATCACGGAACGCATGTATCCGGCACGATCGCAGGAAACAGTGAAAAATTGCAGGGAATCGCACCGGATGCACAGCTTTTGGCATTGAAAGTATTTGATGATAACGGAAGAACCACGGATGCTGTGCTTTTGGCAGCATTGCAGGATGCGGTCTTACTTCAGTCAGATGCGATCAATATGAGCCTCGGAAGCAGTGCCGGATTTACCACATCATCAGAAACTGCGATGCAGGATGTCTATGACAGCATCAAAAAAGCCGGTATCTGCCTGGATGTGTCAGCCGGAAATGCCTCTACAAGTGGAAAAAGCAGTCAGTTTGGGGATGATGCATTAGCGGAAAATATTGATAATGGAATCGTATCGGATCCGTCTTCCTTAAATGCAGCATTATCCGTCGCTTCCATTGAGAATACGATGATCAATCAGGTATTATTTATCGCTGACAGCGAAGGAAATAAATACGGATATACAGATAATGCAGAAAAAGAAAGCCAGTTTTCTACGCTTGGAAAAGGGGAATTTCCATATGAAGTATGTGGATTTGGAACGGCAGATGATTTCGCAGGAAAACAACTGGATGGAAAGATTGCTCTTGTTCAGCGAGGCGGATTGACGTTCAGTGATAAAGTAAAGAATGCGGCAGAGGCAGGCGCAAAGGCGGTTGTCGTTTACAACAATACAGTTGGAACCGTGTCTATGTCGGTTACAAATTATTATGTTCCGGCGATCGCGATCACAAAAAGTGCCGGGGAAACACTGGTTAGATTGGCAAAAGAAGGAAAAGGAACATTGTATTTTGACCCGGACGAGACAACGTCGATCGAAAATGAAGAAGCTGGTCATATGTCCACGTTTTCTTCGTGGGGAACGACACCGGATCTGAAGATCAAACCGGAGATTACAGCTCCAGGTGGAAATATTACTTCAGCATACTATGTAAATGAAGATGGAAGCAGTGCTTATGGAATTATGAGCGGTACTTCTATGGCAGCGCCGCATCTGTCCGGTGCATCTGCAGTGCTGCGGCAGTACATAAAAGAAAATAAGCCGGAATATTTTGATTATACCGGGGAAGAGCTGCAGAATTATGTGAATACGTTATTCATGTCAACGGCAGTGCCGGTGGAAGATGAAGAAACCGAGCAGGCACTTGGCGGACAAACCATTTATTATCCGGTCCGTCAGCAGGGGGCTGGTATGGTAAATTTGGAAGCGGCAGTAAAGACCAATGCCTATATGACGGTCAAAGGCAGCGACCGGCCAAAAGCAGAGCTTGGTTACAACGAAAAAGGTTTGTATTCGTTTACCGCAGAAATCGTAAATGACGGAGAGAAAGATCTTACCTATGATCTGGATGCTGCTGTACAGGTTCCGGATTCCTATAGCGCATATGGAAAGAATTTTATCGCGCAGAATGATCTCTCTATTGCGGATGCCGGTGCTGTAGTGACGTATGCGGGAGATATGGTAAACGGTCAGACCGTTACAGTTTTGGCAGGTCAGACAGCGGAAGTAAGCGTACAGATTCAATTGGATTTAAGCAGCGACATGATAAAAGAAGAAAGTGAGATCTTCAAAAACGGATTCTATGTAGAAGGATTCTTATTTGCAAATAGTAAAGATGAGCAGACACCTGACTTAAGTATCCCATACCTTGGATTCTATGGAGACTGGGGCAAAGCAACGATGTTCGATGCCAGTATTTATGATAAAGATGCGACTCCGGTGTTTGATGCAAGCAGCATAAAAACAAAGCCGATCTATCTCGGAGATTCTCTAACAGGAAGTGCGACACAGATCATACTGGGACAGAATCCTTTGGCGGTATTGAGCAGTCACGGCGATATGACGCCGGATAAAGATCATATGATCCTTTCACCGGAATCTTATTATGTCAATGATGCCATTCCAAGCACCACTCTTTTGCGCGGTGTAGACGAGTTGGAATATAAAGTTACAGATAAACGAAAGAAAGCGGTAAAAGAGTTGACGTATCCGCTGGTATCTAAGAGCTTTTATTCTACATCCGGTGGATTGTATCATGCAGAAGATGTGGCATGGGATGAGTCAGAGATTCATTTTGACGGAATCGGCTCAACCGGAAATGCACTGGCAGATGGGGATTATGCGTTTACCATTACAGGAACAAAAGCGGGTGTAAAAGAAGGAACATCAAAAACAGAGACGATCAACTATACGATTACCGTGGATAAGGAAAGTCCGGCATTGGAAAAAGTAGAAGCATATGAGAAAAACGGAACCGTCTATGTGGATGTGGCAGCGACAGATAATCGCGGCTTATCCGGATTTGAGGTTGATATGCAAAACAAGTGGGGAGCGATCGCGCCGGTATATGCGTATACCTATTGCGAGAAAAAAGACGAACAGACACTTGCCATCGGAAAAGCAGCAGAATTGGAAAAACAAGGGTATTCGCTGGATAGTCTGACGGTTGTTGCATACGATTATGCAATGAATTATGATTATACCTTTGCAGCAGTTGATGTGACAGATCAGAGCGCGGATCAGACAAAAGATCAGCAGACATCCGAAATACCATCGATCGAACCGAGCCATGCATCTGACAATCCGTCTACAGAGCCAAGTCATGCATCCGAGGCACCATCCGAAAATGCAGAACCGGAGAAACCGGAAGTCAAAGGCATTCGTCTGGTAGACCAGAAGATGGCATTGACGGTCGGCGAGGAAAGAAATATCATTCCATACGCGTTGCCGCAGGGCGTATTGCTGGAGGATGCTGTGTATGAAAGCAGCGATGAAGAGGTTGCATCCGTATCTGAGACAGGGACTGTTTTGGCAAAGAAAGCCGGAACGGCAACCATCACCGTTTATACTGCGGATAAAAAAGTAAAACAGACATTTGAGGTAACCGTTCGTGAACTTCCAAAAGCGGAACCTGTTTTGCCAACGCAGCCGACACAGCCATCCGAGCCGGAAGTGACAGGCATTCAGCTGAGTGATGAAGAAGTCCATATGGGAGTTGGGGATGTCAAGAATCTGAAAGCATACGAAGTTCCGACCGGAAAAGTGGCAGCAAATGCGAAATTCAGCAGTGATCAAACAGATGTCGCAGAAGTAACGGAAGACGGAAAAGTAACGGCGAAAAAAGCCGGAACGGCAACCATCCATATGCAGACACAAGATGGGGCATTTACAGCAGAATGTAAAGTGGTTGTGGTAGATTTGGAGTCGAAAAAAGAGGCGGAAGATACAGATATCATTCTGTATAATGAAAAAATGAATATAGCGGTTGGCGATGTACGGGATTTGATCGTATTTGCAAAACCGAGCGGGAAAATTGTGGAAGATGCGGTTTATACAAGCAGTGACGAGACGGTCGTAAAAGTTTCCGAAAAAGGAAAGATCACAGCCGTGGGCGCAGGATCTGCAATGATCACCGTAACAACAAAAGATGGAAAATGCCAGAGTGTCTGCAGCATAGAAGTTACGCAGATAAAAGGAGATGTAGAAACACCAGGTTCGACAGAACCAAGTACGGCACCTTCTGAGTCAGAACCAAGTGCAACACCTTCTGAATCCGCACCAAGTACGCAAGAAACACAGACACCGGATCAGGCACCGAGCATAGAGGAGACACCATCCACTCCATCGGGTTCAGATGCAGATTCAAAGACACCGGTAAAAGCACCAGGTACAGCACAGATCAAGAAAGTGACCAGCAAGAAAGATGGCTCCATTTCGATACAGTTTGCAGGTGTTCCGGACGCAGATGGATACAGCATTTATCGCGGAACAGAAAAGAACGGAAAATATGTTCTTGTAGCGACCACGGAAAAGACAAGTGTCATTGATCAGAAAAATATTGTATTTGGAAAAACATATTACTACAGAGTCAAAGCATATGCGAAAGATGAAAAAGAAAAAGTATACGCAAAAGCCTCGAAAGCGGTTTCTGTAAAATCCGTAAACTTTGGCACACTGAAACTGACAGATGCAAAGAGAGTTTCAAGCAAAAAGATCAAGCTCACCTGGAAACAGATGCCGGGTGCAAAAGGCTACGAAGTATACCGCAGTACATCACGAAACGGAAAATATACGAAGATAAAAGAAATCAAAAGTGCAAAGTGTACGGCATATACAAATTCTGTATCGAAAAATAAGACTTACTATTACAAAGTACGTCCGGTCGGAAAGAACGGAAAAACGGTAGTAAAAGGAAGTTTTTCAGCCGTCAAAGCGGCTTTGCCGACGAAGAAATAATGTTTCAAAAATAAGAGCAATGAAAAAGAGAACCCCTATCGGGATCGTATGATCCTGGTGGGGGTTTCCTTTTTGAATCAAATTTTTACTCATAAATAGATAAAATATCTTTGAATGTCACAAGTATTACATTTCCCATTTCCTTTGCGGCATCCATACAGCCTTTCGTAAATCCATTTTTGGCGAACAGATACAAAGAAACGTTATTGTAAGAAAAAATCTGACTGCGTTTCAATAGAGTTTCTAATACACCAAGATCCACGTTTTCGTTTGTCCATTTACATTCTCCAAATAATGCAGTTGTCTTATCCTGCACACCCATGATATCGATTTCCGTCTGACTGCGTGTAGCCGGATCGGTGCCCCACCAACGTCCGAGATCGGAAAATTCTACCGGCGATTCTCCTTTTAATAGCAAAGTCCAAAGATACTGTTTGCAAATTTCCTCAAACACTTTTCCCATATAATCTGAGATGTGTGGGGCAATTCGCTTATAAACCAGATCAGAAGCTCCGCGGACAATCATGGAAGTCGTTTCCGGAACAAAACGATACCAGAAACGAAACATTGGATCGGAAATAACGTAAATGGATTTCCGGGAAGCTTTTTCTCCATACGGGGTTTCTTTTTGCACCAGCCCGAGTGCGATCAGGTTTTTTAAATAAGAGGCACAGACACTAGAGCTTTCCCCGACTTTTGTTGCAATTTCTGACATATGGGAGGCACCGGTTGCAATAGCAGTAATGATCGCATTATATAATGCAGGTTCTCGCACTTCTTGTTTTAACAAATTCTCTGGTTCCTCAAATAGAGACGAAGTCGGATTTAGAAACGTATGTTTGATATTTTCCTCTACACTTAGACGGTCATTCATTTGTAACAGATATTGCGGTGTTCCGCCAACGATTCCATAAATCAGCGCTTTATCTTCTCCGGAAAAATGAGAAAAATACCGGCAGGTCGCGGAAAAATCAAACGGGAGAATTTTCATCTGCGCGCTTCTTCTTCCGTATAGCGGTGCTTTGTAAGACAGCACGTGATCTTCCATATAAGACATGGAAGAACCGCATAAAATCAGCATTAACTTTGAATGATCTTTATATTTATCAATCAAAAGCTGCAGTGTAGAAGCCAGACTTCTTGACGCGTGTGCCACATAGGGATATTCGTCAATCGCTAAAATAAGACGTTCCTTTTCTGCCAGCTGAAAGACATACTCCAACGCGGCCTGAAAGGAAAGGAAGGATGACGGCATCTGAATCTGGGAATGATATTCCAGGATTGTCTGACTAAAGTTTTCCAGATTCTGCTTTGCATTGCTTTCTATACCCATGAAATAAATGGCATTTTTATCACGGATAAATTGATTGATCAGTGCTGTTTTTCCTACACGGCGACGACCATAAATTACGACAAATTCGAATTGATCTGAATCATACAGCTGATTTAAAGATTGTAATTCTCGTTCCCTTCCAATAAACATGAAAAACCCCCTCCTTTTTTTAGTATGTGCTCTCGGAATCTCCCTTGCGCCCGCTTTTGCGGCTGATTTTCCGCCATAAGCACACAAATTTAATCAACGTACGCTCCACGTACGCCTCATAAATTTATGCACTTATGACAAAAAATCATCTCACAAAATCAAGCACAAAGAGAATCCGAGAGTACATTTAGTTTACTACTCAGTTACGATTTAGTCAATTATGATTTACTAAATCGTAACTGAGTAAGCGCGCGGTAACGAAATAGCAGAATAGAACGGACATGTAGTAAAACAAAAATTGTAATAAAGAAGAAAATCCGCTATACTAAAAGGAACAAGATATATAGCGGATTTTTTGCGTAAACGGGAGGAAGAACAGGTGATCCTTATGGAACTGAAGGTCTGCAATAAATTTACCGAGATGGCAGGCGGATGCAAAGCGGCCCTTGCGCAGATCGAGGAAAAAGAGTATGCCGCTCCGTTTTTAGATAAAGGGTATCAGAAACTCATGAAATACGGGATCTGTTTCTGCGAGAAAACTTGTATGGTGGAAAAGGGGCGATAGCAAACTTGGGAATATATATTACAGGTGATATCATTCAAAAAGAAAGAACAAAACGAGGATTATCACAGGAAGAGCTGTCTTATGGAATCTGTACGACAGCGACATTGTCAAATATCGAAAATGAAAAACAGGAACCGGGCAGTAAAGTGGCGCGGGCATTGCTAGAGCGTATGGGAAGTGTAGGATACCATAGTGCCTATTTATATGATACGGCATCAGACTGGAATATCGAGCAGATGGAAAATGAACTGTTGCAAGCCATGTGGGAAAAAG
This sequence comes from Lachnospiraceae bacterium, assembly GCA_051880395.1. Taxonomy (GTDB): domain Bacteria; phylum Bacillota; class Clostridia; order Lachnospirales; family Lachnospiraceae; genus JBJENW01. The sequence goes on along the minus strand of JBJENW010000037.1, from coordinate 5,362 downwards.
AAAGCGAACGGGTAGAGCAGCTCCTGCGACAAATCGAGAATCTGGGTTTGGTCTATGACGTACTGGATCTGCAGTATCTTCAAGCGGCGAAGTGGTATTTTGAACTGGAGAAAAAAGAGCTGCAAGACGAGACAAAGAAAGAGCTACGCGACTGTATCAGGCAAACGATCCCTGCATTTGATACGGCAAAAGAAGAGCATACCTATTTGCTTACTTACATCGAATCCTATCTCATATATCTGTTGTATCGATATGAAAATATGGTAGGAGAAAAGGAAACCGCCGTGCGGGTGCTGAACGGCTTGTGGAAAAGCATCACACATCATTATATCAAAAACGGATTAGCATATGTGGGCTATGACAAAATCTGTCTGGAACTGGCGGGCGAGAACATTCGTCGGGGAGATTATGAGAACGCACAGGATCTGCTGAAACAGACAGAAAACTACTATGTCCTTCATGGACGCTATGATAAGCTGCCAAACACCGCTTACCAGAAAGCCGAATGTATGGTCTGTCAGGAAAAGGAAGACGAGGCAAAGGAAGTGATCGCCGCATCTTATTATCACTTGCTGGCATATGGAAAAGAGACACAGGCAAAAGATTTGAGAAAAAGGGCAGAAGAGAAACTGGGGATTTGTTTTCACATACGATATATAATTGGAGAGGTGACAAAGGATGAATGAGTTTGGAGTTGGAACGATCCTACATGATATGAGAGAAAAAAAGCATATTTCGGCAAAAAAACTGTCAAATGGGCTTTGTTCTGCGTCCATGCTTTCGCGGATAGAAAAGGGGGAGCGCAAGCCAGATAAGTTCTTGTTCAATGCGCTGATCGAGCGAATGGGAGAATCGCCGGATCAATATAATCTGTTTGGAACAAGGCTGGAGGCAGAGTCGGAGAAGTTTGATAAGGAATATCTGGCGGCATGTCGGGTTGACGATAGGAAGAAGATAAAGGAATACCTAAAACGGTCCGAACGACTGAGGGATACGGAGCATCGATTGCAGCGGCAGATGGCTTATATTGAAAAGGCTATGGCAGAGAAAGATTTAAATAAGAAATTGCGTCTATTTGGGGAAGGGTTGTCATGTACTATAGAGTATGTGAAAGAGAAGAAAATATCTGACTTGTTGTTAAGTTATAGAGAATTTATGCTGTATAATAGTATAGCGTGTGTATACTATGATATGAAGGAGTTTCAAAAATCAAGCGAAATATGGGAAGCATTGCTAATGTATAGTGAGCAACATATAGCTAATAGACGAGTGAAGGCACATTATCAGGCAGGAGTTTTGGATAATTTATCTAATTACTACTTTTTGTCAGAACAATATTATAAAATGATGTATTATGTGGAAAAGGGAATTGAGGAAGCAAAAATTTGTGCAAAGAGCAATATGATTTTTTTGTTTTATTATAAGAAAGCATATGCTTTAGCAAAAATGGGGCAAAAGGAAGAAGCAGCTAAATTAGCACCGTATTTTTATTATGTCTGTAAAAATTCTGGATTTGATAAGGAGATACAAGATCTCTATTCGGAAGATTTCAAAGAAAATACAGGGATATGGTTTGAACTAGAATAAAAGGGTTGTCGTTTTATAAATGATCCATAAAACGACAACAACTCGTTAATAGAGATAATGTGCAATACCAATGGCAAGTGGCATATGCGAAGGTTGTGGGATCGTATTTGTCAGAAATCCCGCACCTAATAATAGAGCAAGTAAAATGGTAAATATACATTTTTTTAGATTGGTTGTAAAAATTGTCTTGTTTTTCATACTTTAATCCTCCTATGTCTTGTTCAAGCCTCACTATAGGAAAAAATGGTATGAACCACCATATTAGATGCGTCAAAGAAAAATTGACAGAAATGATATGGAAGGGATGTAAAAGAAAGGGTATGATAAATGTCGCAAGCATAATACTACTTTAACGAGAGAAAGCGAAAGAGTACCTTTCATATGTGTATGGCAACACAGCGAAAGAAATGCAAGTGGAGGAATTATTACAGATTCAGTAAATAGTCCAATAGGAAGGAGGAAAAGTATCGGAAACTGACTGAAAAAGACCACGAGCATGGTGCTTGTCCTATTTTAATGGCCCAATGAAAAAACAAAGTGAGAAGTAGTGCGGAAACTTGTAAAAAAGCGGCATGTAGACGAATTCAATAGGATTCATATAGATGCCTACCGGCATGTGTAGGGATGTTACATTAACCGAAAAGACCTAAACAGAAAATTTAAACATTACTATGGTTTGAAAAAAGTATGATGTGGTAGAGTTATTATTTTTTTGATGACTGAGAAAAAATATGATAAGGGAGAAAAAAGTATGAGAAGAAGAACATTACAACCAGAGTACAGAGAGAGTGAGAAGACAAGAAACAAAACATGTAAAAAGATAGGAAGCAAGTGCTTAGCTATTGTACTTGCTTGCAGCACTGCATTTGCAGTTTTTGGAACATCTGTTTCTGCAGAAAATTTAGATTTTAAAGTAAATGCGACACAAATGGAATAAAAAATCTAAAATTGGGGTTAATAGGTTATCCAACGAAAGTTAACAATAAAAAAGTATATGATGAAATGTACCGACATGCTTGTAAAGAGCATTGGTTTAGCAAAGATGGTTTATTATTAAGATATAAAATAGATTCGTCAGCGGGACAGAGTGGAGGTCCAATTTATAGGACAAAGAATGGAAAACAGTATATTATTGCAGTTCATGCATGGGGATCTAACTCGGAAAAAACAGGAAATGGTGGAAGATATTTAGATAGTAGTGTAAAAAAATTTATAAAGAAGTATATGTAGGAGGAAACCAACATGGAAAACTATAAAAAAAGAATTGTAAGTATTCTAATGGTCATGGCTTGTCTGGTGATGTGCATGCCAGTCACAACATATGCGAAAGAACAGCCGCTCGTACAGGAAACAGGATTAAGTATGAAAGTCGGAGATAAGATCACAATTCGCGTCAAAAATATGATAAATGCCGGACAGTGGAAAGTCAGTGACAATCGTTATGCCAAGGTAGATACCAGTGATGCAAAAAATGTAAAGATCATAGCAAAAAAAACAGGGAAAGTAGTGGTTCGTGCAAAATATCCGAATTTCACGGTGCAGTATGACATCAAGATCACCAAGCACCCACTGCAGAAAAAAACACCAAACGTCTACATTTACGCAGGGCGAGCAGATGGAATCGGTGAAGTCTCATGGAAACCGATCAAAGGTGCGCAGGGATACTGCATTTATCGCAAAGAAGGAAAGAAAATGATAAAGATAAAAACAGTCAAAGATCCCAAAGCAAAAAAAGCAGAATTTGAGCCATATGACGGTAAGTATCAGGATGATTATCAGGTTTATGTACGGGCATACACAAAGAAAAACGGAGTTACCATCTACAGTGCCTATTCGAAAGAGGAAGAAATAGCAGAATAGAACGGACATGCAGTAAAACAGAAATTGTAATAAAGAAGAAAATCCGCTATACTAAAAGGAACAAGATGTATAGCGGATTTTTTGCGTAAACGGGAGGAAGGGAATAGGGATGAAACAGCCAATTGCGATCGGAGTAGAGAATTATAAAGAGATTATTGATAAACATGCGTATTATATAGATAAAACATGGATGCTAAAGGAGCTGATGGATCAGGCGAGTACCGTCAATCTGTTCACCCGTCCGAGACGGTTTGGAAAAACTTTGACGCTCAGCATGATCCAGACGTTCTTTGAAGATGCGCGGACGTATGACGGGGAAAAGATCGACAACAGCCGTTACTTTGACGGGAAAAAGATTTTGACGGCAGGCGAGAGATATACTTCACAGATGGGAACATATCCGGTCATCAAGTTGTCGTTAAAATCGGCGAAACAGCCGGATTTTCAGATGGCATACAAATGCCTGAAAAATGAGATTTTCTATGAATATGACCGTCATAAGTATGTACTAAATGGAGATCGATTATCGGAAAAAGAAAAAGAAAAATATAGACAGATTTTAGAAGAAACAGCGGATGCAGGTGACTATGCAACCGCACTGAAATGGTTATCCTTTTATCTAAAAAAATATCATGAAAAGAACGTGATCATTTTGATCGATGAGTATGATGTACCATTGGAAAATGCGTATTTCCGGGATTTTTATGGTCAGATGATCGACTTTATCCGCTCGCTGTTCGAATCAGCGTTAAAAACGAATGATGCATTGGAGTTTGCAATCGTAACGGGCTGTCTTCGAATCAGTAAGGAATCCATTTTTACCGGACTGAACAACCTGAAAATAAATTCCATTTTAAGCAATAATTATGCGGAATACTTTGGTTTTACAGAATCGGAAGTGGAAAAGATGTTGGAAACTTACGGTCTGGAAGAAAAATTCCCGGAGGTAAAACAGTGGTATGACGGATATCTGTTTGGAAAGACAGAAGTATATAATCCCTGGAGCATTCTGAACTATGTGGATGCAACAGAAACAGAAGGAAATGCTTTTCCAAAACCGTACTGGTCAAATACCTCATCGAACAGCATCGTCCGGGAACTGATCGAGTCAGCAGAAACGGATGTAAAAGAAGAGATTGAGCGGCTCATTGACGGAGGAACGATCGAGAAACCGGTGCATGAAGAGATCACGTATGAAGATATTCATAAAAACAAGGAAAACTTATGGAATTTTTTGTTTTTCACTGGGTACTTAAAAAAAGAAGGGGAACGGTTTGCAGAGGATACGATTTATATCACACTGTCGATTCCAAATACAGAAGTACGATCGATTTATAGAAATACCATACGGGAATGGTTCGACCGTCAGGTAAAAGCGATGGATTTTACACCGTTTTATCGCGCGATGTTGACCGGGGACAGCAGCAGTATGCAGAAAATCCTAAAGCAGAATCTGCGCAGAACCATCAGCTATCATGACAAAAAAGAAGCCTTCTATCATGGTGTGCTGACCGGATACTTAATGGCACTGCCGGATTACAGCATTCAGTCGAACCGGGAATACGGAAACGGCAGACCGGATCTCGCACTGGTTCCGTATGACGAGGAAGAACCGGTGATCCTTATGGAACTGAAGGTCTGCAATAAATTTACCGAGATGGCAGGCGGATGCAAAGCGGCCCTTGCGCAGATCGAGGAAAAAGAGTATGCCGCTCCGTTTTTAGATAAAGGGTATCAGAAACTCATGAAATACGGGATCTGTTTCTGTGAGAAAACTTGTATGGTGGAAAAGGGAACGGTTTAAAACGGTATAAGTAACGGTACAGGCAAAAAGAACGACAGAAGAAGAGGAACGGAGAAAGCAGTATGGCAGAAAAGATAGTAGTAAAAATGGCAATCTGCGATGATGTAAAAG
>JBJENW010000036.1:0-24748 GCA_051880395.1 Lachnospiraceae bacterium | reverse complement strand
AATGTAGTGGGAGGCCAATAAAGTAGAGCTCGCAAAGACTTACGCCCATATAAAGTGTAAATATGGCGTGAATGGTACTACTCTTAGGTCTCAGACGCAATATATTCAAAATTTAAAAAAATACTTGACAATCAGAAAAATTTTGATATGATAGATGTGTTTGAATCAAGTCTTGATTGATCAAAAATACCAGCATTCGGTATTCATTAGGCAATTCGCCTATATTTTCAATTTTCACAATTTTTATTTTTTGCATCTCTGTTTTTACTCATTTCATTTTATCAAAGTCAGACGCGTCACTTGATACCACCCAAAGAAATACAAAAAATACTGTGAGAAATTTTTTACAAAGAAAGGAAAGAAACATGAAAAAACAAAAACTTTTTAAAAGAATCATTCTATCGGCTCTTACCGCCACAACTCTATTCACCTTCGTCACGATTCCTACAAAAGCCGGAACAAATCTCAAACAGCCAGAGAACATAAAAGTTTCGTACGCAGATACCCTCCATCATGCACGCATGAATGCCACAGATTATACAAAAACATATCAATGGAGTGTAAAAAACAAGAATGCGACGCAAACGGATTACGCAAAATTTACATTGCGCGAAAAATGTTTTGTAGAATTGTCCGCAGACAGTGAGCAAAATGTGGACCACTCAAACGGTTCCACAAACGTCAGCCTGTATGCAGATTCCAGCTATAAAACGGAACTTGGAACCACCAGCTTCGACCACTATATGATTGATCCGATCTTTCTGGAACTGGAAGCCGGAACATATTATGTGAAAACAACTGTAAAAAATGTGTTTAGCGGCAAATCATTTACCGGAAATCTTTCGGTGTGTGCCGTACGTGATGCAGACGGAATTCAGATTCAGCAGAAACTCTCGAAAAATAAGGATTTCGTCACCATGAAAATCTCTGCAAACGGATTTGACGGGATCGAGACACTGTCAATGAAATGTACCGGCACATCGGACGATATGGAGGAAGTGTCAAAAAAAGGTTTTCAGATCAAAAAGAACGGAACCTACTGGTTCTGTATCCGCACCGAGCAGGATTATGTAATACACAAAACCGTTTCCGTAACCGGAATCGACCAGACAAAACCGACTGTACAAGGCGTAAAAAACGGAAAAACATATAAAACCGCCACAATTCGATTCTCAGACAAAGAATCCGGAATCAGCAAAGCACTCCTAAATGGCAAAAAAATCAACAGCGGAGAAAAGATCAGCCAAACAGGAACCTACACGTTAAAAGTCTGGGATCGTGCAGGAAATCTCTGTAAAGTACAGTTTCAGATTCAATAATCCCATTCCTGCTTTTATGTAAAATACGATACATACAACATCCGCCCGGAATTCTTCCGGGCGGATACGCGTGTACTGACATGTTCCTATTTATCTTAAAAATCCGTTGATGATCTGCTCTTCTGCTTCCTGTTCTGTCAGTCCTAGTGTCATCAGTTTGATCAACTGATCACCCGCAATTTTTCCGATCGCCGCTTCGTGAATGAGGTTTGCATCAATATTATTTGCAGTCAACTCTGGTATTGCAGAAACATGACCTTGGTCCATAATGATTGCATCGCATTCACTGTGCCCCGCACAGCGACTATTTCCATTGATAACAGAACGGAATACTTGTCTGGATTCTCCCTTTGCAACCGAACGTGAGATCAGATTCACAGAGGAATCCTCTCCGTCCATATCCACTTCGAAATTCGTCTCTGCCACCTGTTTTCCATGTGTCATGATCTTTTCATGAATCTCTAACGATGCATTAGATGCCAATTTCCCTCTGGTAATACGCTCCGTGGAATCAATGCCTTTGATCTGGACAGTTTCCATATCCATGCTTGCACCCTCACCAAGGGTCATCTCTGTGGTTGGATTCATGATCCGCTCGCCATTTCCGTCGCCTTCCCCGTAATGTTTTTCTACATAACGGACATGTGCATTTTTTTCTAAAAAGAAACGATGAATACCGGTATGGGTACTATCCGATTCACCCGGATTATGAATGCCACAGCCGGCAATGATCGTGACATCTGCATTCTCTCCGATGTAAAAATCATTGTAAACGGTATCTTTTAATCCACTCTGGCTTAAAATGACCGGAATATGCACACTCTCATTTTTCGTTCCCGGTTTGATATGAATATCAATGCCAGATTTATCCTCTTTTGTCACAATATCAATGTTTGCTGTCGTATTTCTTTCCGCAAGCTGTCCGTTTGCACGGATATTATAGGCACCCTGTGGAACCGTATGCAGGTCCGATACCTCCTCTAACAGCTGCTTTTGTATCTTATCCATCTCCATGGCCGTACTCCTTTTCTTTCACTTCAATCTATAATTTTTCTGTCAGACTCTGACAAACAGTATTGCTATTTAACAGTTCATCCAAAATTTCCTCTTTCGCCCCTTGCTTTTTCACTTGTCCGTCAGCGATCAAAACAACCTGATCGGCAATATTTAAGATTCGCTCCTGATGGGAAATAATGATGATCGAGCCATTGATCTGCTGATACATTTTTTCAAATACACGAATCAGGTTATTGAAACTCCAAAGATCAATTCCTGCCTCCGGCTCATCAAAAACAGAAAGCTTTGTTCCTCTTGCCATGATCATCGCAATCTCGATTCGTTTCAATTCTCCTCCGGAAAGACTGTCATTCAGTTCTCGATTTACATAATCTTTTGCACAAAGCCCCACTTCCGATAAAATATCACATACCTGAGAAACCTTCAGATCTTTTCCGGATGCGATGGAAATCAAATCCTTCACCGTCAGACCTTTAAAACGGACCGGCTGCTGAAACGCAAAACTGATACCCTTTTTTGCCCGGTCCGTAATGCTTAACTCGGTCACATCCTCTCCATCAAAAAGAATACGTCCACTTGTTGGCTTGATGATACCTGCAATTAATTTTGCCAATGTAGATTTTCCGCCGCCATTTGGTCCTGTGACAGCTACAAACCGATCTTCTATTTTTAAGTTAATGTTTTTTAAAATCTCCTTTGTTACGCCGTTTTCCTCTGCGGAATATGAGATATTCTGTAATTCTAACATCCACTTTCTCCTTATTCATCTAAATTTCATACAAAAATCATATATTTTCCCGTATAATAAAAAAGAGACCGAAACCTCTGTTTCAATCTCTGATCAGCAGATAACGGGAGTCGAACCCGCCTATCCAGCTTGGGAAGCTGGCATTCTACCGATGAACTATATCTGCGAAGTGCTCTCGCAACTTCAAGTATACTCCAATCATCAAGAAATTGCAAGAACGTTTTCGTGAATTTTACGTTTTATGGTGTGACATAGACCAGAAATTCTTTTCCTTCCAGTGTAATGCTCTTTTCGCATTGCATTTGTGCCGTTACATTTGCCCATTGTTCCATGTTTTCAGTCGGAATCAATGCCATTGAATTTGGTTCCACAGTCGTCTGATCCTGCAATTTTTCAAAATTTAAATACTTTGTATCCGAAGACAGCTCCTCTTGTGAATATGGGTGATCTTTCGTCTTTTGAAACTCCTCCGGTGATGCTGGTAAAAACGCCCGAAGCATAATGACTTCTATCTGATCAAAATAAACCTTTTCATAAGTATCCGTATGCAACTCTTTCAATGTCTCTGCATTACTGATCTGCCATCCTGTAAATCGGTCCGAATGAAAATAGGTATTGAGAAAGGAAACCGCAGCAATCAAATAGGTTACCGTCGCCGCATTCCAAATGATCTTCTTATCCCCGCAAATTTCTATCACACCAATTCCAATCGTAAGTAAGACTGCAAAATGAAGAAAAATCCAATGATTAAAATTCGGTGTTACTAAAAGCATCACCGGAATCATTCCAATATAGACACTGCATATCATCCAGTTGAAAAAACTCTTTTCTTTTATCTGTTTCAAAAACCCTACGATAAAAAACGGAAGTGCAAACAGATAATACGCTCCATAACCGCTGATACTGTTCCAGGATAATTGGTCAGAACCGTTCCAAAACATCTGAAACCCCTGTCTTAGATTGTTGAGCATATTCTTTATGATCGAATGATGCAGATCAATAAAGGATGCCCCCACTCTTCCTGTCTGCAATTTCGGAGATGTCCAAAATAAAATCCGAACCGTTTCATTCCAATCTGCTACATTACTCCGTATGGCAAAAATAAAAATCGGCATGATCTCTACAATGAGAACGAGACTCAGTAATCCGAATTTTTTCCAGGATATTTTTTTCTTTGCCAGCATGGCAGCAAACAGGCACATAAGAAAAAACGGAAGAAAGATCCACGCGACATTATATGCATATGCCGTCAAACCAAAGCATATCGTTCCGACCAACTCTAAGCCAGTTTTTTTCTTCTGAACTCCAAGATAAAAAATGCCAACCCCCAGAAAGAACACATACGGTGCGACATTGCAATCCATCCCCCACCGCGTCGTATTAAACAGCCACGGGGAAGTCACAAGTACAACCATGCAAAGAAATACCTGCCCCGGTTTCCATTTTTGCAACAAAATAAAAAACAGGAGTATGACTACACCGATACTGCACAAAACAAGCGGAAGCCGAAAGGCAAACAGATCATAGTCAAAAATTTTCAGAAACGGTACCGCCATATACGCATAGAGTACGGATTGTCCCTGTCCCCAAAATGACTGCAGGTAAACCGGATTTTTGATCAAATTGCTATCTACCCCATAGTTAGCAATGCACCAGCTGTCATACATACAGTTTGCCTCATCTACAAACAGATTGGGCACCGTAGACAGTTTAAAGAGCAAGAAACAAACAAAAAGCTGTATGAGAATGACACTTCTAACTAAGAATTTTTGATCATTTTTCCCCAATTCATGGCGTTTTTTATAATCTTGTATGATCAGATACAAGAGCACAAAACTAATACAAAAAATGCAGATTTTTATGCTGATTCCCATTATCTTTGACATTTCAAGCTCCTTTATTCCAAATTTTATTGTATTTGATACATCCGCTCCAGACGCTGCATATAACGCGCAATGCGCGCCAGTTCTTTTGTATCTGTCACCCGTTCCCCAGAATAATAATAAGAGACCTCCTGCGGTTGTTTTTCCAGAAGATCTCGCTTTTTTAATTCTTCTTTCAGATGGCGGATCGTTCCCCCGTTTCCATCCACAAAATGAATGCTTTCTGGCAAAACATTTCGAAGGCTGTCTTTAAAATAATTAAAATGCGTACAGCCGAGTACCACTGACGCATACTCATCAAGCGAAAACCTGGAAAATTCCTGTCGCAGATAAGATTCCACTTCTGATGAATCAAAGTGTTCGTTTTCTGCAAAACGAACCAATTTGGGAAGCGGAACCAGATCCACCAGATGCTGCTTATCCACACGCTCGATGAGGCATCTCATTTTTTCTCCTCTAACGGTGATCGGTGTGGCAGTTGCCAGTACACGTTTATCTCCATATGTATCGATCGCCTGCTTTACCGCCGGTTCCATTCCGATGATCGGAAAATCATATTCCTGTCTCAGATGACTGATTGCCACACTTGTCGCTGTATTACATGCTATGACGATCGCTTTGATCCCTTGCTTTACCATAAACTGTACCGCTTCTTCGACATAGTCGATGACTTCTTCTTTCGTTTTTTCCCCATATGGGACATGTTTTTCGTCTGCGTAATATAAAAATTGCTCTTCCGGCAAAAGACACATTGCCTCCTGTAATACAGAAAGCCCGCCCATGCCGGAATCAAAAAATCCTATCTTCATGATTTCTTACACCTTGTCCTGTTTTCTGTCATTTTCACATTCTCATGTGTACATGATTTAGTCTAGCGGTTTGTGCTTCTTATGTCAAGAGAGGATGCTATTCAATTTTAAACACGGAAATCTCTTTTTTCAATCCTTCCATGTTTTGATCCAGATTCTCCGCTGTCTGATTCATCTGCACAACATTTTCCTGCAGATTCGTCGCGATATCTGATACAACAGCTGCACTGTCCGCTGTATCTTTAATAATCTCGGAAATTCGCTGAACCGCTTCTACTGTCGCTTTCTGCTCTTCATCCGCCAATTCTGTATTTTCCAAAATTTCTGTCAAAGCATCAAACAAAAGTTCCATCGAAGCATTCATATTTGTGAATACTTCTGTCACTTTCTGCACCGCATCCGTCTGAAGCGCTACAATTCTTTTTGCCTGTTTTGCACTCTCCACACTTTCTTGTGTCTGCTTGCGGATATTCTCCACATTTTCACTGATTTTTTCTGCCGCGCTCGCAGAATCCGCCGCCAGTTTCCAAATCTCTTCTGCGACAACCGCAAACCCTTTTCCTGCTTCTCCTGCACGTGCCGCCTCAATATTTGCATTTAACGACAACAGATTTGTCTGATCGGATATTTCTGTGATCGTCTGTACAAATTCATTGATGATCTTCGATTCTTTTTTCAGTCCATCGATACTCTTTTCCACCTGATCGGTACTCTGCGTGGTTTCCTGTGCACGCTCCCCAAGCATCTGCACGATCTGCATACCTTCATAAATCATACCTTTTGACTGCTCCACCAGTTTTTCTACATCATGTGCTGTTGCACTGACATCCTGAATCTTTTCTGACAGACTGCCGGTTTTCTCCACACATTTTTCAGCATGCCGTGACTGACGTTCCATGCCATTATTGATCTCATCAATGGCATTCGAAATCCTCTCCGAATAAGTCTGGATCACCCCGGATGTTTCCGATACTTCTTTCGCTGATTCTTCCAATGTTCCGGTTGCCTGCTGTACATGCTGTACCAAATTTTTATTATTTCCGATCATGTGATTTGCAATCTGTGCCAGACTTTGGAATTCGTCATATCCTCGCACACTCACCTGTGTCGTCAGATTCCCGTCTGCAACCTGTTTCATATTCTTTGCAAGTACTTTCATATTTTTCCGGATTCCGTTTGCGATCAATGTTCCGATCAAAATTGCGACAATCGATGCCAAAACCACATACTGAACCGTCATATTTCGAATGTCTACTGCATTTGCTGTAATATGCTCGTATGGGACTAACGCACAGGTTGTCGCCCCTGTCTCCTCGCTTGTTTTATGCAGATATACATATTCCGTGCCTTTAAACTGAACACGAACCGCTTTGTTTTCACCTTTACTTTTCTTATAAAAATCTTTATCCGCAAAAACGGTCTCTCCTTCTTTCAAAACACCTTTTGCTCCCTTTTCTTTATGTTCAACCGAAATTTCGCGTCCGCCTTCCGTCACATATCCGACAATGCTTCCATCTCCCATATCCATCTCTTCTAAAAGCTCTTGAATCTTCTCCGGCTTGATATCCACCACCATAATCGCTTTATCTCTTACGGCTGGAAGCTGATACGACATGATATACGAATTTGGATCGATCCCCATATATTCGTCTAGTTTTTCATGATGATCCATCCAGTTTACGCTGACACTATTTTTATTCGTATCACTATCCGTCTCCTTTTTGAATTCCTCATAAATTCCTGCATAAATATGATTTGACATGGTGATCATATTTACATCTTCTTTCGTGACAATGTACATATTACTGATAAATTCATTGCCTACCTGTGTCGCCATCATCTGTTTTCGGATTCGCTCTACGACCTCACGTTTTTGTGAAGCATCATTTTCTAACTTTCCCTTAAAATAACTGCTGAGTTCTGTATCTGTAATATATTTCAGTGCCTCTGTCTCAACAAAGGAATCCCCCAACTCTATGTAATCTGATGAGGTAGCAATTGTCTGCATGGAAAAATCCTGAAAATTATTATTTAATCCTTGTGCCGCTTTATTATACGACATCCACCCTAATACGAGCATGCAGGCAATCGGGATCAAAAAACAAGCAAAAATTTTCACTCGAATTCCAAACACTTTATATGTTTTTCCTGTTACTTTTGCCTTTGTTTTCTCTTTCTTCTTTGGCGGTCGATTTTTTTGCAGCTTTTTTGTTTTATTCTTTAACAGCTCTGTTTTTTTATTTTTCTTGATTTTTTTCATAGCAGAACCCTCTCCCATCCTACGACAATTTCTGTTTTGTCGTTCTCGACGATCTTTTTCTATACACTTTAGCATATAGATACTCATCTATTATTTCGGTATGAAAGAGGGTTTTCTAAATCTTTTTTCTAAGATTTCACAACTATTTTTCTTTTTTCTTTTCTATGATTTTCATCCCTGCCAGGAAAAGAACTGACAGCAGAGAAATCACTTCCGACACTCTCCACAAAACCGGTTCCCAAAAATCAATCGTAATATCTCCGCTATACTCTGCTGGAAGTGTGATTCGAATCGTATTATTAAATCCATCCGTTATTTTATATTCTTTTCCCTGGTCATCCCATGCGTGATATCCTGGATAATGGAACATCGGAACCTCAACAGCCCCTTCTTGCTCTCCGGTTTCACAATGCAGTCGTATTTGTTCGCCTTTTCTGGACAGTTCCGTCATCTCATTCATATTTTCTGTCCGATACTGTCCATCCATCCATGCCGTATAGGAATCTTTTCGCAAATACTCATCTCCTACGAAATTTCGATTCAGGGAGGCTGCACAAAATTCATCTGTATATCCTCCATCGATCGACGCATATTCCGTTCCGGTATCGAACAGCTGGCTTGTCAAAATGCAGGCCATTCCAAGACTGACTGCCAAAATGCCACTGCACCACTGTTGCAATCGAAACGTTTCGGTTTCCTGAAACCAGACAAGTAACTCACACAGAAGCAGCATTAAAAAAACGACTGCGATCGTGATGTATCGCCATGGGAACTGTACAGATGCCAAGAGCCGAAAACCCGGCACATTTTTCACAAGCCAATCCCACGGGAACAGGTCCGATGCCAAAAACAGTGAGAAAAGGGCAAAACCTGTATAAAATGTTATTTTTTTATTTCGTTTCCCGATAACGAGCATATACACTGCGATCAGAAGAACCGCCATAAAAACCAATCCCGGTGTCAATTGTAATCGAGTTGCCACATACTCTTGCGACAATCCACGCGGGCTCTGTAAAAATGCAAAGTACTGTCCGATATATGCGCCCTCCGCTTGAATTTTTAATGATGCCCCCTCTTCTAAGCGGTGATTGATCCACGCATCCGTTTTCAGATAATAATTGACAAATGGAACCAAAAACCACGCATTCACCAAAAGCGTCCCAATAACAGAGAAAATCCACACCTTTAATGTATTTTTCCGTATGGTTTTTTTGATCAGCACAATTGCGACAAACGCCAAAAACAATGTCACCATTTCTGTGGAAAGAATATGACTTGTGATCAGTCCCGTCATTCCAAGGACCAGCAAACCGATATTTTTCCGATACTCTTTCCAATCCGTTTCATCCGCCGTATACATCTGATACACCGCAAGCGCGATCACTGGAAATACCAGCATTGCTGTAAACTCACCCAGTGACGCCCGCACAAAAATATCGACGATTCGATAAGCACCAAGCGTATATGCTGCCGCGCCTGCCATTGCAACCATCTTTTTCTGGTATATCTGCTTCAGGCACCAATATGTGATCAAAACAGTAGCCAGATTGATCATATAAATATAAATCTTATATACCCCTAATACAGAAAAACCGAGTAACCGCAACACTGCCGGGATATATAACAACAGATCTCCATAATAAATCGAAACCGGATGTCCGTATCCGGAGCAGCTGTACGAATGCATTCTGACCGGAAAATGCCCTAATTTCAATTCCTGTGCAATTCCTTCAATTCGGAGCAAATGATACGGCAGATCGTGCCCGTTATACAGATTTAACATCATCAGAGGGAGCGAGGAAAAGAAAGCAATTCCAAGTAAGACCAGGATTTCTTTCCGATTTTGTTTGATCTTCTCCCAAAACACAATACAGCCATCCAAAAGCAAAAACAGAAAAAACAGGCAAGTAAGATGGCGCAGATTTCTGTATCTGTTTTCCTTGATTGAAATCTGATCGATCTTCAGATAGCCGCTTCCACCATATTGAAACCGGACTTCAAAATTTTTCACATTTTCTCTGGCTTCTATCTCAATATCTACCGATTTCTGCAAAGAATTTAATTTCACATCACTGTATTCCAGACCGGAATTTCTCCCGGTTTCTCCATCTGCTGCAAATGTACAAGTATGATCTGTATCTGTCTCATACGCTACTGTTACAGTATAACTGCCTTTTTTTAAATCAATATACGGTCCACAGATCGTACTTTGATCTTCCTTATCAGAGGTATCGTTACTCTCCCCTGCATTGGAGTCTGCATCAACATACCACGAATTTTGTGTTTCATCATAAACGGCTTTCTGTGACTGCCAGCTATCCATCTCAGGATTCAGAGAGGTTCTTTCTTTCGTTGCAGCAAAAATGCCGAATCCGATCAGAAGAATCAGCTGAACTGCCACCAGTATTCCTATTTTTTTCTTCATGCTACTATTCCTTCCCTTCACTGTTGTTTTCTTGAAGCATTTCTTGTTCATACTCTGCAAAATTGATGACGTCTTCTGACGGATAATAAAGTTTTCGAACATCCGGTAGTGCGATCGTAAGAATGATTCCCACCAATAACAGCACGCATTTTACCCGATTTTTCTTTTTCTTAAACATATACAATCCGCTTTCTTTGTCGTGTTTTATCCATTGGTTCACGCAATGGCAGGCATTTTGTACCCCGATCCAGGCTAACGGGAAAAGCATCACAAAATAGGAAATCGTGTATTGTGCTTTCGCCTCCCAAAACATGTGAAACAAAAATCCTCCCACAAATGTGACGAGCAAAACCAGACTTTTTTCTCCGGCCATTTTATAGCATCCCCCGAGCAAAAAAAGCAGCACGCCAGCCAGAATAAAAAATTGTATATACTTCCAAAAAGCTGTTAAAAGATAGGAACCTTTTGGCGACATCACCCAACTGATCAGCGCATTCGGCTCGATGTGTGTCTCACAGCCCTGTGAGATGCACATGCCCTGAAAGGACGGATTATTCCATTCGGAGGATAGTTTTCGATATATAAATTTTTGTGTCTGCTCTTTATTCTCTTTAAAAAATGTCAAACGATTTTTTATTTCTTCTTTATTCATTTCAGCCTGAACGTCTCTGTCATAATTTGCCTGTGCATAACTGTCCGGTACATAGTTATTATACCAGCCGTCCGGCAAATACCCGCCTTCCTGCAATCCCATCGCGATCCATGCAAACGATGATGCTCCACCTTCCAATTCTTGCCCAGTTACGTTTTCTACGATCATCTGCGTCATTGTTTTTTGTCCGAAGAAAGCAGCCAAAATTCCCAGCCCAAAAATCAGACCTCTCCACTGTTTTTTCCCGATCACTTCGCCTAAAGCATAAACGAGCATTCCCAGCATAAAGATCAAATAATTATTTTTTATCATGACTGCCATTGCAATTCCAACTGCTGCATATACAGCATATTTCTTTTCCTTGGAATCAAAATAGTTCCACTCAGACTGAATGGCGAACAGAGACAGGCTCAATCCGATGATATTTCCATATACAAAAAATGTATAAAACAGAAGCGGACAATAAATGATCTGAAGGAGTCCTACCACAAGCTGCCCTGTTTTGGATGTTCCCAGC
Source organism: Lachnospiraceae bacterium (assembly GCA_051880395.1). GTDB lineage: Bacteria > Bacillota > Clostridia > Lachnospirales > Lachnospiraceae > JBJENW01. The sequence continues at coordinate 13,118 of JBJENW010000036.1, read as the reverse complement.
ACCCCCGAAATGTCCATCATCTGTTTCATAAGCACGACCAACACTACCGCATTCAAAAGCTGAAACGCCAGAAAATTTTTATCTCCAAAAATAAGTGAAAACAAATATAAAATCAGCACGATCCCATTCTGATTGGAATACATTTCCATGTATCCACCCTTTTTCCACATATCATAATTTCCTATTTTCAACTGATATGCTGCATCCAATACATATTCCTGATCTGCACGCGGTACATACTGTGTCCCGATCACAAATAAAAAGGCAAATATCCCATAGATGCATAACAGCCCGGTTTTGACTTTTCGATAGGTTTTTGGATCATTTGTTATCTTTTCCGCCAGAGACCGGATTTTTTGATTTTTATATGCAAAATATATCAGAATCAAACCTCCTGCCAACACAAGAATGTTCAACCAGACTGCATCCCTTTTAAATGCAGTTCGTTCCGTCGGTGCCACAAAAAAACAAGTCCCGCATACGCTCATCAAAAACAACCAAACCGCCGCTGCCGAAAAAAATCCTATACTCGCCCATTGATATACTTTCATATATACTTTTCGCATCATTGTCTAATCCTTTCTGTTTCTCTCATCAAATTTCTCCGTTCTGCCGCTGATCATGTATCAAAGTTGATGTTTTATTTCCATTGTAAGTATACCATTTCCTAACATTACATGCAACTTTCAATATACATAAAATGCCCTATATCAAGCTTTTCCTCTGATATAGGACACTCTAATTTTTTATGAAATTTCTTCACTCACCGTTTCTTGCACATCTTCTCTCGCGAAGCTTTATTAATCATCCTGCATCTTCGCCAACTTCGCTGCCTGATCGGCTGCGATACATGCATCAATGATCTCTTGTATATCACCATTCATGATTTTATCCAATTTATACAATGTCAGATTGATTCTATGATCCGTCACACGTCCCTGCGGGAAGTTATAGGTACGAATTTTTTCAGAACGATCTCCGGTTCCGATCTGGCTTCTACGGGCCTCAGCTTCTGCATCATGCGCTTTTTGACATTCAATATCGTACAATTTTGTACGCAAGATCGCAAACGCTTTTGCCTTATTCTGAATCTGAGATTTTTCCGTCTGGCTATATACCACGATACCGGACGGATAATGGGTCAGACGTACAGCTGAATCCGTCGTGTTGACACACTGACCACCATTTCCGGACGCACGCATAACATCAATTCGAATATCTTTTTCATCAATATTGATCTCCACTTCCTCTGCTTCCGGCATCACTGCAACAGAAATCGTAGAAGTATGGATTCTTCCGCCGGATTCTGTCTCCGGTACACGCTGTACACGATGGACTCCGGATTCATATTTCATCACAGAATAAGCACCCTGTCCGGTGATCATAAACGTCACACTCTTCATACCGCCGATTCCAATTTCTTCGCATTCCATCGTCTCCACTTTCCAGCCCTTGCTCTCTGCGAAATGTACATACATACGATAAATTTCTGCCGCAAACAATGCCGCCTCATCACCGCCGGCACCTGCACGGATCTCCACGATCACGTTCTTATCATCATTCGGATCTTTCGGAAGCAGCAAAATCTTTAAACGGTTTTCTAATTCTTCTACTTTTTCTTTTGCCTCATTCATCTCTTCTTTTGCAAGTTCTCGAAGTTCCTCATCTTTTTCTTCTTCCAGAATCTGCTTACTGTCTTCAATCGTTTCATTCTGTTTTTTGTACTCTTTATAAGCTTCTACAAGCGGAGCCAGATCGCTCTGCTCTTTCATTAACTTTCGGAAGCGTTCCGGATCATTTGCCACATCCGGTTCACTCAGCTCACTCAGTACTTCCTCAAAACGAATGAGAATATCTTCTAATTTATCAAACATTTCTTTCTTTCCTTTCTATGATCTGCTTTTCCAATCTCTTTGCTCCCCAACACACTAGTGTGCCAATAGTTTTCCTTTCACCACGCGATCGAGTCCCGCGAGATCTTTCACCACCTCAATGTCCCCAAATCCGACTTTTTGCATCTGTTTTTGAACCGCTTCTGCCTGATCACAACCGATTTCCAAATACAGAAATCCGTTTCGATTTAAATATTCTGTACTCTGCTCAATGATCTTGTTATAAAAAAACAGACCGTCTTCCTTTCCATCCAATGCCTCGATCGGTTCAAAGTCCCGCACCTCCGGCATCAAGGTTTCAATCTGCGCAGTTGGAATATAAGGCGGATTCGATAGGATCATATCAAACGTATCTTTCACATTTTCAAACAAGTCGCTGCGCTCCCAGTTCACCTGCACCCCGTTTAGGCGTGCATTTTCTTTTGCCTGAAGCAATGCCTGTTTTGAAACATCTACACCATATGCCTCCAGATTTTCTACATATTTTGCAAGACTGATAATAATACAGCCGGAGCCGGTGCACATATCGAGCACTTTCATCTGTGGTCTGCACACGTTCAATGCCTGCTCTACCAAAATTTCCGTGTCCTGACGTGGAATCAGAACGCTGGAATTTACTTTAAATAAAAGTCCCATAAATTCCTGTTCTCCAGTGATATACTGCAGTGGAATCCGCTCCGCCCGTTTTTTGACCAGACTCTCGAACTCTTTTTGTTGCTCCTGTGTCAATTCTTCTTCCATATGCAGATAATAATAATTTCGATCGATCTTACAGGCCTTTTCTAATAATTGTCTCGCATCGATTTCACTGTCCGGCACATTTGCTTTGTTCAGTATCAGTGTTCCGGCCGTTATCGCTTCTCTAAAATTCATAAAATCCCTCTTATTTTTCTATTCACTCTGTCTGTGCGGTCTTTTGCTCTTCCAGATATGCTTTCCAGTCAAACACAGCCTCCACCGATGCGATTCCAACCTCGATCATCGCATCATCCGGTTCACGCGTAGTCAGCCGTTGCAGCCACAACCCCGGTTTGCTAAAAATATCTATGATCAAATTGTCTGTACGTCCCGCCAATCGAATAAACTCATATGCCACACCTGCAATCACAGGTACCAGCAATAACCGATAAACCAGACGTAAAACCGGTGACTCTACACGAATAAACATAAAAAACAGAATCGTGATCAACAACACGATCAATAAAAAACTCGTTCCACAGCGTTTGTGCAGACGGGAACTTTTCCGAACATTCTCCACCGTCAGATCCATTCCGTGCTCGATGCAATTGATGCACTTGTGCTCGGCACCGTGATACATGAACACACGCCGAATATCTTCCATCTGTGAAATTGCTGCTAAGTAAATCAGAAAAATTCCCAACCGGATCATTCCTTCCACCATGGCAAACATCCAGTATGCCGGCAAATATTTATGAAAGAATTCTGCGATTCCATACGGCAACATGACAAATACCGCCACCGCCAGAACAATCGAAAACGCCACCGTCATCCCCATGATCAGATTTTCTTTTTTCTGTGAAGTTTCTTTCTCTGCCTCTTTTTCCTCATCGTAAAAAGCCGCAGAATAAGTCAATGTTTTCATCCCCAGAACAAGGGAATCTATAAAGTTTAAAATACCACGCAAAATCGGTATTTTTTTTACAATTTTATGCTTGCAGATGCCAGTATCCTTATGCACATCCACAACAATCTCTTGATCTGGCTTTCGGACTGCAACCGCGTACTGATCCTCGTGTTTCATCATCACGCCTTCTAATACAGCCTGTCCGCCAATCCCGGAATATGCCATTTGTTTCCTCTTTTCCAAAAAAAGGTTGAGATTTTGCAACCTCAACCTTGTCCTGTATTATCAAATACTTATTTGTTAAAACCATACTTCTTGTTGAACTTATCGATACGTCCATCAGCTCTTGCAGATTTCTGAAGTCCTGTATAGAACGGATGACATTTTGAACAAATTTCAACGTGAAGATTTTCCTTTGTTGAACCTGTTACAAACGTATTTCCACAGTTACATGTAACTGTAGCCTGATAATAATCTGGATGGATTCCTGCCTTCATGTTTTCACCTCACATCTAAAAATAATATTTATCTCTTTGTCTGCTCCTCGGACTATATTGCTGGAACATAGCCTCTACACGACCGCCATTCTTTTCATCCCGATAAACAGCGTTATTAGTATAGCATATCTCTTACAGCTATGCAAGCATTTTCTACTATAACTTTGTCTTTTTCACAGTTTCGATAAACTCACGATTATTTTTAGTATGTGCAAACATGTTTAAAATATTTTCCACAGCTTCTTCTGTGCGCATGCCGTTGATTGCCCGGCGCATATGTGTCACAGCTTCCTGTTCCTGTGCATCTAACAGCAAGTCCTCTCTTCGCGTACCGGAACGCGTAATATCAATTGCAGGAAATACACGTTTTTCGGATAATTTCCGATCTAAAACCAGTTCCATATTTCCAGTTCCCTTAAACTCTTCATATACCACATCATCCATTTTGCTTCCTGTATCTACCAATGCGGTCGCAAGAATCGTCAGACTGCCGCCCTCCCGCATTTTTCTGGCTGCACCAAAAAAGCGTTTCGGCATATGAAGTGCCGCCGGATCAAGACCGCCAGAAAGCGTACGTCCACTCGGTGGAACTGTAAGATTATATGCCCTTGCCAAACGTGTGATGCTATCTAAGAGAATGGTCACATCCTGCTTATGCTCCACCAAACGTTTTGCTCTCTCGATCACCATTTCAGAAACACGTTTATGATGCTCCGGTAATTCGTCAAATGTAGAATAAATCACTTCTACATTTTCTCCTTCAATGGCTTCTTTGATGTCTGTCACTTCCTCTGGACGCTCATCAATCAAAAGAATAATCACACGCATATCCGGGTTATTCTTCACAATCGAGCGCGCCATTTGTTTTAAAAGTGTTGTTTTTCCAGCTTTTGGAGGTGATACGATCATTCCTCTCTGCCCTTTTCCGATCGGAGAGACCAGATCAACAATTCGCATTGCCATATTATTATCCGCCGTCTCCATGCGAAGGCGTTCATTCGGAAATATCGGGGTTAAATCTTCGAAATTCTTTCTACGTGTTGCTTCAGACGGATGATATCCATTAATCGATGAGATATATAATAAAGCACTGAATTTTTCCTGTTGTGTCTTAACTCTTGTATTTCCCGTAACAATATCGCCTGTTTTCAAATTAAACCGACGAATCTGAGACGGCGCCACATAAACATCATTTTCTCCCGGCAAATAATTTTCACAGCGGATAAAACCATAGCCATCCGGCATTACTTCCAAAATTCCATTTGCCTGTATTCCACTATCCAATTCACTATTTTCAAAATCATTTTCGACTTTCGGTTCACTGCGGCGATAAGTGTTTTCTCCTTCACTGCGCCGAGCGACATAAGCATCATCTGCATAGTTGTTCATTCCTTGCATTTCGCCACGATCCGTTCGCCGATAACCAATGTTTTCATTCCGACGGGTATAATTCGTACGCTCTCCCTCATTATTTCGACGATAACTGGTATTTTCTGTCCGTCGATAGCCGCTGTCTTCATTTTTCCATGTTCGGTGGGATTCTTCTTCATTTCGACGCGTATAAGTATGCCGTGGCCGAAAATCCATCTTTTCCTCTGACTTTGTTTCCGCCTCGTCTGAATGTACCGGTTTCTGCACTGCCGCTTGTTTCGCTTCTTGTGCGTGTTTTTCCGCTGCATCCTTTTCGTCTTCCTGCAACATTCGCTCGATCAAATCCGCTTTTTTCAGAGCAGAAATCCCCTTCATGCCTCTGGTTTTTGCCAATTCGCGCAACGTCGCAACCGAAAGACTCTCATATTTCTCTCTCATCCACGTTTCTCCTTATTTTTTATATATTTTGAAATTTTATCTGATTTTGATATGACTACTTCCTGATTTAAATCTGACGTCCCATAGAATTCACACATGTGAATTTTCACTCAGATCTCTCTTTCTGAGAGATATTATACACCACTTTTCTGCAAATAGGAAGTCCTTTTTTCCTTGATTTGTAAAAATTTTAATGCTATTATAAAGTTAGTTATTACAATGTAAAGGAGTTACAAAAATGAATACCAGTGAAAAAGCAGTCTTTCTCCACAAACAGTGGAATGGAAAATTAGAAACCGTTGCAAAAGCGCCTGTCAAATCCCGCGAAGATCTTGCTATCGCATATACCCCGGGTGTCGCTGAACCTTGTAAGATCATTGCCGAAAACCCATCAGAAGTCTATACATATACAATGAAAGCAAACACCGTTGCTGTCGTATCCGATGGAAGTGCTGTTCTCGGTCTTGGAAACATCGGACCATACGCTGCCATGCCTGTCATGGAAGGCAAATGTGTTCTCTTCAAAGAATTCGGAAATGTCAATGCTGTTCCGATCTGCCTTGATACCCAGGACACAGAAGAGATCATCCAGGCAGTCAAAAATCTTGCACCTGGGTTTGGCGGTATCAATCTGGAAGATATCTCCGCTCCACGCTGCTTTGAAATTGAAGAACGTCTGAAAGAGATGTTAGATATCCCAGTATTTCACGATGACCAGCACGGCACCGCGATCGTTGTATTAGCCGGCATCATCAACGCACTAAAAGTAACCGGAAAAGAAAAAGAAAACTGCCGTGTCGTTGTAAACGGCGCCGGCTCCGCCGGAGTTGCCATCACGAAACTGCTTCTGACCTATGGTTTTAAAGATGTCACCATGTGTGATCGTCTCGGAATCATCGGGAAAGACTATCCAGATTTAAACTGGATGCAGAAAAAAATGACTGAAGTAACCAACCTAAACAATCAAAAAGGCACACTTGCAGATGCTTTAAAAGGTGCCGATATTTTCGTCGGTGTTTCCGCTCCAAATATCGTTACTCCTGAAATGGTGTCCTCTATGAATAAAGATGCGATCCTCTTTGCCATGGCAAATCCGGTACCAGAAATCATGCCGGATGTTGCAAAAAAAGCTGGTGCAAAAGTTGTGGGAACCGGACGGAGTGATTTCCCGAATCAGGTCAATAACGTCGTTGCGTTCCCTGGTATCTTTAAAGGTGCCCTTGAAGGACACGCAAAACAGATCACAGAAGAAATGAAACTGGCTGCTGCACAGGCAATCGCATCGCTTGTACCGGATGATAAATTAAACGAAGACTTTATCATGCCGGAAGCCTTTGATCCTCGTGTAGCCGAGGTAGTCAGCAACGCTGTAAAATCTCACATTCAGTAAGGGAATCATTCAATGACTTTAAAACACGCAAACACTCGCTGGGGCGAAAAACGTTATTATTCATTAGATTATTATTTAAAACAGACGTACCATGAAAAAATATACCGTCTGGCCTTAAACGGCAATATGACCTGCCCGAATCGTGACGGTACGCTCGGCACCAACGGCTGCATTTTTTGCAGCCGCGGCGGTTCCGGCGATTTTGCCGCACCAAAAGAACTTTCCATACAGGAGCAGATTCAGGAGGCGAAGATGCGCCTTTCTTCACGTATACACTGTTCCCGCTATATTGCCTATTTCCAGGCATTTACAAATACCTATGCACCCGTAGACTATCTTCGTCGTATTTTTACAGAAGCAATTATGCAACCAGACATAGCGGTTCTCTCAATTGCAACACGACCGGATTGTCTCGATTCGGATGTTCTTTCACTGCTAGACGAATTGAATCATATCAAGCCAGTCTGGGTAGAATTAGGATTACAGACAATTCACGAAGACACCGCCTCCTTTATTAGGCGTGGATACCCATTGTCCACATTTGACACCGCAGTTCAAAATCTTCGCGCACTTGGTATTGATGTGATCGTCCATTTGATTCTTGGTCTTCCGGGCGAAGACATTTCGCGAATTCTTCAGTCCGTAGACTATATCTCACAAATGCCGATTCAAGGAGTGAAACTTCAGCTTTTGCACATTTTAGCCGATACAGATTTAGCCGATTATTATCAAACACATCCATTTTATTTGCCGGACTGCGACGATTATTGTCATCTGGTGATTCATTGTTTAGAGCACCTGTCCCCTGATCTTGTGGTTCACCGGCTAACCGGTGACGGACCGAGCGAACAGTTGATCGCTCCTCTGTGGAGTAAAAAAAAGATGCAGGTTTTAAATCGAATCAATCAGCTTTTAAAAGAATATGACACATATCAGGGACGTTATTTTCATCAATCTTGAGGAGGGATTTTTTTGGCTGAACCATTGATGATCTATAAATTGATCATTCTATACATGCTAGATGCGGTTGATTTTCCATTGACAAATACACAAATTGCAAATTTTATACTTGAAAAAGATTACACCAACTATTTTACTTTACAGCAAACATTAAACGATCTGATTTCTTCGGAACTGGTCCGTACCGAATCGACCTATAATAATACACAATATTACATCACGCCTTCCGGCAAAGAAACCATCGCTTTTTTTCACGAAAAGCTTTCGTCTGCGATCAAAGAAGATATTCAGAGCTATCTGCAGACGAATCAGATCCGTTTAAAAAACGAGACAGCTGTAACCGCTGACTATTACAAGACAACCAATCACCGCTACGCTGTACGCTGTATGTTAAAAGAAAAAGAAGAGCCATTGATCGACCTGACCATCACTGTTTCAAATAAAGAACAGGCTACCGCCGTCTGCGACAACTGGCGAAAGCAGAGTGATGATATTTTTGCCTATCTGATGGATCAGTTGATACAATAAAACCTGCCCGGCTTTTCCTACCGGACAGGTTTTTTTATTTTCTTCGTTTTGTTTTTTTCTTTTTCTTATCTGCTTTTTTTCGCACAGAATAACCAAAACTTCCGATTTGTTCTCCCAGAGAAACATACCTTCCATGCGAATATACAGCCAAATCTGCTTTTTCTAAATGAAGGGAACCTTTTTCATCCAACAGTGCTGCATCGACGGATACCCCTAGCACTTCTGCAAGAAACAGATGATGCGATCCGAGTTCTAACACCTGTTTCACTTTACATTCAATATTCACTGGACTTTCCGCTATGCCTGGTGCCTGAATGTATTTTGATTCCAGCGGTGTCAGATGCATCTCTTTGTATTTATCTACTTCTCGTCCCGAGCGTACACCACAAAAATCCGCTGCACGCACTAAACGCTTTGTAGTCAGATTCACGACAAATTCATTCGTCTCTTTTAAAATATCATAAGAGTAGCGTTCCGGCCGGACCGAAATGGAAAGCATCGGTGGATTCGTACAAACCGTGCCTGTCCACGCAACCGTCAAGATATTCGGTTTCTCTCCCGGACGCGCACAACTCACCATTACGGCCGGAACCGGATAAAGCATATTTCCTGGTTTCCAATGCTGTTTTTCCATATGCTACGCCTGCAGTGCTTCCATAAAAGAAGGAATCAACTGTTTCTTACGTGAAACGACACCCGGAAGTACATATCTGCCTTCCACTGCCTCTGTATGGTAAGCATTACGTACCAGATTTTCCGCACCTTCACCAGCAAAGATCATCTCTGTTGATTCATCCAGAATATTGGTAAGCATAATAAAGACCATATCTGCATTTTTTTCTTTTCTGGCCGTCTCCATATATGGAAGTAATTTTTCTTTTACTTCCCGGAGTACACCTTCTCCCATGGCACTGATCTGACCAACTCCAAAAGAACTGTCATTTGCAAAAAACATTTTAAAATCCTGGAAAAAGATTTCTTCCGGTGTTTTTGATTTAAAATCGCTTCCCGCTGTAAACATTTCGATTGCATACGGTTCTACTTCAATTTCTGCAATCTTTGCAAGTTTTTCGCACACTTCTTTATCGAACGGTGTGCAAGTAGGGGAGCGATACATCAAAGTATCAGAAAGAATGGCAGAACAGAGCAGACCTGCGATCTCCTTCGTAATCTCCACACCCTGTTCCTGATACATCTGGTAAACAATCGTCGCCGTACAGCCCAACGGCTGATTTCTGAAGTAAACCGGGCCATTTGTCTCTAAACTTCCGATTCTGTGATGATCGATGATTTCCTGAATTTCTGCTGCATCAATACCATCAACCGCTTGAGACTTTTCATTGTGATCCACCAAGATCACTTTTTTCTTATTGGTTGCCATCAGATTTCGACGTGAGATCATACCAACGTATTTTCCGTGATCATCTAATACCGGGAAATCACGATGACGTTCCTTCGACATCACATCTTTTACTTCATCCACATAATCATCCAACTCGAATGTCACAAGGTCCTCTTTTTTCATCACAAATTTGATTGGAATACTCTGATTGATGAGACGTGCCACCGTAAATGTATCATATGGTGTTGTTATCAGCATACAACGCTTTTCTACAGCAAGCTTGCAGATCTCCTCACTGAACTTTGCATCGTTGCAAGCGATAATACAACTTGCTTCCTGCTCAAGTGCACTTCTCTGCGCATCCTCTCTGTTTCCCAAAATAACAAGATCGTCCCGTTTCACAGCTCCCTCGATGACATCTGCACTTGACGCACCAATCACCACTTTTCCTGTAATGAAATATCCATGCTCATTTCCATAGACCATCGTACCGTTAATGGTTTCTAGTATATTTTTATACTGTGTACGAGCAGTAGACAAAACACTGTTATCATATACATCCATATAAGATTGTGCAATATCAAACGTTACGATCAATCCGTCCATAGACTTGTCCGGTTTCACGATTGGAAGCGTTACGACATTTTCAGATTTCATTAACTCCCATGCACGTTTCATCGACAGATGACTGCTAACACCTTTTGTCTTTGTGATCTGCAAATCTTTGACCTGCGCACCTGCATTTTCCACATATTCCGGAGCCTGTACCCCAAAATAATCCAAAACAAACTGTGTTTCACCATTTACATTTCCAGCTCTTTTCGGCACATATTCGCCATCGCTGCTCGCATTTTTCAGATTTGCATACGCAATTGCGGAACAAATCGAGTCGGTATCGGGATTCTTGTGTCCGATCACCCAGATTTTTTCTTTGTTTTCTTCCATTTTTGTACCCATAATATCCTCATATTTCCTTTATCACAGAATTAAGAGACCCGTTCTAAATAAGTCCCATCGAAAATATAATATACAACAAAACAACTATAAATGTCAAAGCCGAAAAGATTGCCGATATCTTTCCAAAAAGCTTTGTTCCCTTCAAATCTTGTATATTTTCCTCTATTTCGTCGAATTTCTTAGGGAATTCTTCTCTTATTTTCTGCATTTCTCCATAAATATTCACATTTTCTATATGCATTTTCTCTATTATTTCTTCTTTTGCAGAATCGTTTTTCTTTTGTTCTTCTTCTAACGTATTCTTTATTGTTTCTAAGATTTCTTTTATTTCTTCTGTTTTCTTTTGAAGATCCTGATCTGTTTTTTCACACTTTTCTCTGATTCCCTGGTTCTGCTTTACCAGCATTTCCTGCAACTGTTTCTGCAACTGCAGCGTCTGCGTTTGCATCTGCTGCAGGATCCGCTCGGAATCTTTTTGCAGCTCTTGTGCATTCTGCTCTGCTTTTTCACGCATCTGCTGTAATGTCTTTGCAGATGTATCCTCGAAATTATGGTTCAAAACCTCCGAATCCACTTTTAGCTGTTCTAATAACGCCTCTGTATCCGAAATCTGTTCCGTCACACGTGACGTTATTTTTTCTGTTTTTGTGATCGTCCGGTCCAGGCGGTCTTCTAATTCTTTTATCTGCTCTTCAATCTGACCGCTTAGTCTTTCCGTGTCCTCCCCAAATGTCTGATCAAACTGTACGATCTGCTCTTCAATCTTTTTTTGTATACCAAATAAAGCAGCGGATATTTTTTTCTCTATTCCCTGCCCTGTTCTCTCACTATTATTTTTTATTTGCTCTGTTATGTTGGAATCTAATCGCAAGACACATTCCTGCACACGATCGATCAGAATTTTCACCTGTTCCTCAAAGGTCTTCAACACTTTATCGGCTTCTGTCTGGCGTTCGTTCAAAATATTTTTTAATTTTTCTGCTTTATCTTCGCTTTCATCAACGATGCTCTGCAGCTCCTGCACTTTATTTTCTTTTTTGGCCACTAATGCCTGTAGCTGCTTCGCTTTATCTCGAAATTCATCGATCTGATGTAATAAAAAATCCTCTTTTTCTGCATTTTCACGCTCTTTTTCTAGTTCTCTTTCTCGTAAAAATTGTCTGTCCCCATTCGTATTCGTAATACGCTGTCTTGTCACCATGCTCCCCATGTCTGTTTCCTCCCTTAGTCTCATAAAGCCAGAGGACCGTCTGCCCTCTGACTTTTTCTGTCAAAATAGCAAATGTTCTTCTTTTTATTCTAGCATTTTTGTAAATATATGTAAAGATAAAATCTTTTTTCAACAAAATTTTTATACTTTTTCAAATTTTTGTACCTGCGATTCCAATTCACCCACGATCGTACGATTTCCCTGCACCTGATTTCGAATCTTTTCCATCGCATTTTCCAACTGCATTGCATCCTGTGCGACTCCGGCAATATCTAACGCACTCTTTTCCACTGTTTCTGTAATGTCACTGATTCCACGATTCATTCCTTGCATGGTATCTGTCATCGATGATGATTTTTGTGCAATTTCTGTCAAAATCCCATCCATATGATCGACATCTGCCTCATACTGTCCTACAATTTTTACAAAGCTGTCGTAATCCTGAACCACATCCGTTTTTACAAACTGCAGCATCTTCAAAGAAATTTCTGCCAATTTGCTTACCGCGGAGGTGACCAGCTCGCTGATTTCCTGAATATTACTGGCAGTTTCCCTACTATTATCCGCAAGTTCCCGAATCTCATCCGCCACCACAGCAAACCCTTTTCCCGCTTCTCCTGCTCTTGCCGCTTCAATGGATGCATTTAACGATAACAGATTCGTCTGACTTGCCATTTCGAGTATATCATTCGTCAGCAAATTGATTTTCTCTACACTTCTGCATTTTTCCACTGCCTCTTCTAATATACCTCCAACCTCTGAGATCATCTCTGTCGCTTCTTTTTTATTATCTTCCGTCTCCTGTTTCATTGTCTGAACATTTTTCTTGATTTCAGACGCATTCGCGCTCCCCGCCTGCGTACTCTGATTCATCATCTGTACCTGCGCTAATATAGCTTCGCTTCCTCTTACAAGCTGTTCCACCGTATTTGCCACTTTTTCCATACT